>NZ_JAMYVQ010000002.1:0-340353 GCF_040324155.1 Mesorhizobium sp. M0011 | reverse complement strand
TGCGGCCATAGGCGGCGGTGACGTTCTTCACCGACAGGAACGGCGTCGTGCCGGGTTTCTGCTCCTGGTGTTCGATCTCATGCACCGAGACAAGCGCGTTGGTGTATTCCTGGCGCGGCTCCTTGATGATCTGCCTTGTGCCGCCCCATTCGACCAGCCTTCCATGGCGCAGCACCATGATCTCGTCTGAGACCTGGGCGACGACGGCAAGGTCGTGCGTGATGTAGAGCGCCGCGACATGGGTGTCGCGGATGGCGTCCTTGATCGCCGCCAGCACGTCGATCTGCGTCGTCACGTCGAGCGCCGTGGTCGGCTCGTCGAAGACGATCAGGTCCGGCTCCGAGCACAGCGCCATCGCTGTCATCACGCGCTGCAACTGGCCGCCCGACACCTGGTGCGGAAAGCGCTCGCCGATGGTTTCGGGGTTCGGCAGGCTGAGCTTCTTGAACAGCGCAACCGCGCGCTTCTCGGCCTCGGCACGTGTCGCCGTACCGTGCAGCAGCGTGGCTTCCACCACCTGGTCCATCAGCCGGTGCGCCGGGTTGAAGGCGGCTGCCGCCGATTGCGCGACATAGCAGACCTCGCGGCCGCGTAATTTGCGGAAGCCGTCCTTGCCGCCCTTGAGGATGTCGCGGCCGTTCAGGATCACCTCGCCGCCGGTGATGCGCACGCCACCGCGGCCATAGCCCATCGACGACAGGCCGATGGTCGACTTGCCGGCGCCGGACTCGCCGATCAGGCCGAGCACCTTGCCCTTCTCAAGCGTCAGCGAGACATCGTGCACCAGCACGATGTTCTTTGGCGGCTCTCCGGGCGGGAAGACGGTGGCCTCGATGCGCAGATTGCGGATGTCGAGCAGCAGGCCAGGTTTCGCTTTGGTGTCGGCCATCACCCGCGTCCTCCCTTGAGGCTTGTCGTCCGGTTGAGCACCCAGTCGGCAACCAGGTTGACGGAAATCGCCAGCAGGGCGATCGCCGCTGCCGGGATGAGTGCGGCCGCGATGCCGAAGACGATGCCGTCCTTGTTTTCCTTGACCATGCCGCCCCAGTCGGCGTCCGGTGGCTGCACGCCAAGGCCGAGGAACGACAGCGTCGACAGGAACAGCACCGCGTAGATGAAGCGCAGGCCAAGTTCCGAAACCAGTGGCGACAATGCGTTGGGCAGGATTTCGCGGAAGATGATCCAACCGCTGCCCTCACCACGCAGTTTCGCCGCCTCGACATAGTCCATGACGTTGATGTCGACGGCGACCGCGCGCGACAGGCGATAGACGCGGGTCGAATCCAGAATGCCCATCACCAGGATCAGCGTCACCAGATTGGTCGGCAGCACGGACAGCACGACGAGACCCATGATCAGCGTCGGGATAGACATCAAGAGATCGACGAGGCGCGACAGCAGCGTGTCGAACCAGCCGCCGAAGACGGCCGCCGAGAAGCCGAGGATGGCGCCGAGCGAGAATGACAGTGCGGTGGCCAGCACCGCGATGAACAAAGTGATGCGGGCGCCGTAGATCATGCGCGACAGAAGATCGCGGCCGAGATTGTCGGTGCCCAGCAAATGGGCAGCCGACATCGGTTCCCAGACATCGCCGACGATTTCGCCATTGCCGTGCGGCGCGATCCAGGGGGCGAAGACCGCCGCCAGGACGAACAATGCCGTCAGCACGATGCCGATCAGAGCGGGGATGGGGATGCGTTTGATATCGAGCATATCCGCCCCCTATTTCGGGTGTCTGAGACGCGGATTGGCGACGATGGCCGCTATGTCCGCAATGATGTTCAGGCTGATATAGACGGCGGCGAAGATCAGGCCGACCGCCTGCACCACCGGCACGTCTCGCTTGGTGACGTGGTCGACCAGATACTGTCCCATGCCTGGGTAGACGAAGATCACCTCGACCACGACGACGCCGACGATGAGGTAAGCGAGGTTGAGCATGACGACGTTGATGATCGGCGCGATGGCGTTGGGGAAGGCGTGCTTGCGGATGACGTTGAAGGCCGACAGGCCCTTCAGTTCCGCTGTCTCGACATAGGCCGACTGCATGACATTGAGGATCGCCGCGCGTGTCATGCGCATCATGTGGGCGAGCACGACCAGCGTCAGCGCTGCCGCCGGCAGGGCGATCGCCTGCATGCGCTCGCCAAAAGGCATGCCGTCATAGACGGTCGAGATGCCCGGGAAGATTTGCCATTTCACGGCGAAGAAATAGACCAGCACATAGCCGATGAAGAACTCGGGAAAGGAGGTCGAGGCCAGCGCCAGCCCGGAGATCAGCTTGTCGACCCAGCCATTGCGGTAGCGCACCGCGATCAGGCCGAGAATGATCGCCAGCGGCACGGCGACGATCGCCGCCCAGAAGGCGAGGAACAGCGTGTTCCACAGCCGCCCCTTGATCGACGTGGCGATATCCTGCCCGCTCGACATGGCCGTGCCGAGATCGCCGGTCAGCACACCGCCGAGCCAGCGGAAATACCTGATATAGGCCGGATCGTTGAGGCCGAGCTGCTCGCGCAGATTGGCGAGCGACTCCGGTGTCGCCGATTGCCCGAGAATGGCTTGCGCGACATCGCCGGGCAGGATCTGGGTGCCGGCGAAGATCAGGACCGAAACGGCCAACAAGAGGAGAATGCCCAGCGCAACGCGCTGGGCCACCAGTTTCAAGATGGGTGAGGACATATCCGCAAGGCCAAGCTCAGGCTTCGAGCCAGCACTTCGCCAGCGCGTAACCGTTCATCAGCTCCTGATGCGGATCGTCGACCCAGCCGCCGACCTTGGCGCCGGTAGCGTCGATGAACTGGTTGAACATCGGCAGGATCAGGCCGCCCTCGTCTCGTACCAGGACAGCCATGTCATGGTACATCTGCTTGCGCTTGGTCTCGTCGAGCTCGGCGCGCGCGGCCAGCACCATTTTGTCGAAGTCCGGACGCTTGAAACGCGTGTCGTTCCAGTCGGCGTTCGACAGATAAGCGGTGGAGTACATCTGGTCCTGGGTCGAGCGGCCGCCCCAGTAGGAAGCGCAGAAGGGCTGCTTGTTCCAGACTTCGTTCCAATAGCCGTCGCCAGGCTCACGCTTCAACTCGATCTGGATGCCGGCCTTGGCCGCGCTCTGCTGGAACAACTGCGATGCATCGACAGCGCCCGGGAAAGCGACGTCCGAGGTCCGCAGCAGGACGGCGCCATCGTGGCCCGACTTCTTGAAGTGGAACTTGGCCTTGTCGGGATCGTACTTGCGCTGCTCGATCTCGGTAAACAGCGGATAGGACGCATTGATCGGGAAGTCGTTGCCGAGCGAGCCGTAGCCGCGCAGGATCTTGTCCAGCATTTCCTCGCGGTCGATGGCCAGCTTCAGTGCCATGCGCAAATCGGCGTTGTCGAACGGCGCCGTGTTGCAATGCATGATGAACACGTAGTGGCCAGGACCCGCGTGGTTGCGGATGGTGACGCCCGGCAGGCGCTTGATCAGGTCGACGATCTTCGGCTCGACGCGGTTGACCATGTTGACCTGGCCGCCCTGCAGCGCGGCTGTGCGCGCCGTCGCATCGTTGATGACGATGATCTCGATCTGGTCGGCATGGCCCATCTTGTCGCCCTGCCAGTAATTGGCGAAACGCTCGCCGCCATGGCGCACGCCGGGCTCATTGGTCGTGACCTTGTAAGGACCGGCCGAGATGCCTGCGTCGGCCTTGTCCTTGCCGCCATTCGGTTGGACGATCAGGTGATAGTCGCTGAGCAAATAGGGCAGATCGGCATTGGCTTCCTTCAGGGTCAGCACGACTTCCTTGCCGCTGGCCTTGATGGTCTCGATGCCCTTCATGTAGCCGAGCGCGCCGGATTTCGACTTCTCGTCGGAATGGCGCTCAAGTGTGGCGGCCACGTCCTCGGGGGTCACCGTCTTGCCGTTGTGGAATTCGACGCCGTCGCGGATCTTCAGCGTCCACACCTTGGCGTCGTCCGACGAGCCGATCTCCTCGGCGATGCGGTTCTCGAGCTTGCCTTCCGGCGAAAGCTCGACAATCAATTCGCCCCACATCTTGCCGAAGGCGAACGGCACCTGAGTCATGAACAGTGCCGGATCAAGGCTGTTGGTGGACTCGCCGCCGACAAGTCCGGCCTTCAGTGTGCCGCCCTTGACCGGACCTGCCGCGCGTGCCGCGCTTGAAAGCAGCGAATTAGCGAAGGGTGCGGAGATACCGAGCGCCGCCGCCCGGCCGAGAAAATCACGACGGCTCAGTTTGCCCGACGCGACACGCCGGCTAAGAAATTCCAGTTCGTTCGACATTTTGAGTTCCTCACTCTGTTGGTTCGACTCTGCGGTCGTTTTTCTTGTTTCTTGTGAGGAGAATAATGACCGCAAGGGAAAGCGGTAAGCAAGACCGAATGCGACATGCCGTGGCGTAAATCGTACGTCGCAATTGGACCAATGAGCTCAGTGCTCAAAGAAGCGCGCGCGGCACCTTCTCCTCGAAATTGCGCTCGAAGACGAGCGTTTCGTCCTCATAGGCCTCGATTCTGGCGCTGACGATGAAGTTTTGCGCGTCCGATCGCATTTCGGCTGTCGTTTCGGTGCGTACCGACCATCCGTTTCGCGACAGGGTCTGCGTCCAGTGCGTCTTCCCTGAGGCCGACAGCGGATCGTCGGGATGGATCGTCCAGGTCTCGCGGGCAATGCTGCCATTGGCAAGACCGTGATCGAGATCGCGGACCTCACCGAAATCATCAACGATGAAAAGCGTCACGATTCCCGTCTTTTCGTCACGATCGATATGGCGCTCGGAATTGCTGGCGCGGATCGTCTCCGTTGCCCATGAGGTGGCACCTTCCGGCTCGGCGAACGCCGCTTCGTCGTCTGTCGCCAGCGGCCGCAGCGGCAAGCGGAGCGTCGCCGCCGACAAGGTCAGCCGGACCGGCTCCGGCGACGGCCAGATGGCAGGCCAATAGGCGTTCGAAACGGCAACACGCAGGTGGTGGCCGGGCGGAACGCGATAGCCGCATTGATCGAGCACGACGCGCACTGAGACGGTTTCACTCGGCACCAGCGCCTCGGGAAATTCGTGCGAATTGCGGTGCGTCAGATTGAGCACGCCATAGGAAATCAGTTCCGAGGCGCCGTCGGGATGCACGTCACAGAGTCGGATCGCAATGTTGGCCTGCGGACGGTCGGAGGACAGCCGCAATTCGACTTCCGGGGCGCCGACGATGTCGATGGCCTGACTGAGTTCCGGCTGGTCGAAACACACCGACAGCGCATCGTCGGGGCGCTGATCGCCTGGCAGTTCGGGGCCGAAGGTGAAGGGAAAATACTCGCCGCCGGCCAGGCCGCAGCTTTGCGGCGAGGCAACGATGGCCGGTTTTTCCGTTGCGGGGATCAGATCGACCGTCTGCGTCTTGATCGTTGGCGAGGGCCATTGCTGCTCGGCAATCCAGCGGCCGGGACGCTCGGGGTGCCAGCGCGCCGGACGCACGCTGTCCATGACATAGGCGCGGTAGGCCGGGTCGGACTCGACACCGGTTTCGACACTCTTGAGCCAGCGGTCCCACCAGCGCAAGGCCTCCTGCAGGAAGCCGATGGCGGGTTTTGGTCCTGCGTAATGCGGGTATTTGTGAATCCATGGCCCGATAATGCCCTTGACCGGGGCTTCGATGTTGCTGGCCAGATGCGAGACCGTGTTGCGGTAGCCGTCATGCCAGCCGCCGATCGACAGCACGGCGGCTTTGACGGCGGAAAAATCCTCACAGATCGAGCCGCGCTTCCAGTAGGCATCGCGGTGCTGGTGCTTCAGCCACAGCGGCGCCAGGAAGGATTGGTTCTCCAGCCGGGTCAGCCACAGATCGCGCCATCTGTTGTCGCCGGCCAGCAGCGGGTCCGGCGGCCGCGATGAGTAGGACAGCATGGTCGAGGCCCAGCCGAAGTTCTCGATCAGCAGGCAGCCGCCCTTGTAGTGAATGTCGTCGGCGTAGCGGTCGACGGTCGAGCACAAGCTGATCACCGCTTTGAGCGCCGGCGGCTGCTTGGCCGCCACCTGCAGGCAGTTGAAGCCGCCCCAGGAAATGCCCATCATGCCGACATTGCCGTTGCACCAGGGCTGGCTTGCCGCCCAGGCGATGATGTCGCAGGCGTCCTGCAATTCCTGCTCGGAATATTCGTCGTCCATCAGCCCTTCGGAATCGCCATTGCCGCGCATATCGACCCGGATCGAGGCGTAGCCGTGGCCGGCGAAATAGGGATGCGTCAGCTGATCGCGAAAGATGGTGCCGTCGCGCTTGCGGTAGGGCAGATGCTCCAGGATCGCCGGCACTGGATCGTCGCCGGCATCCTCCGGCATCCAGACCCGCGCCGACAGCCGGCAGCCATCCGGCATGACGATGCCCATATCCGGGAACTCGACGACCTTGCGGGGAAATTCGGTGACTGTTTTCATGGCCCGCATAACGCCCCGCGGCGCGACGACTTTCAATCACCATTCGCGACTGGAGCAGCGAAAAATGCGACCTGTGCCGCTACCGCAATTCATCCAGCAGTTCGGGATGTTTTTCCAGCAGCGTCATCAATTGAATGGTCGGGCCACTCGGCTCGATCAGGCCCCTTTCATACTTGTCGAAAGCATTCTCGCCGACCTTGAACAGGGATCCTGCCTCGCGCTGCGACAGATTGAGCTTTGTGCGCATGCGGCGGATGGTTGCCGGGGCCGGCACGCCATCGATCCTCTCCTTGAGGGCGCGTAGTGCGGCATCGACGGCAGCCATGTCGCCTCCGATATGCACACCCTCGTCACCGGATGCTGGATAGTAACCCGGAAAGTCGACAATTATGCTCTCGCCCTTGTACGCCACTGTGAATGGACGCACGTCACGCGTGAGCGTTTCCCCGGTTTCGGGGGAAATCATGGTCCGATTTTCTTCTCTTGTCGCCATGGTCATTTCTCCTTGAACGACATGACCGTGAACTCGGTCACGACATCCGCTTGGAATTTCACGTAGAGGATCAGGTCGCGCACGGGCACGTGATAGGCATCCTGCCAGACCCGGTGATCCGCAAAGGTCGTCATGGATTTCACGAACATTTTCCTCGTCATGCCGCCGATTACCTCGACGACGCCGGCACGGTCGAAGCCAAGGCCTGTGGCATCCCGCAGAGCGGACGTCGTGATCGCCAGCGTATCGACAGACCCGAACGTCGTCTTGATGGCATCAAGATCGTAGGTGGGCCTTCGTTTCTCCATGACGCAATATGCCACCATAAAGGTGGCAATTCAAGGGTGCCCCCGGTAGGCCGAGAGCCCTAATTCAGCGGGATGTCGTTATCGTCCTTGTTCGCCTGATAGACGCCGGACAGATCATCGTAGCGCGCCGAAATCGCGCCGATGCGTATTTCCAGCCGTTGCCGCTCTACCTCGGGCAACGCTCGCACCAGCATGCGGATAGAAAAGCTCTTCCAGTAGGCATTCTCGGCATTGTAGCCGCCGGGGTCGAGGGTGAAGACCTCTTTCAGGATCTTCAGATCGTGCGGGATGGCAAAACTGTCGCGCGAATCCTCGTGGCTGAACAGATAGTAGAAATTGTCGAAGCCAGTCCAGGTGATCGCCGACAGGCAGAGCGAGCAGGGCTCATGCGTGGCGATGAAGATCGCGTCTTTCGGATCGACGCGCTCCGCCTTCGGCATTTCGTAGAAACGTTTCAGGCAGTGCACCTCGCCATGCCAGAGCGGGTTTTCCCTCTCGTTGTTGGTCTCGGCCAGCACCAGCGAACGGTCGTCCTTACGCAGGATCGCCGCGCCGAACAGCTTGTTGCCATGGACAACACCGTCGGCCGTCTTCGGCACGATGTCGTGTTCGATCACGTCGAGCAGGCGGTCGATCAAAGAAATGTCGGTCATTTCAGGCTCTCCTGCTGCATGTCGCCCAAAAGTGCCCCGGTTTTGGGGTAACGACATGCACAAAAAATTAAGGGAGATGGATCTCGTAAGCATGCGAGAAATGGAATTCTTCGAGGTTGGAGCCGTCGCCGCCACGGTCGACAATCAGGAAATCCTGCGCCTCGCCAAGCGGCGTCAACACGCCGTGCCAGAGATTACGGGAATAGTTGATGCCTTGTCCGGGTGCGGTGATGAAGGCACGCGGCTCATCAGGCCCTTGCTCGCCATCATGGCAGACGACGACCAGGAATGGGCGCGGCGACAGCGGGATGAAGGCCTGGCTGCCGAAGGGGTGGCGCTCGACCATGCTCAGCTTCAGCGGCAATTCGTAGGGCGTGCCGCGCACCATCGAGATCAGCACGCGGGCGTTTGGTCCGGTCGCCTCGGCGGTCGCCAGATCGTGGTAGCGCTCGGCCCTGCCGCCATTGATCGGGTAGTGGTTGTCGCCGCCCATATCGATGACGTCGCCGAACGGAGCAAAGCTCTCGCGGGTCAGTGGCCGCGCAATGATCCGCGTCACCGCGTCCGCCCGGGGACACTGGCGCCGCCGAGTTTGGCGTGCCGGTTGACGTCCTTGTAGAGCAGATAGCGGAATTTGCCCGGGCCGCCCGCATAGCAGGCCTGCGGGCAGAAGGCGCGCAGCCACATATAGTCGCCGGCCTCGACCTCGACCCAGTCCTGGTTGAGGCGATAGACCGCTTTGCCTTCCAGCACATAGAGCCCATGCTCCATGACATGGGTCTCGGCGAAGGGAATGACCGCGCCGGGTTCCAGCGTGACGATGGTCATGTGCATGTCGTGGCGCAAATCGGCCGGATCGACGAACCGCGTCGTCGCCCAGCGGCCTTCGGTGCCGGGCATAGGCGTTGGCGCGATCTCCTGCTCGTTGGTGAAGAAGGCTTCCGGCACATCAAGACCGTCGACCACATCGTAAGCCTTGCGAATCCAGTGGAAGCGCACGTCGGCCTTGCTTTCGTTGCGAACCGTCCAGCCGCTGGCCGGCGGCAGGAAGGCAAAGCCGCCGGGCCGCAAGACATGCTTCTTGCCGGCAAGCAGAACCGTCAACTCGCCCTCGACCACGAACAGGGCGCCCTCGGCGCCGGCATCGGGTTCCGGCCGCTCGCTGCCGCCGCTCGGCGCGACCTCGACAATGTATTGCGAGAACGTCTCGGCAAAACCGGATAGCGGTCGCGACAAGATCCAGGCGCGGGTCTTGTCCCAGAACGGCAACGCACTGGTCACGATGTCCTGCATCACACCCCGGGGAATGACGGCATAGGCCTCGGTGAAGACGGCGCGGCCGGTCAGAAGCTCGCTCTGGCCGGGGTGGCCGCCATGTGGTGCGTAATAGGTTCGCTCGGGCATCCTGATCGTATCCATGGGTTCAAACCTATTGCGGAAGCATGTCCTTGAGGCGGAGCAGCGCGATGCGCTCGACCTGTTTGCAGGCGGTTTCGAATTCGACGCCGCGGCTGTTGCCGATGCGCGCCTCGAATTCCGCCAGAATCTCTTGCCTCGTCTTGCCCTTCACCGCGATGATGAAGGGGAAACCGAAAGTGGTGACGTAGGCGGCGTTGAGCTTGGAAAACAGTTCGCGCTCCTTGTCGGTCAGCGCGTCGAGGCCGGCAGAAGCCTGTTCCCTGGTCGATTCCGCCGTCAGCCGTTTGGCCTTGGCAAGTTTGCCGGCAAGGTCGGGATGAGCGTTGAGCACGGAAAGCCGCTCGGTTTCGCTGGCGGACCGGAAGACACGGCAAAGCGCATTGTGCAGGCCGCCTGAAGTGTCATGCGCCGGGCCCAGTTCCAGTTCGTAGGCGCGTTCGGCGATCCACGGCGAATGCTCGAACACGCCGCCGAAAGTGTGGACGAAGGTCTCGAATTCCATCTTCGAGGGGCGGAGTGCCGCCGGTTGATAAGGATTGACCTCTTGCCAGTGGCGGGCGATGTCGATGCGCCGCGCCAGCCAGACCCTGTCGTGCGACTTCACATAGTCGACGAAGCGCTTCAGCGCCGCCACCCGGCCCGGCCGCCCGACGAGGCGGCAGTGCAGGCCGATGTTCATCATGCGTGGCCGGCCTGCCTTGCCCTCGGCATAGAGCGTGTCGAAGCTGTCCTTCAAATAGGCAAAGAACTGGTCGCCGGAGTTGAAGCCCTGCGGCGTTGCGAACCGCATGTCGTTGGCGTCGAGCGTATAGGGAATGATGAGCTGCGCGCCGCCATCATGCTCGAACCAGTAGGGCAGCTCGTCGTCATAGGTGTCCGACACATAGTCGAAACCGCCTTCTTCCGCCACAATCCTCACTGTGTTGATCGATGTGCGACCCGTATACCAGCCGGTCGGGCGCGCGCCGGTCACTTCGTAGTGCAGCTTGATCGCCGCCTCGAGGTCGCGGCGCTCATCCTCGGCGCTGTGGTCGCGGTAGTCGATCCATCTCAACCCGTGCGAGGCGATCTCCCAGCCGGCTTCCTGCATGGCCGTGACTTGATCCGGCGAACGGGCGAGCGCGGTGGCGACGCCATAGCAGGTGATCGGCACCTCGGCCTCGCTGAACAGCCGCAGCAACCGCCAGAAACCGGCGCGGGCACCGTATTCGTAGATGGATTCCATGTTCCAGTGGCGCTGGCCCACCCAGGGTGCCGCGCCGACGATTTCCGACAGGAAGGCTTCGGACGCCTTGTCGCCATGCAGCACGCAGTTCTCGCCGCCTTCCTCGTAGTTGACGACGAACTGCACGGCGACATGCGCGCCGCCAGGCCATTTCGGGTCCGGCGGATTGACTCCGTAGCCGCGCATGTCTCTGCTGTAACGCATCGTCCCTCCCGCCGGGCATGGCCCGAAGTATGATCAGAATATCGAAAGGGTGCTTCTCGCATTCCCCCGAAAATTTTTGAAAGTGTTTTTGTCGCACTCCGCTCGACCGGGACTTATGCATCGCCTTTAATTGGCGCACAATTCACTGTTGATACTTGATCGTACCGGGCCAATTCGCTCGTACCGGAAATGGGAGGCGGCCAATGGCAGAAACGTCGAATGCCGATGGCGGGCGTCTGACGACCCATGTCCTCGACACGGCGACAGGCAAGCCGGCGGCGGGATTGTCGATCGCGCTTTATCACCTCGACGGCAAGGCACGGACACATTTGAAGACTGTTGTCACCAATGCCGACGGCCGTTGTGACAAGCCGCTGCTCGCCGGCGCGGAGTTCCGCACCGGCGAATATGAACTGGTCTTCGCTGCAGGCGACTATTTGCGCCAGCAGGGGTTGAGCCTGCCGAAAACGGCCTTTCTCGATACGATACCAATCCGCTTCGGCATGGCCGAGCCCGTGCACTATCATGTGCCACTGCTGGTCTCGCCCTACGGCTACTCGACGTACAGGGGGAGCTGAGGCATGGCCAAAATTAGCATCCGCAATGAAATCCGCTTCATCCTCAACGGCAGGGACGTCGCGCTTTCGTCGGTGGCACCCGACGGGACCCTGCTCGACTGGCTGCGGCTCGACCGGTCGCTGCGCGGCACCAAGGAAGGCTGCGCCGAGGGCGATTGCGGCGCCTGCACCGTGTTGGTCGGCAAGCTCTCGGCCGGCGGGCTGGTCTATGAAAGCGTCAATGCCTGCATCCGTTTCCTCGGCTCGTTGGACGCCACCCATGTCGTGACCGTCGAGCATCTGCGCGGCGTATCAGGCCAACTGCATCCGGTGCAGCAGGCGATGGTCGATTTCCACGGCTCGCAATGCGGCTTCTGCACACCGGGCTTCGTCATGTCGCTCTATGGCCTGTGGATGAAGTCGTCGAATCCGTCGAACGCGGATATCGAAAAGGCCTTGCAAGGCAATCTCTGCCGCTGCACCGGCTACGAGGCGATCATGCGCGCTGCGCATGCCATCTCCAGCTACGGCAAGGCGGTAAAGGATCCGCTGGCCACGGAGCGCAAGGCGATCACCGCGAGGCTCGAGGCCATGCATGACGGCGCCCGGATTGAGATCGGTTCGGCCAAGACGCGGCTGGTCGTGCCGGCCGATGTCGATGATTTCGCCGCCGTGCTGGACAAGGAACCCGGCGCCACCATCGTTGCCGGCTCGACCGATGTCGGCCTCTGGGTGACCAAGCACATGCGCGATATTTCGCCGGCCATTTTCATCGGCAATCTCGACGGACTTTGCACCATCTCGGAAGACAACGGCATCATTTCGATCGGCGCGGGCGTCACCTACACTGATGCCTTCGCGATATTGGCGAAGCGTATCCCGGCGCTGGGGCCGTTGTTCGATCGCATCGGCGGCGAACAGGTGCGCAACATGGGGACCATCGGCGGCAATATCGCCAACGGCTCGCCGATCGGCGACACGCCGCCGCCCTTGATCGCTCTTGGCGCAAGTCTCACCCTGCGCAAGGGCAAGAAGCGGCGCTCGATTCCACTGGAAACCTTCTTCATTGCCTATGGCAAACAGGACCGGCGGCCGGGCGAATTCGTCGAGGCCGTGCACGTTCCGGTTCCGGTCAAGGGCACGAAATTCGCCGTCCACAAAATCACCAAGCGCCGCGATGAGGACATCACCGCGGCCCTCGGCGCCTTCTTCTTGACGCTGGCCAGCGATGGCACGGTGGCGGAGGTGCGCATTGCCTATGGCGGCATGGCGGCGACGCCGAAGCGGGCGTCTTCTGTCGAAAAAGCGCTGCTCGGCAAGCCATGGACGGAGACCACGGTTGACGCGGCGATGGTCGAATATGCCAGGGATTTCACCCCGCTCACCGACATGCGGGCCTCGGCCGAGTATCGTGCGCTCGCGGCGCGCAATCTCTTGCTGCGCTTCTTCGCCGAGACCAGCGGTACCAGGGAGCCGATCCAGGTTTCGAGGCACGAGGCGGCATGATGAACAAGCACGCTCCCCCCAATCTGAAGGCTGAAAAGATCGCCGGCGGCGTCGCCACCGATCAGCGCCACGACTCCGCCCACAAGCATGTCAGCGGCACGGCCGTCTATATCGACGACATGCCGGAACCGGCCGGCACGGTGCATGGCTGCCTCGGGCTTTCTGCCGCCACGCATGCCACGATTACCAGCATGGATCTCTCGGCGGTGCGTACAGCGCCCGGTGTTGTCGACGTGCTGACGGCCAAGGATGTGCCGGGCGAGAACGACATTTCGCCGACAGGCCGCCACGACGAGCCGGTGCTGGCCGACGGCAAGGTGCAATTCTATGGCCAGCCAATCTTTTGCGTCATTGCGCAGACGCGCGAGCAGGCGCGTCGCGCCACCAGATTGGCCAAGGTCGAATACAAGGAATTGCCCTTCGTCACCGACATTGGCGCGCTCGATCCGAAGAAGGACAAGCTCGTCACGCCGCCTCTCACCCTGAAGCGCGGCGATGCCGCTACAGCGATCCGTCAGGCGCCGCGCCGGCTAAAGGGAAAAATGCGCATCGGCGGCCAGGAACACTTCTACCTCGAAGGCCATATCGCCATGGCCATTCCGGGCGAGGATCAGGACGTCACCATCTATTCCTCGACCCAGCATCCGAGCGAAGTCCAGCACATGGTCAGCCATGCGCTCGGCGTGCCGAGCAACGCCATCACGGTGGAAATCCGCCGCATGGGCGGCGGCTTCGGCGGCAAGGAAACGCAAGGCAATCAGTTTGCCGCATTGGCGGCGATCGCCGCGAAGAAACACCATCGCGCCGTGAAGATCCGGCCGGACCGCGACGACGACATGATCGCCACCGGCAAGCGTCATGATTTCCTCGTGGACTACGAGGTCGGCTTCGATGACGAGGGCAACATCCTCGGTGTCGATTTCATGTTCGCGGCGCGCTGCGGTTTCTCGTCGGATCTGTCAGGCCCGGTGACCGATCGCGCGCTGTTCCACTGCGACAACACCTATTTCTGGCCGGCAGTGCATGCGCAATCGGCGCCGCTCTACACCAACACCGTGTCGAACACCGCTTTCCGTGGTTTCGGCGGTCCGCAAGGCATGGTCGGCGCCGAGCGCGTCATCGACGAGGTCGCCTTTGCAGTCGGCAAGGATCCGCTCGAGATCCGCAAGAAGAATTTCTACGGCACCTCAGACCGCAACATCACGCCCTATCACCAAACGGTCGAGGACAACATCATCCAGCGCATCGTCGCCGAACTGGAGGAAAGCGCCAGCTATGCGCGGCGGAGGCGGGAAATATCGGCCTTCAACGCCAACAGCCGTTTCATCAAGCGCGGCTTGGCGCTGACGCCGGTCAAATTCGGCATCTCGTTCACCGCCACCCACTACAACCAGGCCGGCGCACTGGTGCATGTCTACACCGACGGTTCGGTGCATCTGAACCATGGCGGCACCGAGATGGGGCAAGGCCTCTACGTCAAGGTGGCGCAAGTGGTGGCGGAAGAGTTCCAGATCGACCTAGACCAGGTGAAGATCACCGCGACCACGACCGGCAAGGTGCCGAACACTTCGGCCACGGCGGCGTCGTCCGGCTCCGACCTCAATGGCATGGCGGCGCAAAACGGCGCTCGCCAGATCAAGGACCGGCTGATCGATTTCGCCGCCGAAAAATATCAGGTGCCGCGCGATCAGGTGCTGTTCCTGCCCAACCGGGTGCGCATCGGCAACCAGGAGATCGCCTTCGCCGACCTCGTCAAGCAGGCCTATATGGCCCGCATCCAGCTGTCGGCGGCGGGTTTCTACAAGACGCCGAAAATCCATTGGAACCGCGACAAAGGCGAGGGCCGCCCCTTCTACTATTTCGCCTATGGCGCGTCGTGTTCGGAGGTCTCGGTCGACACGCTGACCGGCGAATACATGGTCGAGCGCACCGATATTCTGCATGACTGCGGCCGATCTCTGAACCGCGCCATCGACATCGGCCAGATCGAGGGCGGCTTCATCCAGGGTATGGGCTGGCTGACGACGGAAGAACTGTGGTGGGACGCTAAGGGCCGGCTGCGCACGCATGCGCCGTCGACCTACAAGATCCCGCTCGCCTCCGACCGGCCAAAGATCTTCAACGTCACTCTGGCCGACTGGCCGGAAGCGGGCGAGCCGACGATCCACCGCTCCAAGGCGGTCGGCGAGCCGCCGTTCCCGCTCGGCATGTCGGTGCTGCACGCGCTGTCGGACGCGGTGGCCAGCGTCGCCGATCACAAGATCTGTCCGCGCCTCGATGCGCCGGCAACGCCGGAACGGGTGCTGATGGCGATCGAGCGGCTGAAGAAAGAGACGAAGGCCGGCGCCTGAATCCGGCAGAACGTGCAATCCGGGCCGAAAAAACCTATATTTCCCGTTCGGGAACGTGAACAATGAACTCGAAAGTGCAAAGCCTGAAAGCCTTTCTCGCCAGCGCCGGCCGGGTTGCCTTGGTCGAAGTGGCTGGCACAAAAGGCTCGACGCCACGCGAGAAGGGCGCCTTCATGCTCGTCTCGCAGGCGGCGATCTTTGGCACGATCGGCGGCGGTCAGCTCGAATATATGGCGATCGACAAGGCCAGGCAGATGCTTTTCTCCCCCCTTGAGGGGGAGATGGCCGCAAAGCGGCCAGAGGGGGTCGGCAGAGGCAGCGCGCGACCTAAAGCGTCGAGCACTGCTGCGACGACCCCACCCGACGGCTTCGCCGCCACCCTCCCCTCAAGGGGGAGGGATATTCGCGCGACCCTCGACGTGCCTTTGGGCCCCGAGATCGGCCAATGCTGCGGCGGGCGCGTCGAAGTGCTGATCCGGCTCGTCGATGCAGCCCTTGCCGCCGATCTGGTTGCGGCTGCGGAAGCCGAGGAGGCGCACCTGCCGCGTGTCTACATCTTCGGCGGCGGCCATGTCGGCCAGGCGCTGGCGTCGACGATCGCACTTCTTCCCGTGCACGGCATCGTCATCGAGACGCGGGCCGAAGCACTGGAAGGCATGCCGGAGACCGTCGAGACCCGGCTGACGCCGATGCCCGAGGCCGAGGTGCGAAACGCTCCCGCCGGCACCGCCTTCGCCATCCTGACCCACGATCATGCGCTGGATTTCCTGATCGTCGCCGAGGCGCTGAAGCGCGGCGATGCCGCCTATGTCGGCATGATCGGCTCGAAGACCAAGAAAGCGACGTTCAGGAACTGGTTCCTGAAATCGGCGGCAGGCAGCGAGGCCGAGTTTGCCCGCCTCGTCTCGCCGATCGGCGGCGATACGGTCAAAGACAAGCGCCCACAGGTCATCGCGGCGCTGGCGGCAGCTGAGATCATGACGGCGCTGGTCAGTCACAGCGCAGCCTTAAGTGCCGACCAGCAAATTCCGCATGGCAGGGTGATGGCGGGCTAAGCTGCGCCGCAGCTAAACCGGCCGCTTCAGCCCCAGATGGTCGCGCAGTGTGCGGCCGTCGTACTCCTTGCGAAACAGGCCGCGTCGCTGCAGTTCCGGCACGACGAGCGTGGCAAAGGCATCCAGTTCGCCTGGGAAATATGAGGGCATGACGTTAAAACCGTCGGCCGCGCCACCCTCGAACCGAGCCTGCAGTTCGTCGGCGACTTGGGCCGCAGTGCCGACGATGCGCCAATGGCCACGCGCGCCGGCGAAATGCCGGGCAAGCTGGCGGATGGAGAGGCCGTCGCGGCGCGACTGCTCGACGACCAGCGCCTGCCGGCTTTTCATCCCCTCGCTCTCCGGCAATTCCGGCAGCGGTCCGTCGATCGGATAGCGCCACAGGTCGGAGATGCTGAGATAGCTGGACAGCAGCGCAACGCCGACATCGTCGGGGATCAGCTCCTGCAACTCCTCGTATTTCTCGCGGGCCTCCGCTTCGGTCTCCGCCACCACCGGCGCGACGCCGGGCATGATCTTGATGTCGTCAGGCTCGCGCCCATAGGCCGCCAGACGTCCCTTGAGATCGTCGTAAAAGGCCTTCGCTTCCTCGAAGGTCTGCGCCGCGGTGAACACCACATCGGCGGTGCGGGCGGCAAGGTCGCGGCCGACATCCGAGGCGCCAGCCTGGACCATGACCGGGGCGCCCTGCGGCGAGCGTGGCAGATCGAGCGGGTCGCGAACCGAAAAGCTCTGGCCGTCGTGACCGGAGGCGCCGAGCTTGCCGTTCCAGAGCCCGGTGACGACTTCGGCGAATTCACGCGCGCGCTCATAGCGATCGGCATGGGGCTTGAGGCCGGTCGAGCCGAAATTGGCGGCCTCCATGGGGCTGGCCGAGGTGACCAGGTTCCAGCCGGCCCTGCCGCCACTCAGATGATCGAGCGACAGGAAGGTTCGTGCGAGCCCATAGGGCTCGTTGTAGCTCGTCGAGGCTGTCGAGACGAGGCCGATGCGGCTGGTCTGGACGGCAAGCGCCGAAAGCAGACTGATCGGCTCGAAGCCGATCGAGCGCGACGTCTGGCTGGCGATGCCGATATTGGCCTCGCGCAGGCCGGCGGCGTCCTCGCAGAAGATCATGTCGAACTTCGCCGCCTCCGCCGTGCGCGCCAGCGCGATGTAATGGTCGATGTCAGTGCCGGCGGTGATGTGCGCCTTGGGATGGCGCCAGGCGGCGATGTGGTGGCCTGTCGCCCACAGAAAGGCGCCGAGCTTCATCTGGCGAGCGGTCATTGGTCACCTCCGCCGGCAAGCCCGAGATGCGAGCGCAGCGTTTTTCCGCGATTGCTTTCTCGAACCAAGCCACGCCGCCGCAGTTCCGGCAGAATCAAGCCGACGAAATCGCCTAGCGCTGAAAGCTGTGCCGGCATCTGGATGGTGAACCCGTTGCAGCTTTTCGCCCGGAAGCCTTTTTCCATGCTGTCGGCGACGGCAGCCGGCTTGCTATCGGCGATAAGCGCGACGTTCGTCAGCAGCTTCACGGCATCCGGATCGCGTCCGCACGCCGTGACACGGCGCCTGATATCGTCATAGCGTGCTGTCGCGCCCTCCACCGGTCCGTTATCCAGCAGGATGACATCGGCGGTGCGGGCGGCAATATCCAGGTCTGATACCGACAGTCCCGACAAGACGAGCACCGGTGTATCCTGCGGCGACCGCGCGACGTTCAGCGGTCCGCGCACGGAAAAGGACGCGCCCTTGTGCTCGAGCAGGTGCATTTTTTCGGGGTCGTGGAAGCGGCCGCCGCTCTGGTCGAACAGCAGCGCGTCCGCATCCCAGCCCTGCCACAGACCTTGCACGATGCCGATATATTCCTCACTGCGACGGCGGAAATCGTCAGGCGAAAATCCTTCGGGCCGGCTGAAATTGGCTGTTTCCCGTGGCGCCTGCGCCATGGTCGCGTTCCAGCCACTGCGGCCATGGCTGATGATGTCGAGCGAAGCGAAACGGCGCGCCAGATTGTAGGGTTGGTGGGCAATTGTCGAGGCAGCGGCAACCAGGCCGATCCTGCTTGTGACAGTTGCCAATGCGGCCAGCAAAGTGGTCGCTTCGAAGGGCATCGGACTGTTCGCGGCACCGCCGCCGGAAGCCGGCGCTGAATCGGCAAGCAGCACCATGTCCAGGCCCGCCGCTTCGGCCTTTTGCACTAAACCGGCCAGGCGGCTGAATTCCCGCCCCGGTGATGGATCGATGGTTCCCGGAAACAGCGAAACGGCAAGATGCATTGTGGCGCCGTTGTCCATCGATGGTCCCTGCGAGACGAAATACCACCCGAACTATGTTCGCCACATCCAGGGATGGCAACCGCTGGCGCTGGGCCAAGCGCCGGTCACGTGCCGGCCAGCATTATTTCCCAGCTAGCAGATCGTTGATCAGTCGCTGGCAGCGCTCGGCCATGAAGTCGAGCAGCAGCCGTACTTTTGGATCCTGCAGCTTCTTGTGCGGATAGACGGCGGCGAACTGCACCGGTGTCGGTGGCGTGCTGCTCAGGATCACCTTCAGCCGCCGGTCGCGGATGAATGGCTCGACCTCGAAGCGCGGCTTGTTGATGATGCCGCGCCCCGAAAGCGCCCAGCCGGTCAGCACGTCGCCATCGTCGGTGTCGTAGGGCCCGTGCACCTCGAATTTCTGCGGGCCTGTGGGGGTCTGCAGCGTCCACACATATTCGCGCGCGCCGGAATAACGCAGCATCAGGCAGTCGTGCTTCTTGCCGATCAGCTCCTGCGGCTCCAACGGTTCGCCGCGGGCCTCGAGATATTTCGGCGCCGCCACCAGCACGCGCTCGCATTCCATGATGCCGCGCATCCTGAGGCTGGAATCTTCGATGATGCCGAGCCGGAAGGCGACATCGATGCCTTCCTTCATGATGTCGACATTGTGGTCCGAAAGCCTCAGCCTCACCTCGATGTCTGGGTATTTGTCGTGAAAATCGGGAATGCCCGAGGCGACCAGCCGGCGGCCGAGGCCCAAGGGTGCCGTAACGCGGATGGTGCCGCGCGGCTGGCCGGAAAGCGCCGAGACCGCGGCTTCCGCCTCGGTGATCGCCTCCAAGACCTGCTTGGCGCCCCCGTAAAAAACCGTGCCATGCTCGGTCGGCATCAATTGCCGCGTCGTGCGGTTGAACAGACGCACGCCCAGGTGCTTCTCCAACTCCTTGATGCGGTTGGAGGCGACCGCCGGCGAAATCCGCATGTCGCGACCGGCCGCCGACAGATTGCCGAGTTCGACCACGCGAACGAAGACGGCAATGTTGTCCAGATAGGCCATGCGGTTTCGTGGCTTTCCTGAGGCCGCCTTCGGGCGGCTCCCATCCTGCTGCGTGTGACTACCCTAGTATTTTCCATTTTTTTTTGAAAGTCATCGTGCGCCTCGCCTCTTTCCGTTTGCGCTCCAACCCGTAAAGTCGCCCAATCGGCAGGGACGATTTCAATGATGGATTTCGCGATTTTCTGGGACTGGCTAAGTTTTGCCGTGCGCTGGCTGCACGTCATCACCGGCATCGCCTGGATCGGCTCGTCCTTCTACTTCGTCGCGCTCGACCTCGGCCTGCGCCAGCGTCCCGGCATGCCCGTCGGCGCCTTCGGCGAGGAATGGCAGGTGCATGGCGGCGGCTTTTACCACATCCAGAAATATCTGGTGGCGCCGGCCGAAATGCCCGAGCATCTGACCTGGTTCAAATGGGAATCCTACGCCACCTGGCTGTCCGGCTTCGCCATGCTGTGCGTCGTCTATTATGCCGGGGCCGATCTGTTCCTGATCGATCCCAACGTGCTCCCAATGTCCGTCCCGGTCGGCATCCTGCTGTCGTTGGCAACGATCGGCGTCGGCTGGGTGGTCTATGATCTGCTGTGCCGCTCGCCGCTCGGCAAAAGCGACACCGGCCTGATGCTGGTGCTCTACTGTGTGCTGGTGTTCATCGCCTGGGGGCTGACGCATCTCTTCACCGGCCGCGCCGCCTTCCTGCATCTGGGCGCCATCACCGCCACGATCATGTCGGCCAACGTCTTCATGGTCATCATCCCCAACCAGAAGATCGTTGTCGCCGACCTCATCGCTGGCCGCAAGCCCGATCCGAAATACGGCAAGATCGCCAAGCAGCGCTCGCTGCACAACAATTATCTGACGCTGCCGGTGCTGTTTCTGATGCTGTCGAACCATTATCCCCTGGCGTTCGGCACTGAGTTCAACTGGGTCATCGCCTCGCTGGTGTTCATCATCGGCGTGCTGATCCGGCACTATTTCAACTCGATCCATGCCCGCAAAGGCAATCCGACCTGGACCTGGATGGCGGCACTCGTCCTGTTCATCGTCATCATCTGGCTGTCGACTGCGCCGAAAGTGCTGACCGGCGAACCCAAGGAATCCGCGTCGGCGCAAATCTATGTCGCTTCAGCGCATTTCCCGGCCGTGCGCGACACCGTGCTCGGCCGCTGCTCGATGTGCCATGCGGCGGAGCCGGTCTATGAGGGCATCTATCATGCACCGAAGGGCGTGATGCTCGACACCGATGCGGATATCGCCAACCACGCCCGCGAGATCTATCTGCAGGCCGGTCGCAGCCACGCCATGCCGCCCGCCAACGTCAGCCAGATTACCGACAAGGAAAGGGCACTGCTGGTGGCTTGGTTCGAAGGCGCAGGGAGATAGCATGAACTCGACACTTCTGCGCGGCCGCACGCTGTCCTTCGTGCGCTGGCCGCAGACCATCGACGATCATTCCGCCTGGCGCTACGAGGAGGATGGCGGCCTGCTGATCCGCGACCGCCGGATCGTCGCTGCGGGCACCTATGCCGATGTTGAAAAGCAGGCCGGCGAGACGGCGAAGAAAATCGACCACCGGCCGCATCTGCTGCTGCCCGGCTTTATAGATGCCCATGTGCATTTTCCGCAGATGCAGGTCATCGCCTCCTATGGCGCAGAACTGCTCGACTGGTTGAAAACCTACACCTTTCCGGAGGAAACGAAGTTCGCCAACGCCCAGCACGGCCGCCGCATCGTGCGGCTGTTCCTCGACGAAATGGTGCGCCACGGTACAACGACGGTCGCCGCCTACTGCTCGGTGCACAAGGCTTCAGCCGAAGCCTTTTTCGCCGAGTCGCATGACCGCAACATGCTCAACATTGCCGGCAAGGTGATGATGGATCGCAATGCGCCCGACGGCGTGCTCGACACACCGCAATCGGGTTACGACGACACGAAGGCGCTGATCAAGGAATGGCATGGCAAGGGACGGCAGCACTACGCCATCACGCCGCGCTTCGCCATCACCTCGTCGCCGGAGCAGATGGAGATGGCGGGCGCGCTGTGTCGGGAATATCCCGACCTGCACATGCAGACGCATCTGTCGGAAAACCACGCCGAAATCGCTTTCACGCAGGAACTCTACCCGTGGTCGCGCGACTATACCGACGTTTACGAGCACTACGGGCTGTTGGGCAAAAAGAGCCTGTTTGGACATTGCATCCATCTGTCGGAGCGCGAAGCGGATGCGCTTTCGGACTCGGGCTCGGTAGCGGTGTTCTGCCCGACCTCCAACCTGTTCCTCGGTTCCGGCCTGTTCGACTACCAGCGCTTCCGGCGCCGCGACAAGCCGGTCCGGATCGCCGCTGCCACCGATGTCGGCGGCGGCACCAACTACTCCATGCTGCGCACCATGGACGAGGGCTACAAGGTGATCGCGCTGAACGGAGAGAAGCTCAACCCGCTCCAGTCCTTCTGGCAGATGACGCGCGGCAATGCCGAGGCGCTGTCGGTGGCTGACAAGATCGGCACGCTGGATGAAGGCAGCGATGCCGACATCGTCGTGCTGGACGCCAGGGCAACGCCGGCGATGCGGCTCAGGATGGAAACGGTCGAGACGCTGGCGCAGGAACTGTTTCTCCTGCAAACGCTGGGTGACGACCGCACTGTCCGCGAGGTTTATGTGGCGGGGCGGCCAGCCAAGGCGGATATGATCGCGGGGTAAGAACCCTCACCCGGATTGCCAACCAAATTGCAAGGGCAATTCGGGGCAATCCGACCTCTCCCCGAGGGGAGAGGAGATCGCCAGTGCCGACGCTTTCCTCTTCTCCCCACCGGGGAGAAGGTGGCCGCGAAGCGGCCGGATGAGGGGCCGCTCCACGGAAGCTTGACCGAGCGGAGCTTGTCGTACACACGACGTGTGACGATTTCGGAGAAAGAAAATGGCCGTTGCTGACGACATCGCTCTGATCAAGAGACAGGAAGAGACCCTTGTCTTCGCCACCTTCGACGAGGCCGTCGCTTTCAAAATCGGCTCCGCCATTCGCGATCGTGCAATTGCCGAGAACCTGCCCATCATAGTCGACATCAGGCTGTGGGACCGGCCGCTGTTCTACGCCGCGATGCCGGGTTCGAACGCCTCGAACCCCGACTGGGCGCGGCGCAAGACCAATGTGGTCAAGCGGTTCCTGAGAAGCACCTACCGCATGGTGCTGGAACAGCAGCGCCCGGACCGCAGCTTCAAGATCGGCGAAGGGCTGGATATTGCCGACTACGTGCTGGCCGGCGGTGGCTTTCCGGTGACCGTCAAGGGCGCCGGCGTCATTGGTGTGATCGCCGTCTCCGGACTGCCGGAGCGGGAGGATCATGGCGTCGTCGTCGATGCGCTGTGCGATCATTTGGGCGTCGACAAGCGCGGGCTGGCATTGCCTCGGGACGCCGAATGACCGTGCTCGATCCCAAGGCCTTCCTGACCTCCATCTTCAACGCCGCCGTTGCCGCCGCCGATCCGGAACGAACCATCCGGGATCATCTGCCGGCCAAGCCAAAGGGTCGTACCATCGTCATCGGCGCGGGCAAAGGCTCGGCGCAGATGGCGGCAGCGTTCGAGAAAGTGTGGGCCGGCCCGATCGAAGGGCTGGTCGTCACCCGCTATGGCTATGGCGCGACCTGCGAGCGCATCGAGATCATCGAGGCGGCTCATCCGGTGCCGGACGCTGCCGGTCTGGAAGCCTCGCGGCGCCTGCTCGCCAAGGTCCAGGGGCTGACTGAGGATGACCTAGTGGTGGCGCTGATTTCCGGCGGCGGATCGGCGCTGTTGCCGTCGCCCGCCGGCGGCTTGACGCTGGCCGACGAGATCGCCGTCAATGAGGCGCTGCTCGCCTCGGGTGCGCCGATCGCGGCGATGAACACCATCCGCAAGCACCTTTCCACCATCAAGGGCGGCAGGCTGGCAGCGGCCGCATGGCCGGCCAGGGTGGTGTCGCTGATCGTCTCCGATATTCCCGGCGACAATCCGGCAATGGTCGCCTCCGGCCCAACCGTACCGGATACAGGCAGCCGCGCAGACGCGCTGGCCTCGATATCGGCCTATGGCATGAAACTGCCGGCCTCGGTGATGGCGCATATCAATTCGCCGGCCGCCGATGCGCCAAGCCCGGATGACGAGCGCTTTTCGCGCAACGAGGTGCATTTGATCGCTTCGGCCGGGGTGTCGCTCGAAGCGGCTGTTGCGGAAGCGAAACGGCAAGGCGTTGAAGCCATCATCCTCTCCGATGCGATCGAGGGCGAAGCGCGCGAAGTCGGCGGCGTCCATGCCGCGATCGCGCGCGAAGTGGCGACGCGCAACCGGCCATTTCAAAAGCCGGTGCTGATCCTGTCGGGCGGCGAGACAACCGTGACGCTGCGCGCAAAAGGCAAGGGCGGCCGCAATTCGGAATTCCTGCTGGCCTTCGCCATCGGCATCAATGGCGTCGACGGCATTCACGCGCTGGCCGCCGACACCGACGGCATCGACGGTTCGGAAGACAATGCCGGCGCCTTCGCCGATGGCTCGACCGTATCGCGCATGCGCGCAGCCGGGGTGGACGCCAAGGCTATGCTTGCCGGCAACAATGCCTGGACGGCCTTCAACGCGGTTGGCGATCTTTTCGTACCCGGCCCGACCGGTACGAATGTCAACGATCTCAGGGCAATTCTGATCAGGTAGCTGAAGCAATTCCAGGAAGTGTGAAGCGGTTTTCCGTCTGGAATCGCGCAAAAACAAAACTGATCAGGCGGCCATCAGCCGCTTCACCAGCTTCATATCCTGCAGGAACCGTTCGCGTTCGGCTTCCTTGTCCGCCCGATCGTGGATGCGCAGGATGAAGGAGGGATGGATGGTGATGAACACGCGCAATCCGTCCTCGCGCTCGATCACTTGTCCGCGCATCTTTGTCACCGGGATCGCCTTGCCGAGCAGCGACATCGCCGCTGTCGCGCCGAGTGCCACGGCGAGGTTAGGCTTAATCAGCTCGAATTCTTGGTCGATCCACCAGCGGCAGGCCTGAATCTCACCGGAATTCGGCTTGGAGTGGATGCGGCGCTTGCCGCGCGGCTCGAACTTGAAGTGCTTGACTGCGTTGGTGACATAGACCTTTTGCCGATCGACACCGGCATCGTCCAGGATCGCATCGAACACCTTGCCGGCCGGACCAACGAAAGGTTTGCCGGCGAGATCCTCCTGATCCCCCGGCTGTTCGCCGACGAAGATCACTTTGGCATTGTCGGGGCCCTCACCGAAGACGGTCTGCGTCGCGTCGCGCCAAAGCGGGCAGCGACGGCAGCCTTTCGCTACCTCACGCAACTCGGAAATCGTGCTTGCGGCATCGTCCTCCGCCGTCTCGGCAGGCTGTTGCTTCGGCCAATGCCGTGCCTGCACCTTTGCGTGGTGCGGCGCGGGTGTTGTCGGCATCTTCGCAATCATGTCCTTGGCGGCCTTGTCCGCTCCTGCGATCATGTCTGGAATGAGCGAGGCCTCGGGAAGGTTCCGCCAATATTTCTTTGGCATCTCCCTTTGCATCGCCTTCACCTTCAGCCGCGCCGGGTTGAAGATGTTCTCGAAATAAGTCCGCCAGAGCGCCTCGGTGTCGTCTTGATCAGGCGCATCGCCCTTGGCAGCACCCGGCCCCATCGCCAGCCTTTCGCCATCCCAATCGGCGGAGGCATAGGGCGTCAGGATCGTCCAGCGCATGCCGGTGAAACGCCTGACGAAGAAATCGGCGTTGCGCTCGACGATGAAATGATCCGGCTCGAACCAGGCGACATAGCGCTCATCGGCACCGTCGCCGATTTTTCGGAAGCGCACGAAGGCGTGCATCTTGTGGCTGTCGCGCCGCACCGCCTTTTCCATGGTCTCAAGCCGCCTGGTGTCGGGATCCGACGCGATTTCCAGCAGTTTAGGCTCGTCGCGCAATCGCCAAAGCACTCTGTAGAGAAAGGCAAACCGGCCGGAATCGGAATGGCAGAACGCCGTTTCGGCATGCCCGATGAAGTCGCGCGGCACGACGAGCTGCGCGCCCGCAGGCACTTCAGGCAATTCTGCCTGATCAGAGCCCGGCGCGACATGCCAGCCGACGTCCTCGGGCCTGACCTCATTCAGGGCGAGCCGCCGTGCCGCGTCACGCCAGCCGGCAAAATCCGTCTCGCTGTCGAGCCGAACTCTGTATCTGGCGAGATCGAGTTGCGCCGGCCGCATGATCAGAACAACGACAATTGTTCGCAGGAGTAGGCGATCCTGTCGCGCAGGCCGGCCTTGTCGGTCAGCGCACCAGGTGACCAGCCTTCGGCGATGATGAAGGGCCTGAGCTTGGCGACCGACTGGCAGATCCGTCCGACGTCCTCGAGCCGCATGCGCCGGTGCCGGCGCGTCTCCAAAATCTTCGCCACCACCTTGGTGCCGAGACCCGGCACCCGCAGCAGCGCTTCGCGGTCGGCGCGGTTGATGTCGACCGGAAACTGTCCCCGGTTGCGCAGCGCCCAGGCGAGCTTCGGGTCTATGGCGAGATCGAGCATGCCGTCGCTGCTCCCGGCAAGGATTTCCGGCTGTGAAAACCCATAGAACCGCATCAGCCAGTCGGCCTGATAGAGCCGGTGCTCGCGCATCAGCGGTGGTTTCAGCAAGGGCAGCGACGATGACGAATCCGGAATGGGGCTGAAAGCCGAGTAATAGACGCGCCGCAGATGATAGCTGCCATAGAGCCGCGCGCTGGTGTGAAGGATGCCGTCGTCGGATGTCTTGTCGGCGCCGATGATCATCTGCGTCGACTGACCGCCCGGCACAAAGCGTTCGCGCTTCTTGGTCTTCAAAGTCGGCTCAGCCTTCTCCTCCATCTTCTGGCGCAGCCTGGCCATGGAAAGCCGGATTGTCTCCGGCTTCTTCTCGGGCGCCAGCCGCTTCACGCCCTCATCGGTCGGCAGTTCAACGTTGATCGACAACCGGTCGGCATAAAGCCCTGCCTTCTCGACCAGTTCCGCCGAACTTTCCGGGATCGTCTTCAGATGGATGTAGCCGGAGAACTTCTCCTCCAAGCGCAGCCGGCGTGCCACCTCGACCATCTCGCCCATGGTCTCGTCCGGTGAGCGGACGACGCCGGAGGACAGGAACAGGCCTTCGATATAGTTGCGCCTGTAGAAATCCATGGTCAGTTTCGCCACCTCTTCGATGGTGAAACGGGCGCGCCGCACATTGGACGACGAGCGGTTGATGCAATAGCTGCAATCGTAGATGCAGAAATTGGTCAGCAGGATCTTGAGAAGGGAAATGCAGCGGCCATCCGGCGCGTAGGAATGACAGATGCCCATGCCTTCGGTGGAGCCGATGCCGCCGGATTTCAAGGAATCCTTTTTTGCAGCACCGGAAGAGGCGCAGGAGGCATCGTATTTGGCGGCGTCGGAGAGGATCGCCAGCTTTTCACGGACGGTAAGTGCGTTCATATGTTCATGATATGTTCTGAACAGGAGATCCGCTACCTCATTTGATGGAGGCGGCGAAAAAGTGATCGCCGCCCATCATGAATCCATCAAACCTCGTGCAGATAGAGGTGGTAATCCAGTTCGCTGACCGTGCGTGCCACCCGCAGATACTCGGACTGTTTGATCGCCACGAAGGTCCGGTGCAGGTCCTCGCCGAGCGCGTTCTTCAGGAAGCTGGACGTCCGCGCCGCTTCGATCGCGGCGCGCCAGTCGACAGGCATGGTCGTGCGCGTGACCGCTGCCTCATAGCCGTTGCCGGTCGTTTCGGGGCCCGGATCGAGGCCTTCATCCATGCCCTTGATGATGCCGGCGAGCACGGTCGCGGCGATCAGATAAGGGTTGGCGTCGACGCCGGACGGGCGGTGCTCGATGCGCCGGTTCTTCGCGTCGCCTGCCGGCACGCGTAGCGCCACCGAGCGGTTGTTGACGCCCCAGGTCGGCGCCACCGGCGCATAGGATTGCGAGACGAAACGCCGCCAGGAATTGGCGTGCGGCGCAAACACCAGCATCGATTCCGCCATCGTCTGGATGAGGCCACCAAGCCCCTGCAGCAGCGGCAGCGACCAGCTCTCGCCACCGGCTTCGGCAAAGACGTTTCTTCCGGCCTTGTCCTGCAGCGAGACGTGGAAATGCATGCCCGAGCCGGCATATTTCTCAATCGGCTTGGCCATGAAACAGGCGGTAACGCCATGGCGGCGCGCCTGCGCCCGCACCAGCCGCTTCAGCATGACCAGGTCGTCGGCCGCCCGCATCACGTCCTTGCGGTAGTTCAGCGTCAATTCGTACTGGCCGGGCGCATATTCGGAAATCACCGTCTCGGCCGGAATGCCTTGCGCCTTGGCCGCCGCATAGATGTCGGAAAACAGCGGCTCCATGCCGTGCAGATGATCGACGGAATAGACTTCGGTCTTGCCCGAGACGCGGCCATCGAGAACCGCGCGCGCCGGCTGCACCTTGCCGTCGGCGTCGCGCTCATTGGCCAGCAGGAAGAATTCGAGCTCGAAGGCGCCGGCCGGATAGAGACCCTTGGCCGCCAGGATGTCGACTTGCCGCGCCAGCGCCAGCCGGGGGTCCGACGACATCGGCCGGCCGTCGAGCATGTACATCGCCATCAGCAACTGGCCGCGCGGCGGGCTCGTGCCGTAGAGCGGCACCAGCGTGCCGGGGATCGGCCAGGCGCGTAGGTCGCCGTCGCCGGTAGTCCAGATCAGCCCGGTCTCGTGCACATCCTCGCCGGTGATGTCGAGGCCGAGGATCGAGATCGGCATATGGCGGCCGCCCTCGAAGATGCTTTTCAGCTCATGCCGGCGCACGATCTTGCCACGGCCGACGCCATTGGCGTCGGTCAGCACGATATCGAAGGCTTCGATCTCGGGATGGGCGTCGAGAAAGGCTTGCGCCTCGGCTGACGTCGAGCCCGAAGGTGAGGTCATCATGGCATTGGGGTGGACCATCGCCGCTTGTCTCATGCCGCAAGCTTTGCCGCAACCGCGCCGAAGGCGGTGATCAGCCGGTTGACCTGGGTCCCAGTGGTCGCCGGCGAGATCAGCATCATGTTGTGGAAAGGTGCGATCAGCACGCCGCGATTGACCAGCGCGACATGGATGGCAGCCTCCAGTTCCGGTGCATGCGCCACTTCCGCCTCGGCGCCATTGCGCAGCGGACCGGGCGCACAGATGAACTCGACACGAGCGCCGACACGGGAAACATGCCAGGGCAGACGATAGCGGTCGATCACGCCGGTCAGCCCGGCATCGAGCCGCCGCGCCAGATGATCCATCCGGTCGTAATTTTCCTGCGTCATCACCTCTTCGAGCGTGGCGCGCATCGCCGCGAACTGCAGCGGGTTGGCCGAGAGCGTCGTGCCCATGCCGGAATAGCCCGGCTCCTTGGTCCTGTTGTAGTCGGCGTAGCGTGAGGCAACGTCGTCGCTCATGCCCCACACACTTGCCGGCACACCGCCGGCAATAGGCTTGCCCAGGACGAAGAAGTCCGGGTCGAGGCCATATTCCATCGTGTAGCCGCCGGGGCCGGTCGAGATCGTGTGCGTCTCGTCGATCAGAAGCAGCGTGCCGGTTTGGCGCGTCAGTTTGCGCAGGGCGTCATGGTAGCCCGGATCGGCCAGCACCATGCAGGAATTGGTCAGCACCGGCTCGGCGATGACGCAGGCGACGTCCTTATCCCTGAGCGCGGCTTCGAGTGCTGAGATATCGTTGAACTCGATGACCTTGGCCGTGCGGGTCAAGTCGCGGAACTCGCCCGCCAATCCTGGCCGGTTGACGGGCTTGCCGTCGATCAGCCGCACCATCGTTTCGTCGACCGAGCCATGATAGCAGCCGTTGAAGACCAGGATTTTTTCGCGGCCGGTGACGGCACGGGCAACACGCAGCGCAAAGCGGTTGGCGTCGGTCGCCGTCGTCGCGATCTGCCAGAATGGCATGCCGAAGCGCTGCTGCAGCAGCGGCCCTATGGCCAGCGCATCTTCCGAAGGCAGCATATAGGTCAGGCCGCGTCCGGCCTGGCGGCAGATGGCGCGTGCCACCGGCGGCGGCGAATGGCCGAACATCGAGCCGGTGTCGCCAAGGCAGAAATCATCGAGCCGGTTGCCATCGATGTCGATGATCGTTGCACCCCTGGCGCTGTCGACCAGGATCGGAAATGGCGTGGGCCAGTCGTTCATCCAGTGCATCGGCACGCCGCCGAAGAAGCCGGGCAGGCCGTTGCCGATCTTGGCTTGCGATTTTGGCCGCGCCTTGCGGAAGGCTGCCCCCTCGGTTTCGCGCAAATCGGCAATGCGGTCGCGGCCGATGCCGCCGATGGACGTGTTGGACGTGTCGCTGTGCATGAAAACCCCTCTGGTCGATCCCTCTTAGCCAATCCGTGTCCGCATCCGCAATTGGCCGCGCATCTGCCCTGCGTTGGCTCAGCCTTTGGCGGCGGCGCTTGACCGTGCTGCCGAAGTCAGCGCCAATATGAGCGGGAATTGAGGTGGAGGGGTAAAATGCGAACGATCATGTGTGTGGCAATGCTTCTGTCGTCGGCTGGCGCTGCCTTCGCGTCGGGTGGCATCTGGTGCTCCACCGAGGACACGGCGGCGACATTCGAGGTCGAGGCAGGCGTCACCAGAGGCATGGGCGGGCCGACCTTCAACTTTCGCGGCAACCTCGAAATTCTGAGCCGGCCTGCCGGCGACAGCCTGCGGAAGACCGTGTTCGGGGATTCCAACCTGACGCAGTACTGGCTCGACGGCAAGGAATTGCGGCTGAACATCTATCGTGAGCACGAGGCCGCGCAAAAGATCAACTCGGTCGAACTGACGATCCTGACCAAGACCAGCGACGAAGGCGTCTATGACGGGAACTATACGCTCGCCATCTACGACGCCGCGGCGGATACGGACCAGGACGGCAAACCGGTTGAAATCAGCGGCAAAGTGTCGTGCGGAGCGGAGTGAGCGGGGTCAGGCCGTGATGTCGATGACGCCGCAGTCGCCGGCGGCACTGCCGAAGGCGACACGGCGTTCTTCCTTGTCCCACATCATCGAGGTGATGGCGCCCTTGCCCGGCCGTCGCAACAGCACTTCCTTCGCGTCGGCAAAACGCACCGCCATCACCATGCCGTCATCATAGCCGACGGCGACGACATCCTGGCTCGGGTGGCAGGCGACAGCCGTCACCATGGCGTTGCCGCGCGTGCCGAGCTCCAGCGGTGCCTTGCCCATGGGACCATCCTTGCCTGAAAACGGCCAGACGATCGCCGCCGGCGCGCCGGAACTCGCCAGCCACTTGCCCTTCACGCTCCACGACAGGCTTTTGACCTTGCCGGGATAGCCGGTCATGCGCATGTGTTTGCCGTCGGCGAGCTTCCAGCCGTGCAACGCGTTTTCCTGCATGGTGGTGACGAGGAAGGCGCCATCCGGCGAGAAGGTGATGCCGGTATGGGCGCCGGCCCATTCGAGTTCCACCGGCTTGCCCTCTGCGGCCGGGAAATGCAGCGTCGCGCCATTGTAGCGGGCGACGCCGAAGCGCATGCCTTTGGGCGAGAAGGCCAGCCCCTCGACCGAACGCGGATGGACGAATTCCCTGGTCTTGCCGTCGGCGAAGCGCACGAAGGCGGTCTTGCCTGAGGCATAGGCGATGGCGCCTTGCGGCCCGGCGGCAACGCTGGTGATCCACTTCTTGGCCGCGCTTGCCAATTCGGTGACCTCGCCGCCCGCCTTCACGGCAAACACCTTGCCGTCCTCGCCGCCGGTGATCAGCCGGTCATTGGCTGCATCATGGAAGGCGGCAAGCACCCCGTCATTGGCCTGAACTGTCTTGTGGCCATGGTCGAGCCGATGGACGGCGCCGTCGGCCATCGCAAAATGCGGCACGTCGCCGAGAAAGACGGCGGCGATGCAATGTCCCTGGAGATCAAGCGGGGCGACGGTTGGCATGGTTATCTTTATTCACCTGGACGAGATTGCAGAGACAACCCGGCGGCTTACTCGACGTTTGCGGTTCCGGCAACCATAAGGGTTGCCATCGAAGGATGTTCGATCGCGCTGTTTCGCGATCGACTCCTCGCGTTAAGCGGGTGCCGTTACAGTGTGTTTAACGCCGCTATCACTTTGCGTAGCTTGGCGTTGGGCTTCGGCGGGCGTTCCAGCAGATCGAGGATACGCACGAAATCGGTGGCGGACACCCTCACTACCTCGGCGGCATCGATCGCGGGCTGGGCTTCATGCTCAGTCATGCTATCGGTCGATCTAGGCATCACTTGTTCCTACCCGAGCAAAATTACGCCTGGCAGGCGTCAAAGCTCTTCCTCAGCCGTTCGGCGTCGAGTTCGCGGCCGATGAACACCAGCCGGCTCTCATGCTTCTCGCCGTCCTTCCAGGCGCGCTGGTGGTCGCCCTCGATGATCATGTGCACGCCTTGGATGACATAGCGCTCATCATCGCCCTTGAGCGCGATGATGCCCTTCAGCCGCAGGATGTTGGGGCCTTCCATCTGGGTGATCTTCTCGATCCACGGGAAGAATTTCTTCGGATCCATCTCGCCGCCGCGCAACGACACCGACTGCACGGTCACATCATGGATGTCGGACGCATGTGCGTGATGGTGGTGCCCGTCATGATCATGATGGTGATGATCGTGGCCGTCATGATCGTGGTCGTGGTCATGATGATCGTGATCGTCATGTGCCTCGAGGAAGTGCGGGTCGTTTTCCAGCGCCCTCGACAGGTCGAAGGCGCCTCGGTCGAGCACTTCGGACAGGTCGACGCCGGCTCGCGTCGTGCGATGGATCTTTGCGGCCGGATTGATGGCGCGGATCGTCGCCTCGACCTTGGCGAGCTCTTCTGATGTGACGAGGTCGGTCTTGTTGAGCACGACGACGTCGGCAAAAGCGATCTGGTCCTCGGCTTCCCTGGAATCCTTGAGCCGCAGCGGCAGATGCTTGGCGTCGACCAGCGCCACCACCGCATCGAGCCTGGTCTTGGAGCGCACGTCGTCGTCCATGAAGAAGGTTTGTGCCACCGGCACCGGATCGGCCAGCCCGGTGGTCTCGACGACGATGGCATCAAAGCGGCCGGGGCGGCGCATCAGGCCCTCGACGACACGGATCAGGTCGCCACGCACCGTGCAGCAGACGCAGCCATTGTTCATCTCGTAGATTTCCTCGTCGGATTCCACGATCAGATCGTTGTCGATGCCGATTTCACCGAACTCGTTGACGATGACGGCGTAGCGCTTGCCGTGGTTTTCCGACAGGATGCGGTTGAGCAGCGTCGTCTTGCCGGCGCCGAGATAGCCGGTGAGAACGGTTACGGGGATCTGCGTCTGTACGTCGCTCATGGCTTGCCTCGAAAGTGCTGGGCCGCGAAAATTCGGCCTAAGAAATAGGATTGTCGGTTCCATATAGGATGTGCGCCGGGCTTTTGCACGGGGCAAACCGATGGGCCAAACCGGCTTGCTGCATTGCCGGATTTTGACTGGCGAGAGCCGCTGTGATTGCCTAGTCATGATGCGGAAGGCCAATTCGAGAGGCAAGATATGTCCGGCAAGCCATCCTCTTTCTCATTGAGCCGGCGCCAGGCGCTCGGATTGATCGCGGTCACCGCCGGAGGTGGTGCCTTCCTGCCGGCCTCGGCGATAGCCGCCCAACCTTCGGCTACCCAGGCCTCGTTTTATGCCGGACTGGCTCTGTTCGAAAACGGCGCCGGTGTCTGCACCATTACGCCTGAAGTGACCGAGGGACCGTTCTATTTCGACCCGAAACTCGAACGTGCCGATGTCACCGAAGGCAAGAAAGGTATTGCCCTTGACGTCCGGCTGCAGGTCGTCGACGCGGACTGCCGCCCACTTGCCGGCGCCCGCGTCGACATCTGGCATTGCGACGCGCAAGGCGCCTATTCCGGCTATCCCAGACAGGGTGACGGCCGCGACGTCGACACGTCGGGCCAGACCTTCCTGCGTGGTTGGCAGAAGACCGACGCAAGCGGCATCGTTTCCTTCGCCACCATCTATCCCGGCTGGTATCGCGGCCGCACCACCCATATCCATTTCAAGGTCTTCCCCGACGACAATTCGGTGATGACCGGTCAGTTGTTCTTCCCCGACAGCCTCAGCGAGCAGATTTTCACCACGGTCGCACCCTACAACGACCGGCCGGGCAAGCGCGACACCTCGAATGCCGCGGACGGCATAGCCAGGCAGGCCGGACCGCAATCGCAGGCCGCGCTGCGCGAGCTGGAGGATGCCTATCAGGCGCTGATGATCGTAGCGGTGAAGCCTGGCTGAGCGGTGATCACTCCACCACCCTGCTTGCGGCGAAAACTCCGACGGGGAATTCGTTTGTCATCTAACTGAAATAAACATCTGGCATTAGCCACGGCGGACACCACAATGCTTGCCGGCAAAGCTGTTTGAAGCACCGGAATCTTTTTGATCGTCGATTGCCAACCGGCCGGCTGCCTCTATGCTGCCCGCACCGGTACGGCCGAAGAGGGAAGACCATGGCCAAGGCGGACAAGACTGCGACAATGAGCCGGCTGCATTCCGCGGCAAGGCTGGCAAGAACGGCGCTGGCTGCCCGGCTTCTGGCGCACGGTTTCTATGCCGGCCAGGACCAGATCATGCTGTCGCTCGACCGTGAGGACGGCCAAACGCCGGGCAATCTTGCCGGACGCCTCGGCGTGCGCCCGCCGACCATCACCAAGACCATCAACCGGCTGCAGGCGCAGGGTTTCCTGGAGAAGCGCGCTTCGTCGGCCGATGCCCGTCAGGCGCATATCTTCCTCACCGACACCGGTCGCGACATCATCCATGCCATCGAGAAATCGGTGAAGAAGACCGAAAAGCAGGCGCTGAAGGGCCTCGACAAGAAGGACCAGAAGTCGCTGTTCAAACTGCTTGCCCGCATCGAGGCCAACCTCTCGAACGAGGAACTGGTGCTCATCGACGACGACGCCGAATCGGACGACTGACCGGCGGATTGTCGCGGCAGGCGATCAGGCCGCCGCGGCAGAGCCCTGGATCAGCGACGACCAGCGTCCCGGTGTCATGCCGAATGCCTTCTTGAATTGCCTGATAAAATGGCTCTGGTCGCTAAAGCCGGCTTCGACTGCGATCTGTGCCAACGGTTCGCCGGCGGCGATCATCCGCCGCGCGCGCTGAAGCCGGCGCATCACCAGGAAGCGATGCGGACTGGTCGAGAAAGCGGCGCGGAAATGCCGCGACAAGGCATAGCGGTCGAGCCCGGTTACCGCTTCCAGTTCACCGGAGCGCACCGGCCGGGTCAGGTTTTCCGTAAGATAGTCGCGCGCCAGCGCAGCCGCCCGCCACGCCGTCCTGGTCATTGGCTTCGCCGGCTGGCCGCCATGCCGGATCAGGCTTTGCATCAGTTGCGTCAGAAAGTCGTCGACGAACAGCTCGTCGAGTTCCTGCTCCAGCGGCCCCAGCGCCGAAAGCAGCGTTGCGCAAAAGGCCGCGTCCGTCACCACGCCATCCCTGACAAAAGGCAGCGAATCGCCGCCAAGGCAGGCGAGCATCAGCGACGGCTCCAGATAGAGCATTCGATAGCGCAGGCCGTCCTCGGTGCCGGCGCCGCCGTCATGCAACTCGTCGGGATGCAGCACGATGATCTGGCCCGGAAGGCTGTGGCGCGCAGCGCCGAGATAGCGAAACGTCTGCACACCGTGCAGCGTCACCCCGATCGCATAGGTGTCGTGGCGATGCAGGTCGAACGCGCTGCCATGGAAGCGCGCCTCGATCCGCTCCATGCCTGCGGGATCGGGGGCGGAGATGATACGGTTTTCCGCCGCATCGACGCACAAACGTCCAAGACCCTTGAAAGCCTGGCTGTCTAGATCGTGCGACATCGTCCCCTTCAGCCTCGCATTGGGGCACAACCGAATGGCCAAATGTCTCATGTTCGATACGAAATTTGCAATCGTGCTCCGGGAGGATCTGCCGGTCTGGCAGAAACTCAACGTCACCGCTTTCCTGACCAGCGGCATCGTCGCCCAGTTTCCCGACATCATCGGCGAGCCCTATCACGACCGCGCCGGCAATCTCTACAACCCGCTGTCGATCCAGCCGGTCATCGTTTTGTCCGCCGACCAGACGACGCTGGGCACGATCCACCGGCGCACGCTGGAGCGCGGCGTGACCACCTCCCTCTATGTCGAGGAGATGTTTTCGACCGGCTTTGACGCGGCCAACCGCGCCGTCTTCGCCGAATTCGCGCCTGAAGACGCCAAGGTGGTCGGGATCGCGCTTCGCGCCGAGAAGAAGCTGGTCGACAAGATCACCAAGGGCACCCGTATGCACCCGTAGCTTTCAAAGGTATCGACTAAGCCTGCCGCCGACACTTGTTGTGCCAGCCGGCTTTGGCGTGGCGACAGCCGACAATTGCCTTGCCGGGAGCCGGCAATTCCCGCAAAGGTGGGCTTCAGCCCAGCTTCCCACCGGCCTGCAAGTGAGTGCTCCCCAAAGACATGTAGAAAGCGCGACGCCCCCGGTGGCGATCCTGTGCATGCTTTCCACCTATGTCTGCTTCACCTTCCTCGACACATCAAGCAAATACCTCGTCCTTGCCGGCGTTTCCGTGCTGGTCGTTGCCTGGGTGCGCTTTGCCGTGCATGTGGTGCTGGTCGGCGCGCTGCTGCGCGGCTGGCGCGAACCGGTGCGGTTTCGTCCGGTCAACCTGCCGGCGCATATCTTGCGTGGCGCGTTCCTGTTCGGATCGACCATCTTCAATGTGCTGGCGCTCAAATCCCTGCAACTGGCCGAGACAACCTCGATCTATTTCTTCGGGCCGATGGTGATCACGGCACTGGCCGGTCCGCTGCTTGGCGAGTGGGCCGGCTGGCGGCGCTGGCTGGCCATCCTGGCGGCCTTTGCCGGCGTCCTCATCATCACCCGGCCGGGCGTCGACGTTTTCGGCATCGGACATCTCTTCGCGCTCGGCTCGATGCTGTCGAACTGCTTCTACGTCGTCATGACGCGCCGCATGTCGGCGACCGAGACATCGGAGAGCCTCATCCTGTTCTCGGCGCTGGCGCCGGCGCTGCTGTTGTTGCCTTTGCTGCCGTTTTCGTTTTCCTTGCCGCATGACGGCTGGCACTGGTTCGTGCTGCTTATGCTCGGCGTGTTCGGCGGCGTCGGCCACTGGCTGCTGGTCCAGGCCTACCGGCTGGCGACAACCACGGCATTGGCGCCTATCCCTATTCGCAGATGGTGTGGATGATCATTTCAGGCTGGATCGTCTTCAAGCAGTTTCCCGACCGCTGGACGCTGGTCGACGCCGCCATCATCGTCGCCAGCGGCCTCTACATAGTCCATCGCGAGCATCGGCTTCGGCTGCAGAGCCGTGCCGCCTCGGATGTCGAGGCCGAAGCGTTGGCAAAAAAACTTTGATTTGCCCCCGATCGGTGGCATAACGCCGCCTTTAAACAGTTTAGGTCTGGAAATTCAGGTCCGGGGGAGCGCAAGGCGCTGGCACAGAAAATCAAGCTTTCGACGATCGCGGATGCGCTCGGCGTGTCCACGGCCACGGTCTCGCTGGCGCTGCGCGACAGCCCTCTGGTTGCCGGGGCCACCCGCGATCGCATCAAGGAACATGCCCGCGCCATCGGCTATATCTACAACCGCCGCGCCGCCAGCCTGCGCACCTCGCGGTCGGGCATTGTCGGCGTCGTCGTCCATGACATCATGAACCCGTTCTTCGCCGAGATCCTGCGCTCGATCGAAAGCGAACTCGACCGCAGCCGGCAGACCTTCATCCTGTCCAACCACTATGATCAGCTCGAAAAGCAGCGCACGTTCATCGACACGCTTTTGCAGCTCGGCGCCGACGGCGTCATCATGTCGCCGGCCATCGGCACGCCGGCCTCCGACATCGTGATGGCCGAGGAGAACGGCCTGCCGGCGGTGCTGATCGCGCGCACTGTCGAGGGCGCCGACGTGCCGGTCTTCCGCGGCGACGACTCTTATGGAACAGGCCTCGCCACCAACCACCTGATCTCGCTCGGCCACAAGCGCATCGCCATGATCGGCGGCACCGACCAGACCTCGACCGGCCGCGACCGCTACCAGGGCTATGTCAACGCCATGGACGCGGCCGGGCTGGAAGTCAGGCCGTCCTGGCGCATCGCCGGCCCGCGCACCAAGCAAGCCGGTTTCGAGGCCGCCGGGCAGTTCCTGGCGCTGAAGGACAGGCCCACGGCCGCCTGCTGCTGGAACGACCTTGTCGCCATCGGCCTGATGAACGGCATTGCCCGTGCCGGCCTGGTGCCGGGCGTCGACATCTCGGTCACCGGCTATGACGACCTCGAAGAGGCGGCGATCGCGACGCCGGCGCTGACCACCGTCTGGAACGGCCAGCGCGAGGTTGGCCGCCGCGCCGCCAGCGCACTGCTCGACAAGCTCAACGGGCAGACGGTGCGGCCTTCGCAAGAATTGATCAAGCCGGAACTGCATGTGCGTCAGTCGACCGGCAAGCCGGTGGAGCGTGCATGACCAAGGCCGAACAGCTGCAGACCGTCGCCATCCTGGTGCCGGGCGATTTCAACGACCACGCGGTCGACCGCATCAATCACACATTCAGGCCTGTCCCGATCGCACGCGCCGATCCGTCCCTGGTTACCGACGAGATGCGCAGCAAGGTGCGTGGCATCGCTTCGTTCGCCGGCATCAACGCGGCGATGATGGATGCACTGCCCAATCTCGAACTCATCGCTTCCTTCGGCGTCGGCTATGATTCGGTCGATGTCGGCCATGCGGCCGCGAAAAACATCATGGTCACCAACACGCCTGACGTGTTGACCGAGGAGGTCGCCGACACCGCCATCGGGCTGCTGATCAACACCGTCCGAGACCTGCCGCGCGCCGAAACCTGGCTGCGCGACGGCAGCTGGGTGCGCAAGGGCAACTATCCGCTGAGCCGGCTGACCTTGCGCGGGCGTAAGGTCGGTATCTTTGGCATGGGCCGCATCGGGCAGGCCGTCGCCCGGCGTCTGGAAGCCTTTGACCTGCCGGTCGCCTATCACAACAGGCGCCGTGTCGAAGGCCTTTCCTATCAGTACCACCCGACCCTGAAAGGGCTTGCCGAAGCCGTCGATACGCTGATTTCGGTCGTGCCGGGGGGCGCCTCGACGGAGAACGCGGTCAATGCCGAGATCCTGTCGGCGCTTGGCGCCAACGGCGTCTTCGTCAACATCGGCCGTGGCAGCACTGTCGACGAAGCAGCGCTTGCGGCAGCCCTTGTCACCGGCACCATCGCCGCCGCCGGCCTCGACGTCTTTGCCGACGAACCGAACGTGCCCAAGGCGCTGCTCGATGCGCCCAACACCTCGCTACTGCCGCATGTCGGCTCGGCCTCGGACCATACCCGCCGCGCCATGGCGGATCTCTGCGTCGACAATCTGGTCTCCTGGTTCACCGAGCGCCGTCCGCTGACCCCGGTGCCCGAGACGGCGGAAGTCAAGGCGCGAGCTTGAGGCTGCCTCACTTATTAACGTCAGCTTAACCCTTTGGAATCATTCTTCAACCTATCCGTGTACGTGGATGAAGAATGATGAAAGCACTTTCCGCATTGATCGCTGCCGCAGCGCTGTTTGGTGGCATTCAGCTGTTTCATGGCGGCAGCGTGGAAAGCGTGGCCAACGAGGCCGCCCTGTCCAACAGCTACAGGCTGGTCGCCAATGGCGATGAGGCGGTCTGTGCAGTCAGCCGCGGGGCTGAAATTTCGGACGGTTTGTCGCTGCTCACCGTTGCTCCGAAATGCCGCCGGCTCTTGCCGGGCATAGAGCAGGCGAAGTTCTGGCGCGAGCAAAACGACGGCACGGTCGCCTTCAGCGCCAACGGCGTCGATCCGATCGTCACCTTCGCGACTGCCGACGGCGACGGCTACGAATCCTATGCCCCGGCGCTGCCGCTGCTGTCGCTGGCGGCCATAGGCGATAAGAAATCTGGCGACTGATTATTCCGCTGCGGCCCGTGCGCCAGCCTTCGCTGCGGCGTGCAGCCGAACCGCATCGCCGAAGGCACGGAATATCTTCACCGAATTGCTGTCCGACTTGACCCAATATTCCGGATGCCATTGCACGCCGACGGCGAAGGCGCGGGCGTCGCGCACCGAAACCGCCTCGACTGTGCCGTCGCTGGCGACGGCCTCTATCTGCAGCTTCGAGCCGAGCCGGTCGATCGCCTGGCGGTGCAACGAATTGACCTTGATGTCGCCGGCACCGAACACACCGGCCAGGCAACTGTCGGGTTTGATAGAAATGGTCTGGTGGATGGCGAAGCGTTCGTCCTGCTTGTCGCTCACCGGTGCGCGGTGGTCGAGCGAACCCTCGCGCTCCTGGATCTCGGTGCCGAGCGTGCCGCCCAGCGCCACGTTCAATTCCTGGATGCCGCGGCAGATGGCGAGCAGCGGCACGCCGCGTTCGATCGCCCGCCGGATGAGCGGCAGCGTCGTGGCGTCGCGCGCCGGATCATAGGGGCCATTGGCTTCGCTGGCGTCGCCGCCATAAAGCGAGGGGTGCACATTGGATTTCGAGCCGGTGACCATGACGCCGTCGACCGACGACAGAAGTTCGTCGAAATCGAGCCGGTCGCCGAACGATGGCACCAGCACCGGAAACACGCCGGCGCCGGTGATCGCCGCTTCCAGATATTGTTGTGGGGCTGCATGCCAGGTGTAGTTGTCGAACTGACGGACGTCGGTCGATATGGCGACGAGCGGCTGGTGCATTTTGGCTCTATGTTCCATCTGGGCAAGGATGTCCTGCCTGCAAAATAGGCCATCGCCGGGCATTTTTCCATGCCAAGTTTCAACGTGTCGCATGGGCCACGATATGGCCTGTTAGACTATAGTTGCAGGGTAGCTGGGCTTCGCCGTCAAATCGGGTCGGCCTGCTGGACTCGACTTCTTGCCCGTGTATTGTCTCGAACGAACCGACAGGGAAACCGAGGATTTCCTGACGTCGGCCTGTTGATCCAAAAGGGAGGAAGTTCATGGATCGTCGTTCATTCATTCGCAAGGCCGGTGTCACCGGCGTCGGTGCCGCGGCGGCGGCGGCCACGCTGGCGGCGCCTGCCATCGCCCAGTCCAATCCCAAGGTGACATGGCGGCTGGCGTCGTCCTTCCCGAAGTCGCTCGATACCATCTATGGCGGCGCCGAGGTGTTCTCGAAGATGCTGTCGGAAGCCACCGACGGCAATTTCCAGATCCAGGTTTTTGCTGCCGGTGAGCTCGTGCCTGGCCTGCAGGCCGCCGACGCCACCACGGCCGGCACGGTCGAGGCCTGCCATACGGTGGCATATTATTACTGGGGCAAGGACCCGACATGGGCGCTCGGTGCGGCGGTTCCCTTTTCGCTCAACGCACGCGGCATGAATGCCTGGCATTACCATGGCGGCGGCATCGACCTGTTCAACGAGTTTCTCGCCACGCAGGGCCTTTTCGGCCTTCCGGGCGGCAACACCGGCGTCCAGATGGGTGGCTGGTTCCGCAAGGAAATCAACACGGTGGCCGACCTTTCCGGCCTCAAGATGCGAATCGGCGGTTTTGCCGGCAAGGTGGTGCAGAAGCTTGGCGTCGTGCCGCAGCAGATCGCCGGCGGTGATATCTATCCCGCGCTGGAGAAAGGCACCATCGACGCGGCCGAATGGGTTGGTCCCTATGACGACGAGAAGCTCGGCTTCTATAAGGTCGCGCCCTATTATTACTATCCCGGCTGGTGGGAGGGCGGTCCGACCGTCCACCTGATGTTCAACAAGGCGAAGTACGAAGAACTTTCGCCGACGTACAAGTCGCTGCTGCGCACTGCCGCACAGGCGGCCGACGCCAACATGCTGCAGAAATACGATTATCTGAACCCTGCGGCGGTGAAGCGGCTGGTGGCTGGCGGCGCGAAACTGCGCCCGTTCAGCCAGGAGATCATGGCCGCCTGCTTCGAAAAGGCCAACGAGGTCTATACCGAAATGGAAGCCTCCAACGCGCCGTTCAAGAAGATCTGGGAATCGATCAAGGGCTTCCGCAAGGAGCATTATCTCTGGGCGCAGGTGGCCGAATACAATTACGACACCTTCATGATGGTCCAGCAGCGCAACGGCAAGCTGTAGTCGGCCGGACTTCTGCTCAAAAGCTCTCTGGGCGGAACACTCAGGGAGCTTTTCTGTATATCCCGGGAGGCGAAGCCGGCGGTTCAGCCTAGGCGCGGCACCACCAGAACCTTGACCTCGCCGGGCGCCGGCGGATTGGCGATCACCGCTGGCGCTTCTTCAAGCGACACCTGCCTGGAGATCAGCCTGTCGATCTCGATCGCACCGGAAGCGATCATTTCGGCGGCGCGGCGGTGGGTGTAGGGATTGAGGAAGGAACCGAGCACCCTCAGTTCGCGGAACAACAGGTCGAACGGCTCGAATTCCGCCTTCATGCCTTGTGGCGTCACGCCGACGATGACGACGGTGCCGCCGGCGCGGGCCAGCCGCATGGACTGCTCGACGGTCTCGCGCACGCCCGCGCATTCGAAGACGACGTCGACACCGCCTGGCACCAGCCCCGCCGGTCCGGCGATGGCATCGATGACATCGGCGGCGGTTGGATCGATCGTCACCGTCGCGCCGAGGTCCTCGGCGAGCGCGCGCCGCGAAGCTTGCCTAGTCGACAGAATGATGGTCGTGGCTCCCGCCAATCTTGCCAGCTGCACGGTGAGCAGGCCGATCACGCCGCCGCCAAGCACGACCACCGAACTGCCCGGTTTGATCCCGGCAAGGTCGACGCCATGCAGGCAACAGCCGAGCGGCTCGCAGAAGGCACCGTGCATGGGGTTCAGGCCGGCAGGCAGGACGAAAGCCTGCTTCTGCGGCAAGGCAAGGTATTCGGCAAAGCCGCCGTCGCGATGAATGCCGATGGCGCGCAGATTGCTGCAGAGATTGACTTGTCCCGCGTGACAACGCGCGCAGCGCCCGCAGGCGATGTTGGGGTCGCCGGTGACACGATCGCCGATGGCAAAACCCGAGACCGATTTTCCGATCGCCTCGACGATGCCGGAGAACTCATGGCCGGGCGTCACCGGCGGCGTGCACGGAAATTCGCCGTGAAACAGATGCCGATCCGTTCCGCAGACGCCGCAGGCTTCGATGCGCACCAGTAGCTCATCCGCACCGATGTCAGGCATGTCGACGTCGCGCAGCGTGATGCCGCCCACTGCTTCCAGCCGCACCGCTTTCATGGTTTTGACCATGCCGGTTCAGTTGAAGCTTGGCGGTTGAGACAGGTCAGGCTGTGGCGCTGCCGGCTTTGCCGGTGTCGGATCGCCGAAAGTGGGGGGTTGCGAAAGGTCAGGAGCTGCCGGCGCCGTGCCGCCACCAGCGGGCGCCGCTCCATCCGTCGGCGGCGTGCCGAGCGGCGACAGGCCGGGCACCTCCGGTACCTTGTAGTCGATGGTGCCCGGATCGACGGTCGTTTCCTTGTAGTGCATCACCATTTGCGGGAAGGCGATGGTCAACCCGATCATGATCACCTGGATGCAGACAAAGGGCACCGCGCCCCAATAGATCTGTCCGGTGGTCACCGGCGCGATTTGTTTGCCGGTGAGACGATCGAGATAAGGCACGCGCGCGGCCACCGAACGCAGGTAGAACAGCGCGAAGCCGAAGGGTGGGTGCATGAAGCTGGTCTGCATGTTGACGCCCAGGAGCACGCCGAACCAGATCAGGTCGATGCCGAGCTTGTCGGCGGCGGGCGCCAGCAGCGGTACGATGATGAACGCCAATTCGAAGAAGTCGAGGAAGAAGGCGAGGAAGAAGACGAGCATGTTGACGCCGATCAGGAAGCCGACCTCGCCGCCCGGCAGCGACGTCAAAAGGTGCTCGACCCAGATGTGGCCGTTGACGCCGTAGAAGGTCAGTGAGAACACCCGTGCGCCGATCAGGATGAACAGCACGAAGGACGACAGCCTTGTCGTCGAGGCCAGCGCCTGCTTGACGACGTCAAGCGACAAGCGCCCCTTTGCCGCCGCCATGAACAAGGCGCCGACGGAGCCCATGGCGCCGCCTTCGGTCGGCGTGGCGATGCCCAGGAAGATTGTGCCCAGCACCAGGAAGATCAGCGCCAGTGGCGGGATCAGCACGATGATCACCTGCTGCGCGAGCCTGGACATCATGTTGAAGTTAAGACGTTTGTCGGCAATGGCCACGATGTAGATGAACAGCACTCCGGCAGTCGCGCCGAGAATGTCGGCATTGTCGCCATGCGCCGGCGCCAGATAACGATACGCCGCGTAGGAAACCGCTGATGTGACCAGCAAAGCCACCAGCAGCGACATCACGCCATGGCCGAGTGTACGAGCCTCGAGCGGCAGCGCCGGCATCGAGTTCGGCCGGATGATCGACATGATCAGGATGTAGGACATATAGAGGCCGGTGAGCACGAGGCCTGGGATCAGCGCGCCCGCGTACATATCGCCGACCGAGCGGCCGAGCTGGTCGGCAAGCACGATCAGCACCAGCGACGGCGGGATGATCTGGGCAAGCGTGCCGGAGGCGGCGATGACACCGGATGCGAGCCGGCGGTCATAGCCATAGCGCAGCATGATCGGCAGCGAGATCAAGCCCATGGCGATGACGGAAGCCGCCACCACGCCGGTGGTCGCCGCCAGAAGCGCGCCGACGAAGATCACCGCATAGGCGAGGCCGCCACGGATGGGCCCGAACAGCTGGCCGATCGTGTCGAGCAGGTCTTCGGCCATACCCGACCGCTCGAGCACGATGCCCATGAAGGTGAAGAACGGGATGGCCAGCAGCGTGTCGTTCGACATCACCCGGCTGCCGTAGAAATTATCCGGCAATGCGTGCAGGAGCGGCCAGGCGAGGTTGATCGATCCTCCGGAATAGGGGGACAGCAGCACGCCGATGAAGAAGAACATCAAGCCGTTGGCGGCCAACGAAAAAGCGACGGGGTAGCCGATCAGCAGGAAGATGATCAGCGAGGCGAACATGATCGGCGCCATGTTCTGCGCGATGAACTCCATCACGAGCGCACCTCGTCGGCCAGCGCCTTGGCTTCGAGTTCGGCCTGCTCATGCACCGATATGAAGGGATTGGGGTCGTCCATGTCTCCGCGCATGATGGCGATCTTCTTGATGATTTCGGAGATGCCCTGCAGCGCGAGCAGGAAAAAACCGATGAGCAGGATGGCCTTGGCCGGCCAGATGATCAGCCCGCCGGAATTGTTGGACATCTCGCCGCTGCGAAACGACAGCGACACATAGGGCACGAAATAGATCACCATCAGCGTCACGAACGGCATCAGGAAGAAGAGATGCCCGAGCAGGTCGATCCAGTGCTGTACGCGGCGTGAAAACAGGCCGTAGACGATGTCGATGCGGATATGTTCGTTCTGCTTCAGCGTATAGGCGGCGGCTAACATGAAGGCGGCGCCGAACAGGTACCATTGCAGCTCGAGCCAGGCGTTCGAGGATATGTCGAACACCTTGCGGATAATGGCGTTGGCGGCGCTCACCAGGATCGCCAGCAGGATCAGCCACGATATCCATTTGCCGATGAATTCGTTGGCGCGATCAATAGTCCTGGATAGAGCAAGAAGCCCTGCCATGCATTTCCTCCCTTGTACCGGAGGCGTGCCGGCTTCCCCCTTTTTGTCCGTCACGCCGCGTGGTCCAACGGTATGCCGCGCGTGGACTGACGGGTCAACAAGGATAGAGGCGGCAAAATATCGTCGCTTGGCAGGCAGTGCCGGATACTGGCGGTCTGCCCCCGCGTCATGCAACCAAAGTCTGATGGCTCAGGCGAGCTTGCCGGTGTCGCGGCCGGCGCCGATCAGGATCAGCGTCGTGACCAGGAACAGATACATCCACGCGTCGCGCCACTCGACCGGGAAATAGCCGGCCCACAGCGATTCGGCCATACCGAAGGCGGCCGCGCCGAGTGCTGCGCGCGACGGCGAGAGATAGCCGCCGACCGCCGTCACGAACAGGATCTTCAACCCGTAGACGAGGCCCGAGCCGAAGCTGACATTGCCGTAATAGAGCCCGGCCATCACACCGGCCAGCGCGGCGCAGAAGCCGCCGAACAGCACCGCGTGCCGGAACACCGCGCGTACGTCGACGCCGCACATCGCCGCCGTCTTGGGATCGTCGGAGACGGCACGCCAGCGCCGGCCGAAGCTCGACCGGGCAAACGCCCGGCTGGCCAGCACGATTGCCGTCAGCACCACCGCGCAGTCGATGAGCTGGATGAGCGTCAGCGTCGCCTTGAAGGTCGCGCCCTGCGCGAAAACGATAGGCTGCGCCAGCATCGGCGGGAGCCACAGATCATGCGTGTCGGCGGCGATGCGGCTCGCTTCGGACAGCAGCAGCAGGATGCCGAGCGTCGTCACCACGATCGCATTTGGCGTGCGGTCGGCCAAAGGTTCGAAGACACTGCGCGACAGCACGTGGCTGATCAGCGCAGCATAGAAGAACGCAGCGACGACGCCGAGCGCCACCGCCGCCAGCAGCGTCAGCCACAGCATCTGATAGCCGAAGGCCGCGGTCAGGATCATCGTCTGGCCGCAAAAGGCGAACAATGCGCCATAGGCGAGATTGGTGCGGTGCAGGATGCCGTTGGTCAGCACATAACCAAAGGCGAGCAGCGCATAAAGCGCGCCCGAGTGCAGCCCGTTCAACACCTGCTGGAAGAAATAGAGCATGCAAAACCTCGAAGCATGCCGCCAAAAGTGCGAAGCGGTCTTGGCCAACGACATGCTCAAAAGGCTGCGGAGACCGCCGCATCCCGGAGTGAGGTTGCATCGCTGAATATAACTTGTCAAATACGATTTATCGGTTAGATTTTTGGCATGACAGTATCGTGGACCCCGCACCGCTTCACCGGCGGCTTGCTTGCGCTCGACACGGCGAACACCGTCGTGCTGCGCGGCGATCCGGAGCGGACGTTCGATCGCTTCGACGATCCGGCCGAGATTGCCCGCTTCGCCGATGCGGCGAGCCGCTTTCGCGCCGCCGAACTTGGCGACAGGCCGTTGGCGGTATCCTCGGCGGTGGCGATCGCGCCCGTCGTGCTGTCGATCCGCGAGGCGACCGACCGGCTGTTCCGTGGAGCGGCGTCGAAGGGCGCGGTTGCCACCACTGATCTGCCCGGATTCCTGAGAGCCTGCGCCGATGGCCTTGCCGGCAGCCGGACCGAGATCGGTGCGCCGGGGAGGCCGTTCGGTGATCCCCTGACGCCGATCGCCTTCGAGGCGGCACTGGCGGTTTCGGCGCTGTCGCTTCTGCGCGACGACACCGTCGCGAGGCTCAGGATCTGTCCCAACTGCACCTGGCTGTTCGTCGACAGAAGCCGCAATTCCAGCCGCCTTTGGTGCGACATGGCGGTGTGCGGCAACAGGCAGAAGGCAAGCCGTCACTATCGTCGCCGTCGCATGGCGGAAAATGAGGTCAAGAATGCGTAGCGGCCTTTCCCATTCGATCCTTGTCGGCGCGGCACTCATCGCGGCCGTTGCGCTCGGCGCCTGCCGCGATACCGGCAATGACGAAGGGAAGCTGTTCGAGATTTCCGGCAAGATATTCGTCTTCAACTACCGCCTCGCAAGGGCGACTTATGTCGTGACGCTGCGGCCGCTGAAGCCGATGGGAGAGGGCCAGGTCGCGGTCGCCAGCTTCCAGGATCCCGCCGGCGGCGCGCCTCTGGTGGTCGAGCAGAAGGTCTGGCCGAAGCTCGACAAGGTGACGCTGGAGAGCCCGGCACTGACCTGCGTCGTCAAGAACAAGCCCTATGCGATTGCCATCAGCATCAAGGGTGCCGACGGCGCGGTCCTGCAAAAGATCGACACCACGCTGATGTCGACGGAAGACCAGTCGATCCTGCCCGACCGGCCGCTGGTCATCGACCAGCTCTACACCGCCAATCCCGATCTCGTCGGCCATCCCGACGGCAAGCTGCCGGGCGAGCCGAAGCCGGATTGCTCGAAGGGCGGCTGACGCGTCGCGGCCATCCGGGCCGCAGCTGAAATTTTCGTGCGCCGGGCAACGTCCGCGGATCGGTTTCATACCCGATTCAGGATGGTCGCGGACTGTTCGTTGCGCGTTGCCTGGCATCTGCGATTTTGTTTGACCTGCCTTGCAAGGGGAGAAAGGATGCGTCATCCGACCCCGACGTTGGCTGCCTGCCCCGCGTGGCCTCCGCAGAGGAAATGCCTGATGACGCTGCACGACGTCGCGCTCGACGACAAGTTCGATCTCGCAAAGGAGCGCATCTTCCTGTCCGGCGCGCAGGCGGTCATCCGCATGCTGCTGATGCAGCGCGAGCGCGATCGCCGCGCCGGCTTGAACACGGCCGGCTTCGTCTCCGGCTATCGCGGTTCGCCGCTCGGCGGCCTCGACATGCAGCTGTGGAAGGCGAAGAAACAGCTCGCCCAGGCTGACATCGTCTTCCAGCCGGGTCTCAACGAGGAGCTTGCCGCCACCGCTTGCTGGGGCGCGCAGCAGACGGAACTTCTGGGCGAGGGCACCCATGACGGTGTCTTTTCGGTCTGGTACGGCAAGGGGCCGGGCGTTGACCGCTCAGGCGACGTGTTCCGCCATGCCAACCTCGCCGGCTCGTCGAAGCATGGCGGTGTGCTCGCCTTGATGGGCGACGACCATATGGCCGAATCCTCGACCAACGCGCATGCCACCGAATTCCTGTTCGTCGACACGATGGTGCCGATCCTCAATCCCGCCGGTGTCCAGGAGATCATCGATTACGGGCTCTACGGCTTTGCCATGTCGCGCTTTGCCGGTACCTGGGCGGCGATCAAATGCGTCAAGGACAACATCGAATCGACCGCCTCGGTCGATGCCTCGCTCGAGCGGCTGAACATCGTCGTGCCGGACTTCGACATGCCGCCTGGCGGTCTCAACATCCGCCACGAGATCGACATGCTCGGCCAGGAGGAGCGGCTGCATGAGCACAAGCGCGCGGCGGCCTCCGCCTTCATCCTTGCCAACGGGCTGAACCGCATCGTCTATTCGGGCGGCCGCAACCCGAAGATCGGCATCATCACGCTCGGCAAGAGCTACCTCGATGTCCGCCAGGCGCTGGACGACATCGGCATCGACGAGGCGGCCGCCAACCGCATCGGGGTGCGGCTGTTCAAGGTAGGCTGCCCCTGGCCGCTCGACCTGCATCACATCGCCGATTTCGCCCAAGGCCTCGACACCATTGTCGTCGTCGAGGAGAAGCGCTCGCTGATCGAGGTGCAGTTGCGCGAAAGCCTTTATGGCACTGCCACCCAACCAGTCATTATCGGCAAGAAGGACGAGCGCGGCGACTGGCTGTTTCCGGCCAAGGGCGCGCTCGATCCCAACGAGATCGCCATCGCGCTTGGCGAGAGGATCGTCAGGACCATCGGCCCGTCCGAAGAGATTTCGGCGCGGGTGGCAAAACTGCGCCAGTTCCAGGCAATGCTCACCGAGGCCACCGACATCGGCTCGCGCACGCCGTTCTTTTGCTCCGGTTGCCCGCACAATTCGTCCACCAAGGTGCCGGACGGCTCTATCGCCGCGGCCGGCATCGGTTGTCACTTCATGGCGCTGTGGATGGACCGCAACACCGTCGGCTTCACGGCCATGGGCGGCGAGGGCGCGCAATGGGTCGGCCAGGCGCCGTTCTCCAAGCGCGAGCACATCTTCCAGAATCTTGGCGACGGCACCTACAACCATTCCGGTACGCTGGCGATCCGCTTCGCGCTGTCGAGCGACGCCAACATCACCTACAAGATCCTCTACAACGACGCCGTCGCCATGACCGGCGGCCAGCCGCACGAAGGCGGCCTAACCGTCGACATGATCGCCAGGCAGGTGCGCGCCGAAGGCGTCGACCGCATCGCCATCGTCACCGATGAGCCCGGCAAATATGCCGGGAAGGCCGAATTCCCGGCCGGCGCCACCATCCATCACCGCGACGACCTCGATCTCGTCCAGCGCGAGCTGCGCGACGTCAAGGGCGTTTCGGTGCTGCTCTACGACCAGACCTGCGCCGCCGAAAAGCGCCGCCGCCGCAAGCGCGGCACCTTCCCCGATCCCGACAAGCGGGTCTTCATCAACGAACTGGTCTGCGAAGGCTGCGGCGATTGCGGCGTGCAGTCGAACTGCGTCTCGATCCAGCCGGTCGAGACCGAATTTGGCCGCAAGCGCAAGATCGACCAGTCGAGCTGCAACAAGGATTTCTCCTGCGTCAACGGCTTCTGCCCGTCCTTCGTCACCGTGCACGGCGCTAAGATCCGCAAGGCCGAGGGCCTTGCCGGCAAGGCCGATCCGCTGGAAGGCGTGCCCGTGCCGGCGCAATTCCCGCTTGGCGAGCAGGGCTGGGCGGCGATCATCGATGGCGTCGGCGGCACCGGCGTCGTCACCGTCGGTGCGGTGCTTGGCATGGCGGCGCATCTCGAGGACAAGGGCTGCGGCATGATCGACATGGCCGGCCTCGCCCAGAAGGGTGGCTCGGTGTTCACGCATGTTCGCATCGCCCGCACCCCGGACGACATCCATGCCATCCGCGTTTCGGCCGGCAAGGCAGATCTGGTGCTTGGCTGCGATCTCGTCGTGTCGGGCGCCAAGAAGGTGCTGACCGCTGTGCGCGAGGGCCACACCATCTTCGTCGCCAACACCGCCGAGATCATGCCCGGCGAATTCGCCCGCTCGGCCGATTTTTCGTTGCCGACAGAGCGGCTGAAAAAGGCGATCCGCGCGGCAGCGGGCGACGACAAGGCGCATTTCTTCGACGCCACCCGCACCGCCACGGCACTTTTCGGCAATTCGCTCGGCGCCAACATGTTCATGCTCGGCTTTGCCTTCCAGCACGGCGGCCTGCCATTGTCGGCCGAGGCCGTCGAAAAGGCGATCGAGCTCAACGGCGAAGCCGTGGCGATGAACCTCGCCGCTTTCCGCTGGGGACGTCGTGCTGCCTATCAGCCGGATTTCGTGCGCCGGCTCGTTGCCCAGCCGGGTCCGGCCGTGGCTGGAAAGGCCGACCAGGCCACGGATATCGCCGAGACGCTGGACGACATCATTGCCCGCCGCGTCGCCTTCCTAACCGCCTATCAGAATACGGCCTACGGCAAGCGTTATGCCGAAAAGCTGGCCGTTTTGCGCGCCGCCGAAGCGAAGGCCGTGCCGGGTTCGACTGCGGTGGCGCAGGCAGCCGCCAGGAACCTGTTCAAGCTGATGGCGATCAAGGACGAATACGAGGTGGCGCGTCTTTACACGGACGGCTCTTTCGTCGCCGAACTTGGAAAACAGTTCCAGAGCTATGAAAAGCTCGAATTCCACCTCGCTCCGCCGATCATGGGCCGTCGTGGCAATGACGGCAGCCCGAGGAAATCAAGCTTCGGTCCGTGGATGATGAAGGGCTTTCGGGTTCTGGCGGCGATGAAGGGCCTGCGCGGCACCGCCTTCGACCTGTTCGGCTACACCGCCGAACGGCGCATGGAGCGGCAGCTGCTGGCGCGGTACGAGGCGGATCTGGAGCTCATCGCCGGATCGCTGGCCCCGGCCAGGGTCGATGCGGCTGCTGCATTGGCTTCGGTGCCTGCCCTCATTCGCGGCTACGGCCACGTCCGTCGAGCCAGCGCCGACAAGGCTTCGAGCGAACGCCAAAGGCTGCTCGAACGCCTGTCGAGTACGCCGGCGCGGCCCGAACTTCAGGCCGCGGAATGATCGATACGCCTTGTTTACCTGAACGACAGTTTCCTTGCTTTCCGTTACGTCACCCGGCTTGACGGCAGGAGCGGCGGGGCCTCTCTAAATCTTTCTTAAGGCGGATGTGGCACTGCTTGGCTCCCCAGGGTTGGGATTCAGGCGTTGAATCTGATAAAGAAGAACGAGATCCCGGTCGACGTCTACATTCCGTTCGTGGAAACCTTGTTTCGCGACGGGTTGACGCTTTCGATAGGATTCTTTGCCCAAACCCTGCTGGTCGTGCTGGTTTACTGGAAAACCATGGATCCGGCCTATCTCGCGGTCACCCTCGGACTGCTGGCCGTCGCCTTCCTTCGTCTTCGCAACATCAGGAAATATCGTCACGCTCCTTCGCCTCAAAATTGGGAAGAGGCGCGTCGCCGCGAGAACGACTACATACTGTACGGCTCGATGCATGGCTTCATGCTTGGTGCTTTTTGCTTTGTCGGCATCTACCTTGCCTATGATCCGTTCGCGGAAATAGCTGCCGTCTGCGTGACGCTTGCCTCCGCCACGTCTATTGCTGGCCGCAACTATGGTTCGCCCAGGATGGTCGTGATCTTCATTATGACCATGACTTGGCCGATCTCGCTGGGCTTCATCCTGCGGGGCGATCCCTATCACTTCATTCTCGGCCTGCTTTCGGCGCCATTTCTTTTTGCCATCAAGCGCTTCGCCGATCTGGTCCGCGAGGTGCTTTTCGCCGCCCTGTCCGAGGAAAAGAAGGCCAACCGCATCGCTCAGCGCTTCAACCGGGCGCTCAACACCATGTCGCATGGCCTTGTCATGCTCGGCCCGGACGGCCGCGTCGCGGTGGCCAATGCCGAGGCCGCGCATCTGATGTCGCTCAAGTCGCCCGACGCGCTGCTCGGCCGGTCGATCCATGGTCTGTTGATGCGCGGTGTCGCCGGCGGCATGCTGGCGCCCAAGGATTGCCGCTACATCGAGGCCCAACTGACGCGTGCCCTGCGCGAGGGCCGCGACCGCAAGGTGCTGGTTTCCCTCGCCAACGGCCAGCATTACGAGTTCTCGGCTCGCGAAGGCAGCCAGGAACTGGGCGTCATCACCTTCGAGGACGTCACCGCCCGTGTCGAGGCGGAAGACAAGATCCGCTTCATGGCACGTTACGACAACCTCACCGGCCTGCCCAACCGCGCCTATTTCCATGAACTGGTCGGCGAGGCCATGGTATCCGGCGATCGCGATCGTCTCTGCGGCCTTGCGGTGCTCGACCTCGACGATTTCAAGAGCGTCAACGACACGCTTGGCCATCCGATCGGCGATGGCTTGATCTATGCCGTTGCCGAGCGGCTTGCCGCCATTGCCAGGCAAGATATCACCGTCAGCCGTTTCGGTGGCGACGAGTTCATGATCTTCTTCGACCGCGTCGAGGATGAGAGCCATCTGACCAGCCAACTCGACGAGATTTTCGCCGGCCTGCAAGGGGAAGTCGACGTCGCCGGTCACGGGCTGCGCATTCAGGCCAGCGGCGGCGCGGTGCTGTCACGGGTCAAGGATACCGATGTCGACGCCATGATCGTCAAGGCGGACCTGGCGCTCTACAAGGCCAAGGAGCTCGGCAAGAACAGCTGGCGGCTGTTCGAAGCCTCGATGGATGCCGCCTTCCGCAACCGTCAGCTGATGAAGGCGGACCTGCGTACAGCCGTGGAAAGCAAGAGCTTGAGGGTGGTCTATCAGCCGATCGTGGCGATGAGCACCATGCGTATCGCCAGCTGCGAGGCGTTGTGCCGGTGGGATCACCCCGATCTCGGGCCGATCTCGCCCAGCATCTTCATTCCTTTGGCCGAGGAAATGGGCATCATTTCCGAGATCAGCACCTTCGTGCTGCAGGCAGCCTGCGCCGAATGCGCCAAATGGCCGGACCAGACCAGCGTCTCGGTCAATCTCTCGGCCAAGGATTTCCACAACCGCGACGTCATCCAGAAGGTTCGCGATGCGTTGGCCGCCTCCGGCCTCGCCGCCTCCCGGCTCGAGATTGAGGTCACCGAAACGGCGCTGCTCGACGACAAGTCGCTGACGCGCCAGTATATCGAGGAGCTGAAGCAGATCGGCGTACGCATCGCGCTCGACGATTTCGGCACCGGCTATTCGAGCCTGAGCTACCTGCACAAACTGCCGCTCGACAAGATCAAGATCGACCGCTCGTTCCTGATGGACGTCACCCAGAACCCCCGTTCGCTCGAGTTGCTCAAGGGCATCGTCAATCTGTCGCGGCCGCTGGGGCTTTCGGTCACCGTCGAGGGTGTAGAGACCTTCGAGCAGCTCAAGATACTGGCGCTGCAGGTCAAGCCCGATCTCGTCCAGGGGTTCCTGTTCGGTTCGGCGCTCAGCGCTTCCGGCATCGAGACCATGTCGAACACGGTATGGCCCTTCGCCAAGGACATCAATACAGCCAAGAGAGCCGCACGTCGCTGACCGGTGCCGGAAGAGCGTCGCCTTTTCATAAAAATTTACGGACCGTTAACGTTAATGATCGGTAAACGACGTGCGCTCCATTTTCATCTTTTACATCTCAGGGTCCCGTCATAGGTTGAACTGCGGCGGAAACTTACGAGGGTTGAGTATGGATGTGCAGTTGGAAGCGCTTGGCCATGTGGCGGGCGGGGGTGAAGAAAATTCGCCCGACAGCATGTCGAGTTTCGCCCGCAATGTTTCAGCGATGCTTGAGCGGACGGAATATCGCCGCTGCGACAAGGGCGAGGATCTCGAAGACATCTATAGGTTGCGCTACAAATCCTATATCTTGAATGATATGGTTCCAGAAAACCCGGAACATATAGTGCATGACGAGCTCGACGAAGCTGAAAATTGTTCCAAGTTCGGCGTCTATATTGACGGAATCCTGGTCTCCACGGTGCGCATTCATCATGCCTGCCGGGCCACGCCGCAATCGCCGTCTACAACTGTCTACGGCGACATCCTGCGCCCGATGCTGGCTGCCGGGGCGCACTTTGCGGATCCAAGCCGCTTTGCCGCCGACCCAGACTGGTCGAAGGTCTATCCGCAGATCCCCTACCTGACGCTGCGCCTTGCCGGAATGGCCTGCTTTTACTTCGACGCACCGTACTGTCTCTCGACTATCCGGCCCGAACATGCGGGTTTCTACCGTCGTATCTACAGTTCTGAGCAGATCGGTGAGCTGCGTGACTATCCGGGCCTGAACTACAAGGTCGTGCTCTATCGCGCCAATGTCGCTGCCATTCGCGAGCGGTCGTTCTCACGCTTCCCATTCTTCCGATCCACATCTCTGGAGCAGCGTATGCTGTTCGAGACACCTGGTGCTGGAGAATTGGCGCCGCTGACCATCCTGCCGACTGCCAAATATTTTCGCGAAGCCGCCTGAGATTAGGCGTTTCGCAGAACCACTGGAGCTTTCCGGCCGGATACGCGTTCTGATGGCTCGGCGCGTTGTCGTCCTCGCTATTGGTCGCCGAATCCACGGATATGCCAAAGGAACTCGTCATGACCATTTCCACACTTGCGCTCACCCCGCTCATCTCGCTGATCGCCGGCGTGCTGATCCTGGTCATGCCAAGGCTGTTGAACTACATCGTCGCGCTCTATCTGATCGTCGTCGGGTTGCTCGGGCTATTTCCGCATCTAGCCGGCTGAGGGATTGCAACCGTCCGCCTTAACCGCTTCTGGGGCATCTTTCCGCGTCACGCATTGAGTTCTGCTCCGGCGCGTTGGCCACCGGCTTCAAGTTTCCGTTGAGGCTGTTGTGCGGCAATAGCGCCATTGCTCTCGGCCCGGCTTTTCGCTATGTGCCTGAAAGATGTCTTCGAAAGGGTATTCCTATGGCTGATCACTCGCCGACCGGTCCTGTCGAACTGGGCGCGAAGATGGACTATGCCGAGCATGACCGCACCTATGCGGGCTTCCTCGCGCTGGCCAAATACGGATCGCTTTTCTGCGGAGCCCTGCTTCTGGCGATGGCCTTCGGCTTCTTCGCGGGCGGCTTCTTCTCGGCGACCATCCTGTTCGTGCTGATTATGGCCGTCGGCGCCTTAATCCTCCGATAGATTTTCCGACACCTTGTCCACGGCGCCGCCGCGAGGCCGGCCGGCGTCTTGCGGGAAATAGCTTCCGGCCGAAAGGATCATGCGGTGGGACAGACGGTTTTCATCCCTCGTGAGCTCGATGCCAACGAGCCGCGCGTCGCGGCTTCGCCCGATACGGTGAAACGGCTGGCGGCGCTGGGCTTCGACGTCATCGTCGAGGCCGGTGCCGGTCTGAAATCGCGCATCATTGATGCCGACTATGCGAGCGCCGGCGCTGCCATCGGCAAGGTCTCCGATGTCGCCAAGGCCGATGTGGTGCTGAAGGTGCGTCGGCCTGATAATGCCGAGCTGAAGAGCTACAAGCCTGGCGCGGCTGTGATCGCCATCATGGACCCCTACGGCAACGATGCCGCCGTGGCAGCCTTTGCCAAGGCCGGCGTCACCGCTTTCTCGATGGAATTCATGCCGCGTATCACCCGGGCGCAGTCGATGGACGTCTTGTCCTCGCAGGCCAATTTGGCCGGCTATCAGGCGGTGATCGACGGGGCTTCGGAATATGATCGCGCGCTGCCGATGATGATGACGGCGGCGGGCACGGTGCCGGCAGCAAAGGTCTTCATCATGGGCGTCGGCGTTGCCGGCCTGCAGGCGATCGCCACCGCGCGCCGGCTTGGTGCGGTCGTCACCGCCACCGACGTTCGCCCCGCCGCCAAGGAACAGGTCGCCTCGCTCGGCGCCAAGTTCCTCGCGGTCGAGGACGAGGAATTCAAGGCTGCGGAAACGGCCGGCGGCTACGCCAAGGAAATGTCGAAGGAATATCAGGCCAAGCAGGCGGCACTCACATCAGAGCACATCGCCAAGCAGGACATCGTCATCACCACCGCGCTTATTCCCGGCCGACCGGCGCCCAAGCTGGTGTCGGCGGCGATGGTCGCCTCGATGAAGCCGGGCTCGGTGCTCGTCGATCTGGCGGTCGAGCGCGGCGGCAATGTCGAGGGCGCTGTACCGGGCCAGGTGGTGACAACGGCCAATGGGGTAAAAATCGTCGGCCACCTCAATGTGCCCGGCCGCATCGCGGCGTCGGCCTCGCTGCTCTATGCCAGGAACCTGTTCGCCTTTCTCGAGACGCTGGTCGACAAGGCGACGAAGACGCTTGCCATCAATCGCGACGACGATCTGGTCAAGGCAACGATGCTGACCGATGGCGGCAAGATCGTGCATCCGGCTTTCATAAAGGCCGACCAGCAGCCCCATGTCGAGCCGGCCGCAATCCCGGCCAAGACCATGGTCGCCGACGCTTCGCCCAAGAAAGCCGCGCCCAAGAAGGCGGCCGCACCCAAGTCGCCCTCGTCGAAGCCGAAAGGGATCGCGTGATGGACCAGACCCTGCAGAAAGCCCTCGACCAGCTCGACCAGGCCTCCGCCGCGGTCCGGCTGGCAGTGCACAATCTGGCGACCGCGCCCGGCGGCACTGACGCGGCCGGCGATGCCGCGCATGCGCTCTCCGGCGGCGCCATCGATCCCTTCGTCTTCCGCTTCGCCATCTTCGTCCTGGCGATCTTCGTCGGCTACTATGTCGTCTGGTCGGTGACCCCCGCACTGCATACGCCGCTGATGGCCGTCACCAACGCCATCTCCTCGGTCATCGTCGTCGGCGCGCTGCTTGCCGTCGGCATCGCCGCCTCCGGCATTGCCGCAGGCTTCGGCTTCGTCGCGCTGATGCTGGTTTCGGTCAACATTTTCGGCGGCTTCCTCGTCACCCAGCGCATGCTGGCCATGTACAAGAAGAAGGACAAGTAGAGCGCCATGAACGCCAACTTCGCGTCCTTCCTCTACCTTGTCTCCGGCGTCCTGTTCATCATGGCGCTGCGCGGTCTGTCGCATCCGACCACCAGCCGGCAGGGCAATCTCTACGGCATGATCGGCATGGGCATCGCCATCGCCACCACGCTGGCGCTGGCAACCCCGTCGGCGGGCCGCTTCGGCCTCATCGTGCTCGGCCTCGCCATCGGCGGCGGTGTCGGCGCCGTCACCGCGCGGCGCATCGCCATGACCTCGATGCCGCAGCTGGTCGCCGCCTTCCACTCGCTGGTCGGCCTCGCCGCCGTCATGGTGGCGGCAGCCGCCATCTATGCGCCGGAAAGTTTTGGCATCGGCACGGATGGTGACATCCACGCCCAGGCCCTGATCGAGATGAGCCTTGGCGTCGCCATCGGCGCCATCACCTTCACTGGCTCGGTCATCGCCTTCCTCAAGCTCGATGGCCGCATGTCCGGCAAGCCGATCATGATCGGCGGACGCCACTTCATCAACGCAGCACTTGCCATCGCGCTCGTCGTGCTGATCGTGCTGCTGGTCGCCACCGAGTCGAAGCTGGTCTTCTGGCTGATCGTTGCCGCCTCGCTGGTGCTCGGTATCCTGCTGATCATCCCGATCGGTGGCGCCGACATGCCGGTCGTCGTCTCGATGCTCAACTCCTATTCGGGCTGGGCAGCTGCGGCCCTCGGCTTCACGCTCGGCAATCTGGCGCTGATCATCACCGGTGCGCTGGTCGGCTCATCCGGCGCGATCCTGTCCTACATCATGTGCAAGGGCATGAACCGAAGCTTCATCTCCGTCATCCTCGGCGGCTTCGGCGGCGAGACGGCAGCTCAGGCCGACGACGGCATCGAGCGCACGGTCAAGCAGGGCTCGGCCGACGACGCCGCCTATCTCATGATGAACGCCCAGAAAGTCATCATCGTGCCGGGCTACGGCATGGCGGTTGCCCAGGCGCAGCACGCGCTGCGCGAAATGGCCGACAAGCTCAAGGCCAATGGCGTCGACGTGAAATACGCCATTCATCCGGTCGCCGGCCGCATGCCCGGCCACATGAACGTGCTGCTCGCCGAAGCCAACGTGCCTTACGACGAAGTGTTCGAGCTCGAGGACATCAACTCCGAATTCGCGCAGGCCGACGTTGCCTATGTCATCGGCGCCAACGACGTCACCAACCCGTCCGCGCGCGACGACAAGTCCTCACCCATCTACGGCATGCCGATCCTCGACGTAGACAAGGCGCGCACCTGCCTGTTCGTCAAGCGCTCGCTCGGCTCCGGCTATGCCGGCATCGACAACACGCTGTTCTACAAGGACGGCACCATGATGCTGCTCGGCGATGCCAAGAAGATGACTGAAGAGATCGTCAAGGCGATGGACCACTGATCGGCGATCGGCACTGAGACAAGCCAGGATGCGCCCGGCCTCGTGCCGGGCTTTTTCTTGGCGTGTCGGCTGTTCGGGGCTACGATGACGAATTCCTGTCCCACCGACAGGATTGTCGTCAACGGAGACGTTGGTGCCCGACCCCATCATCGCATCGCCGCCCGTCGGAAAAGCGTTGCGCAAGCCTGGCCAGGCGGTGGTGATCGTGCATGGCATGGGCGAACAGCGGCCGATGGATACGCTGCGCGGCTTTGTCCAGGCTGTCTGGAGCCACGACCCCAGCCGCGCGCCGTTTTATGCCCATGTCGCCGATCCGGCCGACCCCGCCGGCGCGAAGATCAACCAGAGCTGGATCACTCCCGACAGCCGGACCAATTCGTACGAACTTCGCCGCATCACCACGCCCTACGATGTCGATGGCCGTCGCACCGATTTCTACGAGCTTTACTGGGCCGACATCACGCAGGGCACGACGCGGGGCCGGCTTGCCGCCTGGGTGATAAACCTGCTGTGGCGCAAGCCCGCCGACATACCGCCCGACGCCCGAAAGCTCTATCTGGTCACGCTTCTGGCCGTCATCATCGTTCTGGTCGCGGCTCTCGCGCTTGCGACGTCGGTTTGGCAGCAGCAAATTTCGTGGACCGTCGGCGCGCTCGTCACCATCCTGGCCTCGTTCGTCATCTGGTCAGTGGACCGTTTTGGCCTTCCCTATTTCGGCGATGTCGCGGCCTATGTGCGCGCTGAAGCTGCAACCGTCGAGAAGCGGGCTCTGATCCGCAGCCGTGGTCTGAAGCTGCTGAAGCGTCTGATGATGGACGATACCTACGATCGCATCGTGCTGGTCTCGCACAGCCTCGGGTCGATGATCGCCTATGACCTGCTGCAGATCTTGTGGGCCGATTTCAGGCCCCGAAAACTGGAGGCCATCCGCGACAAGGCGAAACTGAAGGCGATCCACGCCATCGACAAGGCGACGCTCGTCGCCGGCTCGGCATGGCCCGGCAGCCTGGACGATCTTGCCGGCTTCAGGCGCCATCAGTGGGAGCTCTATCGCCAACTGCGCACCAAGGACGACAACCATCGGCCTTGGAAGATCAGCGATTTCGTCACGCTTGGCAGCCCGCTGACCCACAGCGAATTTCTGGTGACGCACAATCTCGCCGAATTCAGACGCGGCATCGCCGAGCGTCTGTTCTCGGCATGTCCGCCGGTCGCCGAGGGAGCGGCGGCCGGTAGCACTGTGCTTTATCAGGAAGGGCGCAACCGCTCTTCGGGCAAGCCGCAGCGCGCGGTGCATCATGGCGCGGTGTTTGCTGCGACGCGCTGGACCAATATCTTCGACCGCGGCAACGGTTGGCTGACGGGGGATCCGATCTCCGGGCCGATGGCGGAGAATTTCGGCCCGGGCGTGGAGAACATCCAGGTCGAGCTACGCGGTTCCCTCGGCCGTGTCTTCACCCACACGCTGTACTGGTCGTTGGCGGCGACCGGTGTCGAGGTCGCCGCCGGCGATCGGCCGCGCTCGCATCTTGCCGTGCTGCGCGACGCTGTCGACCTCGGTCGCAAACTGGAGCCGAGCCAAGCGGAAACACCGACGATTCCTGCCCGAAAATAGGAACAGATTTCAGCGAACGCGGCCGAGGCAGCGCCGCATGACAATTCAGAACAATGTCCACTCCGGGCGGTCCGGAGTGGACTCGCCTTGCAAGTGCACTTCAGCGGCTGGTGAGAAAAACCGCTTCCTCATCGTCGCGCTGCCTGCCTCCGAGGGCTGCGGCGGCACTGGCGATAAAGGCGCCGATGGCCAGCGAGAGCGCACCAAGCAGGGCAAACGTCGCACTGGCCTTCCTGGCGGTGTCGGCGGCCTGCTGCGCCTTGACTTTGGCGTCCTGAGCCCTGGCGATGATCGCATCCACCCGCGCCTTGGCATCTGCTTCCGAAAGACCGGTGCGGGCGGCGACGAGTTGCGACAGATACGTTTTGTCGTCTGCGGAAACCTCGCCTGCCGCTGCACCGGCGATCAGGATGCGCGAGGCCTGCCCGGTCGCAGCCGCATCGCTGTCCGGATTGGCGGCAGCCAGCCTGCCCGGATCAGCCGGACGGAACAGCGAATCCACCAGGTAGGAGGTCGCATTGTCTGCCGATGTGCTGTCGGCATTGGCCGAAGCTCCCGCCGATGCGCCCATGGCCGCGCCAGACGCGATGGTGGACACCGCCTGCACGCCTGAGCCTATCGCAGCGGAAAGCGCGGAGCCAAGCACGCCGACGACGAGCAACGTGGCCAGCGCCCAGGCAAGAAAGCCGTGTGCGGTGTCCCGGAAATAGACTTCATCGGTGTGGATGCCGACCCATTTGGTGCGCAGGCGTCCGGCAAGATAGCCGCCGACGCCGGAGGACAGCCATTGCACGATGACAAGCCAGATCGCGGTGGACGCCGCGAAAGTGGTGACAGATGCGCCCGATCCCGACCATGGCGACACCATGGTCAATCCCAGTCCCGAACCGAGCAGCATGAGGATGAGGGTCAATGTCGAGGCCGCGAAGGCTCCGGCGATGATCGGTCCCCAGCTGACGGCGGTGGAGGAGGACTCGGTTGAGGCGGAAACATCGACCGCCGACAGGGTGGACTGCATGGAAGCCCCCTATCGTACGAACAGCATGATCAGAATGATGATCGGAATCGGAATGCCGAGCAACCAGAGCAAAATGCCACGTCCCATGGAGGCCTCCTGTTAGAATATTGTGAATCGATGTTGTCACAATGTTCCAAGGGAACTTCCGTTCCGGCGCGTTGTAAAATGATTTTCTTGCCGCCAGCGGAACATTGGCGCGCCGCAGCGCGCCAATTCAGATTTGATGTCCAGATCAGATGTCCAGATTGGCGACCGACAGCGCGTTGTCCTGGATGAACTCGCGCCTGGGTTCGACCTCATCGCCCATCAGCCGCGAAAACAGCGAATCCGCATCGGTCGCGTCATTGACCTTGACTTGCAGCAGCGAGCGCACGTTCGGATCGAGCGTGGTTTCCCACAGCTGTTCGGCGTTCATCTCGCCGAGACCCTTGTAGCGTTGCATCGTCAGGCCCTTGCGGCCGGTCGCAAAGACCGCGTTGAGCATCGCCAGCGGGCCCGAGATGGTTTCGGAGACATCCTTGCGGCGCAGCACCGGCGGCGACCCGTAGACCTCGCTGAGGCGCTGTGCGTAGCGGTCGAGCTGGCGTGCGTCGGCCGAATTGATCAGCGCCAGGTCGAGATGCGCGTATTCCTTGACGCTGCGCACCGTGCGCTCGAACACATAGCCGCCGACGCCTTCATTCGAGGTCGACATGCGGCCGGTCCAGCCGCGCTCGGTGTCCTCGGCGATGATGTCGAGGCGTTTTGCAATCCGCTCCGCCATGTCGTTGGCGCGGCCGAGATCGGTGAACACGTCCGGGTTGAGCCCGCCGGCGATCGCCGCCTGCTCGACCACGCCTCTGTTGTAGCGCGTGTGCAGGCCGTTGATCAGCTGGCGCACCGCCAGCGCGTCGTCGATGGCTCCGCGCAGGTCCTGTCCGATGCGAACCTCGCCCGAGCCGAGGGTAAGCGATGCTTCCTCCAGTCCCGAGCCGATCAGGAACTCCTCGAACGCGCTCTCGTCCTTGATGTATTGCGAGCTCTTGCCGCGCGTCACTTTGTAGAGCGGCGGCTGGGCGATGTAGAGATGGCCGCGCTCGATCAGCTCCGGCATCTGCCGGAAGAAGAAGGTGAGCAGCAAGGTTCTGATATGGGCGCCGTCGACGTCGGCGTCGGTCATCAGGATGATCTTGTGGTAGCGCAGCTTGTCGGCGTTGAACTCGTCCTTGCCGATCGAGGTGCCGAGCGCCGTGATCAACGTGCCGATCATGTCGGAGCCGAGCATGCGGTCGAAGCGGGCCCGCTCGACATTGAGGATCTTGCCGCGCAGCGGAAGAATGGCCTGATTCTGGCGCGAACGGCCGCCCTTGGCCGAGCCGCCGGCGGAGTCACCCTCGACGATGAAGATTTCGGACTTCGCCGGGTCGCGTTCCTGGCAGTCGGCCAGCTTGCCGGGCAGGGAAGTGACGCCGAGCGAGCTCTTGCGGGTGATATCGCGCGCCTTGCGCGCCGCTTCACGCGCCGCCGCGGCCTGGATCACCTTGTCGACGACCACCTTGCCTTCGCTCGGATGTTCTTCAAGCCAGGTGCCGAGCGCTTCGTTGACCAGGCCTTCGACGACAGGACGGACTTCCGACGAGACCAGCTTGTCCTTGGTCTGCGAGGAGAATTTCGGATCTGGAACCTTGACTGAAAGCACCGCCGTCAGGCCTTCGCGGCAATCGTCGCCGATCAGCGAGACCTTTTCCTTCTTGGTCAGCCCAGAGGATTCGCCATAGCCGGTGATCTGGCGCGTCAGCGCGCCGCGAAAGCCGGCCAGATGCGTGCCGCCATCGCGCTGCGGGATGTTGTTGGTGAAGGCCAGCACGTTCTCGTGGTAGCTGTCGTTCCACCACATCGCCACTTCGACGGTGATCCCGTCGCGCTCGGCCTTGATGGCGATCGGCTTGTCGATCAGCGGTTTCTTGACCCGGTCGAGATATTTGACGAATTCTTCGAGGCCTCCGTCATAGTGCAGTTCATGGCGCACGACATCGGCGTGACGGGCATCGGTCAAAATGATGCGCACGCCGGAATTGAGGAAGGCAAGCTCGCGCAGCCGGTGTTCCAGCGTGCCGAAGTCGAACTCGACCATGGTGAAGGTCTCAGACGACGGGAAGAAGGTGATCTGGCTGCCGCTGCGGCCCTCATAGGTGCCCGGCTGCTTGTCCTGCTCATAGCTGCCGGTCGCCTTCAGCGGTGCGTCGGCATTGCCATGCGTGAAACTCATCTCGAAGATCTGGCCGTTGCGGCGGATTTTCAGCTTCAGCCACGCCGACAGCGCGTTGACCACCGACACGCCGACGCCATGCAGGCCGCCCGAGACCTTGTAGGAATTCTGGTCGAACTTGCCGCCGGCATGCAGCTGCGTCATGATCACTTCGGCCGCCGAAATGCCTTCTCCGGTGTGGATGTCGGTCGGAATTCCGCGGCCATTGTCGATCACGGTAACCGAACCGTCGGGGTTTAGCGTCACGGTGACGAGGTCGGCGTGACCGGCCAGCGCCTCGTCGATGGCGTTGTCGACCACTTCATAGACCATGTGATGCAGGCCCGAACCGTCGTCGGTATCGCCGATATACATTCCGGGGCGTTTGCGGACAGCATCCAACCCCTTCAAAACCTTGATGGAATCGGCGCCGTATTCGGCTTCAGCGCCGTTGTTGTTGTCGATCTGATCGCTCATGAAAACCTGTTGTCTGGATGCCGCTTGCACAGCGCAAAAAATCCGCGCCGAATCGCGCCTCTGATATCGACTAGATATAGGCGCAAAAGGCGGTTTTTCCAAGGTTTGCAGGCATTTCACGGGGAATCAGCCGGCTGTCCACGACAGGCTCTCGCCAAGCCCTATTTCACCTTGGCCAGCCGGTCCTTGAGAAACTTGATCATGAACCTGTATCGTGGCGCCAGCCGCCCGCTACGGTCGAGCTCCAGCGTCATGTCGAGCGCTTGCGAAAGCACCGTCTTGGGGTTCTTGGCGACCTGAGCGTAGTCGATCATGGCAACCACCAGGTCGCGCTGCCAGGTAGCGTTGTCCGGATCTGCCTCGGCAAGCCGCTGGCGGATGTCCAGGCTGTCCTGGAAAGCCTGCCGCGCGCCTTTGACGTCGCGCTGCTTGGCCTTGAGCATGCCGATCTCGGACAGAGTGATCGACAGGTCGCGTTGCCAGCCGGCATTGGCAGGGTCGAGCTTGGCCAGCCGGTCGGCGATGGCGAAACTATCTATATAGGCCTTGAGTGCTCCGGCGCGGTCGCCCTGTATCGCCCGAATGCCCGCTACTTTTTCCAAGCTGACCGAGAGGTCGCGTTGCCAGTCGGCGTTGGCAGGGTCACTGGCCGCCAGCACGCGGGCTATCGAGAGGGCTTGCCTGTAGGCGGCGAGGGCTGCCGGCCAGTCCTCTTGATCGCTCAGCGCATTGCCGATCTTTGCGTTGCCGACCGACAGGTCGCGCTTCAGCTCACTGTTGTCGGGGTCGCGGCCCACCAATTGTTCGACGATCGCATGGCCCGCTTTATAGGACGCGAGTGCGCCCGCCGCATCGCCGCGCTCGCGCTTGAGGTCGCCGATCGTATCATGGCTGACGGAGACATCGCGTTGCCGCTCGGCGTCCCGCGGCTTCTTCTCGGCCAGCGCCAATCGGACCTTCAGGCTCTCCTCGTAGGCCATCTGGGCGTTGTCCAGTCGCCCCATGACCCGGGCAAGGCCGCCGATCTCGTCATAGGTGATGGTCAGGTCGCGCTGCAGCTCGGCGCGCTCCGGTTCATTATCGGCAAGTTGCTTCTTGATCGACAGGCTTTCCTGGTAGACTTGTGCGGCGCCGGCCAGATCGCCTTGCGTCACCAGCACGTTGCCGATCTTGTCGTCGGCCATGGCGAAGTCCCCGAACCATGGCAGGCGATCAGGCTCGGCCTTGGTCAAATCCCGCAGCATGGTTCTGGCGGTCTGATAGTTTTCCAGCGCTTCCGGCAGGTCCCCTTGCGCCAGCTTGACGTTGCCGAGCTTGATGTGGCTGACGGCAAAATCGCGCTTGACGCTCGTGTCGGTTTCCAGGGCCGAACGCAGCTCGAGATTGGATACCAGCGCTGCAAAGGCGCGGCCTGCCGCATCGGTGCTGCCGACAAGGGTGTAGAGCTTGCCGAGTTCGTCCAGCGTGCGGATCTGGCGGTCGGCCTGGTCCAGGGTCAGATCGGTCTGCCCGGCCTCGCGGTAAAGAGCCAGGACCGATTCATAATCGTTGATGGCCGTGGCGTAGTCGAGGTCGGCGCGCGCCGCACCGCCGGACAGGAAACGCGTCGCCGCCTCGGACAGCGTGCGGCCGACGAAATTGGCCTTCAAGGCGTTGCGCGAAACATTGTCGATGTCGGCGGCCTTTGCGAGGATGGCGCGAGCCCCATCGAAGGCGCCGAGCGAAAGCTGCTCCTCGGCCTGCCGGCGCAATTCCGTCACCTGCGGATCATCGGAGGCCAGCGTCCTCATTTCGCCGCGCACCTTGACGAAAGCGTCGGCCGCCTCGCGCAACCGGGCATTCAGGCTGTCCGCCGAAAGGTGACTGGCGTCGGAGCTGATCAGCGCGCCATAGAGCGGCGCCAGCGGCATGTCGGCATCGCTGGCAACCTGCTCGACCTCACCGCGCATTTCCGGCGTCACGTCGGCCATGGCAAGCAGCAGGCGCTCGCGCTCCGGCAATTGTTCCTTGGCGGCCGCGGCAAAGAACAGCTTCGGCAGGCCGCTCTCGACGTAAGGCAGCTGTTTGCCTCGCGACAAATCGTAGACCTCCTGCTGCACCAGCGTCAGCACCGAGCGGATTTCGAGCCCGCTGGTGCCGAGATATTTGGTCAGCGCCGTGGTGAATGGCGAGTTCTGGCCGGTTCCGTCGGCCGCCGTCTCGCCGGGTGCTGCCGAGAAAGCGAACAGGATGTTTTCGGCGCGGCCAGTCCGGCCGAGACCCGGCTTCACCTTGTCGGCGACATCCTTGGCCAGCGAGATCGCGCCGCGCCCTTCGCCGCTGCTTCCCGAGAAGGGATCGCTGCGGCAGGCATCGAGCATGATCAGGCCGACCTTGGCGGTGGCCGCCACGCTGTCGCGCACCTCCTCCAGCGGCAGGCTGGTCTTCTCCAGCGCATCGAGCGAGGAGGCGTCGGCATCGACCGGGAGCAGCCGGTTGTCGCCAGAGATTTCGACGCCGTGGCCGGAGAAATAGACCAGCGCCACGTCGGCGCCTTTGGCATCCTGGCGAAAATCGTCGAGCGCGCGGCGCATGCGCCTGAGGTCGCGATTGGTTTCGAGGACGACCTCGAAGCCGAGCTTCTTCAGCACCGCTCCCATCGCCTCGCCGTCATGAACCGGGTTGGCAAGCGGCCGGATCAGGCGGTAGTCGTCGTCGGCGATGATCAAGGCCACGCGCCGCTCAGCCGCCGCGGTGGCGGTGGTCATGAGCATCAGCAGCAAGGCAAAAAGCAAACGCAAGTCGAACCGCCCCCCGGCTTGTCCCTTTGCGCGAACATTCCACCTCTTTATGCCATGAGCAAGCCGGGCTTTTTGCGGAAGACCAGCGTTTTCAGGCAGCCCGCATAGGCTTCAAAGCCTCGCTCCAGCGCAACAGCTCGTCGAGCATGGTTTTGGCTCCGCCCTGCACCTGTTCGCCGGCGTTGAAAGCGCCGTTCTCGTCGAGCAGTTTCTGATACATCGGCAGGGCGACGCCTTCCGAGATCGGCATGACACCCACCGAGGTCAGCAGCGGCTTCAGCGCTTGCGCCGCGCGCAGGCCGCCGGAGACGCCGCCATAGCTGAAAATGGCGGCAGGCTTGTACTTCCATTCACGCGAGAGATAATCGATCGCGTTGACGATCGCCGGCGCCACGAAATAATTGTATTCCGGCGCCACGAAGACGAAGGCATCGGCGGCATCGATCGCTTTCGACCAAGCCTTGGTATGGTCGTTCTGGTAATTGCCGAGTCTTGGATGGTGCGGTTCGTCCAGCACCGGAAGCTTGAACGTGTCGATGTCGGTCAGTACCGGCTCGAATTTTCCATGCTCGCGCGCGAACGTCTCCAGCCACTTGGCAAAAACCGGCCCTGCGCGGCCTGGCCGCGTGCTGCCGATGATGATGTTCAACTGGTGCTTCAAGCTGGGCTCCTGCGATAGCGGTATCCATTGGTGACTGCCACCTAGGGCATGCCGCTCGGGGCAACAAGAAGGCACCTCACGGTAACCGGTCACGTTCCGGAGAGCAGGGCCTTGCCGTACGGTCACATGGACGCCTGCTTTGCGGCCCACTACATTGGGTCATCAGCGGAGCACAGCATGGACATCCAGCCCGCCCCCTTCATTCCCCCGGCGCCGAAGCCGCGCACGACGCCGCCCTCGACGCTGGAGATGATCCGCATCGTCTACCGCAACCCGCTCGAATTGTGGGGTGAACACACCTACAACGAGCCTTGGATTTCGGCCAATGGCGTTGGCGGACATCTGATCGTCGCCAACGATCCCGGCCTGATCCGCCATGTGCTGGTCGACAACGCCAGGAACTACAAGATGGCGACGGTGCGCCAGAAGATCCTGCGGCCGATCCTGCGCGACGGCCTGCTGACCGCCGAGGGCGAGGTCTGGAAGCGGTCGCGCAAGGCGATGGCGCCGGTGTTCACGCCGCGCCACATCTTCGGCTTCGCCCAGCCGATGCTGAGACGCACGCTGGACTTCGTCACCCGCTATGAAGACGGCGGCACGTCCGACATCGCTCATGACATGACGCTGCTCACTTACGACATCCTGGCCGAGACGCTGTTTTCCGGCGAGATCGCTGGCGAGCCCGGCAGTTTCGCCAACGAGATCGACCGCCTGTTCGAGACCATGGGACGCGTCGACCCGCTCGACCTGTTGCGCGCGCCCGACTGGCTGCCGAGGCTGACCCGCATCCGTGGCCGCAAGACCATGGCCTATTTCCGCAAGATCGTCACCGACACGGTCAAGATGCGCGAAGGGAAATTCAAGCGCGATCCAGGTGCCGTGCCGCAGGATTTCCTGACGCTGTTGCTCAAGGCCGAGGGCCCCGACGGACTGACGCGGGCCGAGGTCGAGGACAACATCATCACCTTCATCGGCGCCGGCCATGAGACGACCGCGCGGGCTTTGGGCTGGACGCTGTATTGCCTGGCGGAATCACCGTGGGAGCGCAACCGGGTCGAGCAGGAGATTGACCAGGTGCTGGCGTGCGAGCCCGATCCGACGAAATGGCTCGATGCCATGCCGTTCACCCGCGCCGCCTTCGACGAGGCGCTCCGGCTCTATCCGCCGGCGCCGTCGATCAACCGCGAGCCGATCGAACCGGAAATGTGGAAGGATCTTCATATCCCCAAGCATGCCGCCGTGCTGGTGATGCCATGGGTCGTGCATCGCCACAGGAAGCTTTGGGACCGGCCGGATGCCTTCCTGCCGGAGCGCTTCCACCCGGGAAATCGCGAAAAGATCGACCGCTTCCAGTATCTGCCGTTTGGCGCCGGTCCTCGCGTCTGCATCGGCGCCAGCTTCGCCATGCAGGAGGCGATCATCGCGCTGGCGATCATGCTGTCGCGCTTCCGCTTCGACACCACCGCCGAAACCAAGCCCTGGCCGGTGCAGAAACTCACCACGCAGCCACAAGGCGGTCTGCCAATGCGGGTCACGCCGCGATAGGCATGAGACACAGCTTCAGACGGTTGTGATAAATCAAGCCGCAGGCTTGCGTTGCTGGAACTGGCCGGCGGCGCGGTAGCGCCAGAGATAGCTGGGCAGGATCGTCGCGATCGATTGCGGCTGGATGCCGAGCCCTGCAAGCGTCCTGTTGGTCTTGGCGGCCGCGTCCGAAACGACGTTGTGCTCGCGCAACTGCATCACCTGGTCCTTGGTCAGCAGCGGATTGGGCAACAGGCCGAGGATCGAGGCCTGGATGTTGGCCACCCACCACGGCACCGGCACCAGCAGCCGCTTGCGCTCGATCACGTCGAGCAGCTCTTCCATACACTGCTTGAAGGTGAGCACCTTCGGTCCGCCGAGTTCATAGATTTGGCCGCCATCCACCTTACCGTCGACCGAGCGTGCCACCGCTTCGGCCACGTCGCCGACATAGACCGGCTGAAACTTGGTCTGGCCGCCGCCGATCAGCGGCAGCACCGGCGAATAGCGCGCCATGTTGGCGAAGCGGTTGAAGAAGGCGTCCTCGGGTCCGAAATTGATCGACGGCCGCAAGATCACGGCGTCCTTGATCGTCTCCAGCACAGCCTTTTCGCCAAGCGCCTTGGTTCGCGCGTAGTCCGATTCGGAGTCCAGATCGGCGCCAAGCGCAGAAATGTGGGTCAGGCCGGCGCCGACCGAGCGCGCGGCCTCGGCCACTGCGCGGGCGCCGAACTCGTGCACGGCGGAGAATTTCTGCCGGCCGCTCTCATGCAGGATGGCGACCAGATTGACGACATGGTCGGCGCCTTGCACGGCGCGGTCTACCGACCAGCGCACGCGCACATTGGCCTGGACCGGCTGGATCTGGCCGACATTGCCGAGCGGCTGCAGATGGCCGGCGAGATCGGGCCGCCGGCAGGCGACCCGGATGCGATAGCCGCGCTTGGCCAACGCGCGCACGACATGGCGGCCGACAAAGCCTGACCCGCCAAAGACGACGACGAGCTTTGGGGTCTGCAGGATTTCGGTCATGGCTGGCTCCGGCGCTCGCAAGCTTGGCTGAAGCCGTTTCATAATCCGTTTCGTGCCAAAGGCAAAGGGCGACGCGTCGTCGCTATCAGCCTGTCAGAACGCTTTGCCGATACGGGCGTCGACCGAATGGCGGTTGCCGCCGCGAATGACGAAGAAGAGCAGGATCGCCGCCCACAGCAGCGACTTTTCCGCGCCCGAATAACCTTGGCCCATGGTGACCCAGTGGAACCAGACCGTGACCAGCAGCACGAACAGGCCGGCAAAGGCGGCCGGCCGCGTCAAAAACCCGATGGCGATGAAGATGCCGCCGAAGAATTCAGTGCAGGCCAGAAGCAAGGACCACAACGCACCCGGATAAAAGCCGAGACCCTCGACCATCTCGGCGGCGCCGAAAGGATGGGTGATCTTCTGCGAACCGTGGATGGCTAGAAACCCACCGGCGACGACGCGAAGAACCGTTTCGGCACCATCGTGCAGAGCGGCGTAAACCCTGCCAAGGGCCGGAATGATAAGGGCGTTGCGGGGATTGTCCGTGCTTGCCGACATTGTAGCTCCTCTGTTTTGCTTGATCAGCGCAAACGGCCGATCAGGTCGGACGAAGTCAAATAAACAAAAGTTGACCAAACTACGAATGTTTTAACATTGCGCGGCCAAACGCAGAAAACCCCGCAGAAGCGGGGTTTTCCGGGCGACGTCCATGCGAAGCCAGGGGCCGACGGAGCGGCCTGACCTGAGACGGTATCAGGAGGGCGTGAAGCAAGTACGCCCACCCCAGCCCTGAACATCCGACATGGTGCCACCAACCTTCTTGCAGGCGGCGACGAAATCGGCGCTGCAATTGGCGAATTTTGCATGGCCGTTCTTGCAGTAGTGATCTTCGGTGGCCCCGCCGCTCGGGGCAGTGATGACACCCGGGCTGGACGGCTTGGCCGGCGCGGCCTTCAAGGTGGCTGCCTGTGTGGCACCCATGAACGAGCCGAGCAGAAGGACGGCGGTCAGCATGGTGATCTTGGTGTTGGTCATGACAATTTCCTTTGATTTGGGTTGAGTTTCCGAGGCGCGAAGGACCGGCCATCGCGTGATGCAGGCTTTCGATTTCGGTTTGGTGCTTCCCCCGGTGTGGATCGGGCAAGCTCGCCTTGCCCTGGACAAAGCTGTGTCGCAGCAAGGCGCGGAAAGGTTCAGCGGCGCGCAAAGAAAATCGCACCGCACCGCGCCTGGGGCGGGCTGATTTCAGATAACCAATTGATATTTAATTATTATTCAGGAAGAGTAGCGTGCGGCGAATTCGGAAATGCGCTGCACCACCGCCTTGGATGCGGTGATGCCCCGCGCTTGCGCCTTCTCTGCCGCCTCTGCACGGGCGCGGCCCGGCACGTGCACGCCGAAGCGCCGCCGCAGCCGGTCGAGTTGGTCCTTCATCCGCTGCTCGAAATCCGGATCGAGCAGCTTGGGCTCGACGGCAAGCACGAACAGGCCGGTGCCGGGACTGTCCGGCCCGCCGCTGAACCATGGCGCGTCGAGCGACCAGTTGGCGCCTGACAGGCCGGCTGCCAGCACTTCGACCATCAACGCGATGTTGGCACCGCGCTGGCCGCCGAAGGCAAGCATGGCGCCCTTCATGGCGGCGGCCGGATCGGTGGTCGGGTTGCCGCTGGCGTCCAGCGCCCAGCCTTCCGGGATTGTCTTGCCCTCTTCGGCCGCTTTGCGGATGTTGACGAAGGCGGTGGCGCTTGACGACTGGTCGATGACCAGCGGCGCGCCGTCGGCGGCGGGTGCGGCAAACGACATCGGGTTGGTGCAATAGACCGGCTTGACCGAGCCCGAGCCGGCAAGCACGGCCGGGCCGTTGGTGGCGGCGAACGACACCAGTCCAAGTGCTGCCAGCCTTCCGGTGAAATAGCCGAGCGCGCCGCATGTATAGGCGTTCTTCTGCGAGAAGACGGCGACACCGAACAGCTTTGCCGCCTTGGCGAGGTCGTCGATGGTGCGGTCGAAGCCGGTATGCGCCAGCCCGCCGCGTGCATCGGAGAGATAGACCGCAAGCGCCGGCCGGGTGATCACCGGATCGGCATTGCCGTCGATGCGTCCGGCTTCCAGCGCCTCAAGATAGTCGATGAAATGCGACAGACCGACCGAGGAAAGCCCTTCGGCCTCGGCTGATATGATCGAAGCAGCGAGCGATTGTGCCGCTTCCTCATTGGCGCCGGCGCCAAGTGCCGCCATCCGGCACAGTCCTTTTGCCTGGTCGAGACTGAGTTGCATCATGGCCGTCCTAGGGGAGTAAGGGAATAGGGGAGTACGGGAGTAGGGGACAGTGAGCAGTGAATAGCGAATGGGGATGGAAATGTGAATGTGGATAGTAGCCGGATACTCCCCTACTCCCCTACTCCCCTACTCCCCTACTCCCCTACTCCCCTACTCCCCTACTCCCCTACTCCCCTCTAACCAATCTTGTTGGGGATCCGCGCTTCTATCCTGCTGAACGCAAAGACCAGAATACCGGTGATCATCATGTAGATCAGCGCCAGCAGCAGCAGGGGTTCATAGGTGAGATAGGTGTCCTGCCGCACCTTGGACGAAACGGCGAAGATGTCGATGACGCTGATCGTCGCCACCAGCGGCGTCGATTTCAACTGCAGCACGGTCTCCCCGGTCAGCGTCGGCAACGCCCGATAGATGGCTTGCGGCAGCCAGATGCGCCGGAACGCCTTCCAGCGGCTCATGCCGAACGCGCGGGCGGCTTCGAGTTGCCCCTTCGGCACGCCCGCAAAGGCGCCGCGCATCACCTCGCCCTCATAGCCGGCGAACGACAGGGTCAACGCCAGCACGCCATAGGGCCAGGCTTGCCGCAGATATGGCCACATCCAGGATTCGCGGATCCAAGGATATTGCGGGAACAGCGAGCCCAGGCCGTAATAAAGCAGCCATAGCTGGATCAGCAGCGGCGTGCCCCGGATCACCGTGCAGAACACCTTGGCGGGCGCGGCGAACCAGAATGAGCCGGCGGCTTGCGCCAGCCCTAGCGGCACGGCCAGCAGGAAGCCCAGGACGCAGGTGACGGCCAGGATCCACAGCGACCGCCAGATGCCGATCAAGCCCATTTCATAATATTGCGGCAGCCAGTCCCAGCGCATGAAAAAGGCGGCCGACAGAACCAGGCCGAGTGCGATCAGGATCAGCACGATGCGGTGCGGCTGCAGCCACAGCGACGTTCGCGCGACGACATTGATGATGGCGGCCTCGTTGGCCATCAGCGCGCCTCCTTGAGCGAAGGCATGCCGCGCCGCGACCATGCCTCGACCCGGCCGATGATGAGATTGGAGACCAGCGACAGCAGCAGATAGAGCACGCCCGCCGCGAAAAAGAAGGTGAAATAGGCTTTGGTGACGCCCGCCGCCTGCCGCGTCGCCAGCGCCAGTTCGTAGAAACCGACGACCGCCAGCAGCGCGGTGTCCTTGGTGGCGATCAGCCAGAGATTGGCGAGGCCCGGTATGGCGAAGGGCAGCATTGACGGCAAGGTGATGCGCCGCAACATCAGGCCCGGAGACATTCCATAGGCGCGGGCGGCCTCGATCTGGCCCTGCGGAATGGCCAGGATCGCGCCGCGTATCACCTCTGTCGAATAGGCGCCCTGGACAAAGCCGAGCACGGCGATGCCGGCGGCAAGGCCACTCACGTCGACGCGCTGATAGCCCATGGCCGTCAGCGCCTGATTGATCAGGTCGGTTCCGGCGTAATAGAGCAGCAGGATCAGCACCAGTTCGGGCACCGCGCGCACGATGGTGGTGTAGACCGCCAGGAGATCGCGCACCACCGGCCCGCCATAAAGTTTGCCATAGGCGCCGCCGGTGCCGATCAGAAGGCCGAGGCACGTGGCGCCCAGCGCGATCTCGATCGAATGGAGCAGCCCAACCAAAAGAGCCCCGCCCCAGCCTGGCGGGTAGGGCGAGAGAAGCTCGGTGATGCCGGCCGCGGAGGCCGAAAGAAGTGCGTCGATCAGCGTCGCCCCCGAAGTGCTGGCCAACCGCCGACGGCTGCGTCGGCGGCAAACATGCCTGGGAAAGATCGAGCAGGGGGCATGGCGCTGGCGCCATGCCCCACCGCTCATACGAGGATCGTCAGTTCGACTGTGCGCCGCCACCGCCGTAAATGTCGAAATCGAAGTATTTCTTCGAGATCTCGTCATATTTGCCGTTGGCGCGGATCGCCTTGATGCCGGCGTTGATTTTGCCCTTCAGTTCGGTGTCTTCCTTGCGCACGCCGGCGCCGACGCCCGGTCCGAGCACTTCGTCGTCAGGAGCGACCATCCCCTTCAAGTCGCAGCAGGCCTTGCCCTGGTCGGATTTCAGGAACTCGCCAAGCGCGATGGAATCGGCCTGAACCGCATCGAGGCGGCCGGCGGCCAGATCGTTGTTGGCCTCGTCCTGGGTCTGGTATTCCTTGATCTCCGAGGCTGTGCTGCCAAAGTGCTTCTTGGCGTAGACAGCGTGCACCGTCGAAACCTGCACGCCGACGATCTTGCCCTTGAGGTCGTCCGGGGCGGAGCCGAATTTCTGGTCCTTGGGGCCGATGATCGCGGTCGGCGTGTTATAGTACTTGTCCGAGAAATCGATCGTCTTCGCGCGTTCGGCGGTGATCGACATCGAGGAGACGATGAGGTCGATCTTCTTGGTCGTCAGTGCCGGGATGATGCCGTCCCAGGCGACCGGGGTAATGACGCAATCGAGCTTCTCCTCGGCGCAGACGGCATTGATGAAGTCGATCTCCCAACCGACCCACTTGCCCGAAGCATCGGGCGAGGTGAAGGGCGGATAAGGCTCGGCGGCGACGCCGATCTTGACCGGATCGGCCTTGGCCACGCCCATGGCGGCGACGCCGAGCAGCAGCGCTGCGGCGAATGTTTTCAGAACAGTCTTCATGTCACGACTCCCAGTTTGTTGTTGGTTCCCGGTTTTCTTCCGTCCCGGCCTGTCCTAGCCGATGTTGCGGATGAACTGCTTCAGCCTTTCGGATTTGGGAGCGCCGAAGATCTGCTCCGGCGGGCCTTCTTCCTCGACCAATCCATTGTAGAGATAGACGACATGCGTCGCGACCTCGCGGGCGAACTTCATCTCGTGGGTGACCAGCACCATGGTGCGGCCTTCGCGCGCCAGGTCGCCGATCACCTTCAGCACCTCACCGACCAGCTCGGGATCGAGTGCGGAGGTGGGCTCGTCGAACAGCATGACGCGCGGATTGATGGCCAGCGCCCGGGCGATCGCCGCGCGCTGCTGCTGGCCGCCCGACAGATAGGCCGGATAGACGTCGCGCTTTTCGGCCAGACCGACACGGGCGAGCAGTTTCTCGGCCTCGCCGATCGCCACATCGCGCTTGATGCCAAGCACATGTACGGGAACCTCGATGACGTTTTCGATCAGCGTCATGTGGCTCCACAGGTTGAAGTTCTGGAACACCATGCCGAGCTTGGAGCGGATGCGCTCGATCTGCTTGCGGTCGGCCGGGACCGTGTGGCCATGGCTGTCGGCCTTGAGCTTGATCTCCTCGCCATTGACGCGGATGATGCCGCTGGTGGGGTTTTCCAGGCAGTTGATGCAGCGCAGCAGGGTCGATTTGCCTGAGCCCGAGCCGCCGATGATGGCGATGACCTCGCCGTCGCGCGCCGACAGCGAGACGCCCTTCAGCACATGCAGCTCACCGAATCTCTTGTGCAGGTTCTCGACATGGATGGCTTCGGCGGCGCCGTCCTGCGCCGTATGTTTCAATGCGGGTGCGGCGCTTTGCGCTGTCATCCCGGATGCGGCGCTTATGGCCGTCATTCCTTCCACGCTCCGCGGAGCGTTCGAGCTCGTCGCTGCTGGTATCTTTTACCCATTACCCGTCACTGGACAGAGTTCCCATGCTCAGGATGGACCGTTCCGCTTGCCTCCGTCAACCATGGTTTTTGGACTATTGATCACAGCTTGCTGTAGTGGTTAGTGGCGCCAACCGACGTTCAGGGAGAATTTAGTGGGCAAATCATACGGGTCGCAGTCCATGGCCGGACCCCTGAAACGCGTGTTGATGCGATCCGCCACGAGCGCCATGCGTCATGCCAGGGCACAGGAATGGCACTATGGTCCGGGGTTCGATCCGCAGAAGGCGGCGGCCCAGCATGAGCAGTTGACCAGCATGGTCGCGGCTTCCGGCGCCGAGATCGAATGGCTGACGGACGCCGATGACGGGCTGGCCGATTCCGTCTTCACCCATGATCCGTCGCTGATGACCGATCATGGCGCGATTATCCTTTCGATGGGCAAGGCGCTGCGCCGTGCCGAGCCCGGTCTGCACGAGGCAGCTTACAAGCGCATGGGGATCCCCATTCTCGGCCGGATCGACGATCCGGGCCAGGTGGAAGGCGGCGACTGTGTCTGGGTCGACGCAACCACGCTGGCCGTCGGTCGTGGCGTACGCACCAACCAGGACGGCATCCAGCAGCTTTCGAACCTGCTCTCGCCTAAGGGCATTTCGGTCTTCGGTTTCGATCTGCCGCTCTGGCACGGCGAGGAAGCCTGCCTGCATCTGATGTCGGTGATCAGCCCGCTCGCCGACGATCTGGCGCTGGTCTATGCGCCCTTGCTGCCGGCCGCCTTCTACCAGATGCTGCGGGCGCGCGGCATCAAGCTGGTCGAGGGCGATGCCGACGAGTTCTTCGCCTCCAGCGGGCTCAGTCTCAATGTGCTGCCGACCGCGCCGCGCCAGATCATTGCCGTTGCCGGCTTTCCCAGGACGGCGGCCGCCATGGAAGCGGCCGGCTGCACGGTCGCCACCTTCGATGCGGATGCGCTCTGCATCGCCTGCGAGGGCGGTCCGACCTGCCTGACGCGCCCGGTGCTGCGCCAATGATCGCCACTGGGGCCACCACTGGGACGACGGTCGGGGAGGCGTTGATTTCGCTGCTCGAAGCGCATGGCGTCGACACGGTGTTCGGGATTCCGGGCGTCCACACGGTCGAGCTCTACCGCGGGCTGGCGCGCTCGAAGATCCGCCACGTCACGCCGCGTCACGAACAGGGCGCCGGCTTCATGGCCGATGGCTATGCGCGCGCCAGCGGCAGGCCGGGCGTCGCCTTCGTCATCACCGGACCGGGGCTCACCAACACCATCACCGCCATGGGGCAGGCACGCGCTGATTCGGTGCCGATGCTGGTCATATCCGGCGTCAACGCCATGCCGACGCTGGGCAAGGGCCTCGGCCATCTGCATGAACTGCCGGATCAGCGCGGCATGATGGAGAAGGTGGCGCTGTTTTCGAAGCGCGTCACCGAGGCCAGCGAATTGCCCGCTGCTCTGGCGCAGGCCTTCGCCCTGTTTTCATTGGCCCGGCCCGGCCCGGTGCATATCGAGATCCCGACCGACGTCATGGTCAAGCCGGCGGATGGCATCGCTGCCATGCTGAGCAATGTGACGCCACCCGCGCCGGAAGGTGCCGCAATTGCCAGCGCGGCCAAACTCATCGCTGCCGCGCGCCGCCCGCTGATCCTGGTCGGCGGCGGCGCCAAACGCGCCGGGGCGCCATTGCGGCGTCTGGCCGAGCGGCTGGGAGCGCCGGTCGTCCAGACCACCAATGCGCGCGGCCTGCTGCATGGTCATCCGCTTTGCGTGCCGGCCAGTCCCAGCCTGAAGACAGTACGGGCGCTGATGGCCGAAGCCGATCTGGTCATTGCCGCCGGCACCGAATTCGGCCCGACCGACTATGACGGCTACAGCGATGGCGGCTTCGTCCTGCCCGCCAATCTGATCCGCATCGATATCGGCGCGGACCAGATTGCCCGCCGCCCGGCAACCGTTTCGATCCAGGCCGATTGCGCCGAGGCGCTCGAAGCGCTGCTTCTGGAAACGGGCCATGTCCGGGCAAGCGAGGGCGGTCCGTCGCGCGCCGCTACTACACGAAAAGCAGCCTTTGCCGAGCTCAATCCGACCCTGCAGGCGCAAGTGCGTGCCGTCGAGATGATCCGCGACACCTTGCCGGGCGCGCTCATCGTCGGCGATTCGACGCAGCCGATCTATGCGGCCAACCTCTATTACGACCACGACCGCCCAGGCGGCTGGTTCAATGCCGCCACCGGCTTCGGCGCGCTCGGCTATGGCCCGCCGGCGGCGATTGGCGCGGCCCTTGCGATACCCGATGCGCCGGTTGTCTGCCTGACCGGCGACGGCGGCTTCCAGTTCACGCTGCCGGAGTTGGGCGCCGCGCTCGATGCGCGGGCGCCGGTCATCTTCATCGTCTGGAATAACAGAGGCTACCGCGAGATCGAAACCTCCATGCTCGATGTCGGTGTCGAGCCCGTCGGCGTATCGCCGGCGCCGCCCGATTTCTGCAAGCTGGCCGAGGCCTATGGCATCGGCGCCGAACGGCTTGCCGATATCGACGCTCTCGCGGACGCGTTGAAGCGCGCCCGGGCCACCGGACTGCCGCGCGTCATCGAAATCACGGTTGACTGAAGGACGGTGCTACGTATTTCCCGTCTCGACGGCCCTGAACCACGGCCGGCCGGTGGGCGGACGCATGCAAAGACGCGACAACTGCCATGTCGAGATGTCAATTGAGTGATGGCGCAAAAGGCGCGACGCTTCGCGTCGGCGGCACAGAAACGACCTAACGACAAAAAAATGACAGGAGCGTCCAAGATGACGGAAACACTTGAAGGCAAGCATATCGTCGTGACCGGTGGAACCGGTGCGCTCGGCGGTGCGGTTGTCGGCAAACTGCTGAGTGACGGCGCGATCTGCCATGTGCCCAACGCCCATGCTGCCGCCCCCACGCATTTCCCCTTTACCACGCATGACCGTGTCCAGCTGGTGCACAACGTCGATCTCTCGGACCCTGCCAAGGTCGAAGCGTTCTACAGCCAGGTTCCAGGCCTTTGGGGCTCGATCCATCTGGCCGGCGGCTTCACCTCGGCACCTGTTGAAAAGATCGAGTCGGCGTCCTTTGCCGAGATGATGGACACCAATGCGCGCACAGCCTTCCTGTGCTGCCGCGCCGCGGTACGCTCTATGCTCGCATCGGATACCGCGGGCCGTATCGTCAACGTCACCGCGCGCGCCGGGCTCGATCCGCGACGCGGCGCCGGCATGGTCGCTTACGCCGCCAGCAAGGCGGCGGTGGCAGCCATGACGGTGGCGATGGCCGAAGAGCTGAAGCACAAGGGCATCCTGGTCAATGCCGTGGCGCCGTCGACACTCGATACGCCGGCAAACCGCGCCGACATGCCGGATGCCGATGTCACCAGATGGGTCAGCCTCGAAGCCGCCGCCGAGGCCATCGCCTATCTGGCATCGCCGGCCAATCTGGCGATGAGTGGTACGCTGGTGCCGCTTTACGGCAGGGCGTAACCTTCCACCCTTTACCGCGGTCAAAGAAAAACCCCGCCGGATTGTTCCGGCGGGGTTTTGTTTTCGAGCCTGTGCGAAAACTTCGCTTCGAAGGGCTTCGCGGTGCGAAGGGCTTAGCTGCCCTGCTTCTTCAGCGCGGCACCCAGGATGTCGCCCAGCGAAGCGCCGGAGTCGGTCGAGCCGTACTGAGCGACCGCTTCCTTCTCTTCGGCGATTTCCAGCGCCTTGATCGAGACCTGCAGCTTGCGGGTCTTCTTGTCGAAGGCGATGACGCGCGCGTCGACCTTCTGGCCGACGGTGAAGCGCTCGGGGCGCTGCTCGTCGCGGTCACGGCTCAGATCGGAGCGCTTGATGAAGGTTTCGATGCCGCTGTCGACCAGCCGCACTTCCAGACCGCCATCCTTGACGCCGATGACTTCACAGGTGACGACCGCGTTCTTGCGCAGTTCGCCTGAAGTCGCCGCTTCGCCGACCGTATCCTTGGCCAGCTGCTTGATGCCGAGCGAGATGCGCTCCTTGTCGATGTCGACGTCGAGCACCTGCGCCTTGACCATGTCGCCGCGATTGTACTCTTCGATGACCTGCTCGCCCGGACGCGTCCAGTCGAGGTCGGAAAGGTGCACCATGCCGTCCACGTCGCCTTCGAGGCCGATGAACAGGCCGAACTCGGTCTTGTTCTTGACCTCGCCCTCGACCTGGCTGCCGACTGGATGGCTCGAGGCGAAAGCCTGCCACGGATTCTCGAGCGTCTGCTTGAGGCCGAGCGAGATGCGGCGCTTGGCCGGATCGACCTCGAGCACCACCACGTCGACTTCCTGGGTCGTCGACAGGATCTTGCCGGGATGCACGTTCTTCTTCGTCCACGACATTTCCGAAACGTGGATGAGACCCTCGATGCCCGGCTCCAGCTCGACGAACGCGCCGTAGTCGGTGATGTTGGTGACGGTACCCTTGATCTTCTTGCCGATCGGGAACTTGGTGCCGATCTCGGACCACGGATCGCTCTCGAGCTGCTTCATGCCGAGCGAGATGCGGTGGGTTTCCTGGTTGATGCGGATGATCTGCACCTTGACCGTCTGACCGATGTTGAGGATTTCGGTCGGATGGTTGACGCGGCGCCATGCCATGTCGGTGACATGCAGCAGGCCGTCGATGCCGCCGAGGTCGACGAACGCACCATAATCGGTGATGTTCTTGACGACGCCTTCGACAACCTGGCCTTCTTCGAGGTTCTGCACGATTTCCGAACGCTGTTCGGCGCGGCTCTCCTCAAGCACGGTACGGCGCGACACCACGATGTTGCCGCGGCGGCGATCCATCTTGAGGATCTCGAAGGGCTGCGGGTTGTGCATCAGCGGGGAGACGTCGCGGATCGGGCGGATATCGACCTGGCTGCGCGGCAGGAAGGCCACGGCGCCGTCGAGGTCGACGGTGAAGCCGCCCTTGACCTGGTTGAAGATGACGCCTTCGACGCGCTCACCCTTGGTGAACTTCTCTTCGAGACGGACCCAGCTCTCTTCGCGGCGGGCCTTTTCACGTGAAAGCATCGCTTCGCCAAGCGCGTTTTCGATGCGCTCGACATAGACTTCGACGGTGTCACCGACCTTGAGGGTGGTGTCCTTGCCCTTGACGCCGAATTCCTTCAGCGGCACGCGGCCTTCGACCTTGAGGCCGACGTCGATGATAGCCATGTCTTTTTCAATGGCGGTGATGATGCCCTTGACGACCTGACCTTCGCCGGAATGGCCGGCGGTAAAAGATTCTTCGAGCAGGCTCGCGAAATCGTCGCGAGTGGGATTTGCAGCTGACATTGTTTCTCCTGGAGTGCCCCGCATCTAAAAGCGGGACGGGCGCCGTGGGTTAGCGTTGCGTTGGCCTGCCGGCGTTCCGGGCTACAAAAACCCTGGGCCGCTCTTTAAGCGGCAATTCCGGCGCATGAAGAATGCTGGCAGGCTGGTTCGTGCCCGATATGGGTATTTTCTTCGCCTCCGACAACGGAATACGAGGGAAAACCCGGATCAGGCCTTGTCTCTTTTGGCCAGCACGTCGTCTATGATCGCCATGGCTGCAAGAAACGCGGCTTCTATAGCCATTTCGCTGGTATCAAGCAAGTGCGCGTCGGCCGCCGGCTTCAACGGTGAGTCCGCTCGACCCATGTCGCGCTCGTCGCGGCGCACGATATCGGCGAGGATCTCGGTGAAATCAGCGGTGCCGCCGATGCTTTCGATCTCCGACAGCCGGCGCTGTGCCCGCACCTCCGCGCTCGCTGTCACATAGAGTTTGATGTCGGCGTCGGGGCACACGACGGTGCCGATGTCGCGCCCATCGAGCACCGCACCCGGCGGCGTCTTGGCGAAGTCGCGCTGCTTTTCGACGAGGATGCGCCGCACCGTCGGGTACACCGCGACCTTGGAGGCAGCCTCGCCGACGGCATGCGCCGACAGCACCGCGCGGTCGAGCTTCGCCAGATCGACCTGGCGGGCAGCGGTTTCGGCCGCCGAGACATTGTCGAGCGGCAGCGCGTGCTGGATCAGCGCATAGGCGACGGCGCGATAGGTGAGGCCGGTGTCGAGCAGGTTCAGCCGGTAATGGTCGGCGAGTCGGCGGGCGAGGGTGCCTTTGCCGGCGCCGGCCGGGCCGTCGATAGCGATGGTGAAGGTGTGAGTCATTGGCGGGCCGCCGCGATTGACAGGTGCGATGAAGAAGACGGGCGCCGAGATTCTTCACCCCCTCTGTCCTGCCGGACATCTCCCCCGCAAGGGGGGAGATCAGCCATCACCGCTGACTTAGCCAATCGCCAATATTGCAGGATTGAATGGAGCGCCAAAGCCGCCAATCTCCCCCCTTGCGGGGGAGATGTCCGGCAGGACAGAGGGGGGTGCTGTCCCGCCAGCGTTGCAGTCTGGTCCCAAGCCATCGACTAGCCGATCTCCGCGCCCAGCCCCGTCATCAGCCCCATGAACTCCGGAAAGCTCGTCGCAATCATCGCGGCGTCATCGATCGTCACCGGCTTTTCCGTCGCCAGCCCCATGACCAAGAAACTCATGGCGATGCGGTGGTCGAGATGGGTCTGCACGGTCGTGTCCTGGCCGTTCGGATGGCCACCCAGCCCCTTGCCGCCCGGTTTTCCGCGCACGGCGAGCGAGGCCTCGCCCTCGGTGCAGTCGACGCCGTTGAGCTTCAGCCCGTTGGCGACGGCCGACAGCCGGTCGGATTCCTTGACGCGCAGCTCTTCCAGTCCCTGCATCAGCGTTTCGCCCTCGGCGAAGCTGGCAGCGACCGCAAGCACGGGGTACTCGTCGATCATCGACGGCGCCCGCTCGGGCGGCACGGTGACGCCCTTCAACTCGGAGTAGCGCACGCGCAAATCGGCGACATCTTCGCCACCGGCGTTGCGCGGGTTCAAAATGTCGATCTTGCCGCCCATTTCCTGGAGCGTCAAAAGCAGGCCGGTGCGGGTCGGGTTCATCAGCACGTTTTCGATCACAATGTCCGATCCCGGCACGATCAGCGCGGCCACCAGCGGGAAGCCGGCTGAGGAGGGGTCACCCGGCACCGCGATGGTCTGGCCGGTCAGTCTGCCCTGGCCTTCGATGAAGATGTGGCGCACGCCGCGTTCGTCGGTTTCGACCGACAGATTGGCGCCAAAACCCTTTAGCATCTTTTCCGTGTGGTCGCGTGTCATTACCGGCTCGATCACCGTGGTAATGCCGGGCGTGTTGAGGCCGGCGAGCAGCACCGCCGACTTTACCTGCGCCGAGGCCATCGGCACACGATAGGTGATCGGGGCGGCATGCTTTGGCCCATGCAGCGTAATCGGCATGCGGTCGCCCGGCGTCGCCTTCAACACCTGCACGCCCATCTGGCGCAAGGGTTCGAGTACGCGGCCCATCGGCCGGCCGGACAGCGAGGCGTCGCCGATGAAGGTCGTTTCCATATCATAGGTGCCGACGAGGCCCATGGTGAGCCGCGAGCCGGTGCCGGCATTGCCGAAATCGAGCGGCCCTTCCGGTTGCAGCAGCGCGCCGTTGCCGGTGCCGCGGATCACCCACTCGTCGCCGTTCTTCTCGATATGTGCGCCCATAGCCTTCATGGCAGCACCTGTGCGCATCACGTCCTCGCCTTCGAGCAGGCCGGTGATGCGGGTCTCCCCGGAGGCGAGGCCGCCGAACATGAAGGAGCGGTGCGAGATCGACTTGTCGCCCGGCACGCGCGCGATACCGCAAAGGGCTGGGGATTGGCGGGCGGTGGCCGGCTTGGGCGCGGCGGCGTGAGACATGGAAATTCCCTGGACGGAATGCCGGCAGGCCGGCGCTTTTCATTTGTTGCGGCGGTCTCGTATCACGGCGGGCCGAAATGGTCATCCCCCATGGTCGTCACTGACGCGACGCCTTTCAACGTATGGTTTTGTGACGCCGGCTTTTCGCTTTGACAGCGCTGCAAACTGTGGTTAAGGGGACCACTCTTTTATTGACGAGGCTTGCCGTGGCAAAAACCGAACTTGGCACAAAACGTATCGACCCGGAGACGGGCCGAAAATTCTACGACCTGAACAAGGACCCGATCGTCTCGCCCTACACCGGCAAGACCTATCCGCGTTCCTATTTCGAGGAAGGCAAGATTGCCGCCCTCGAGGAGGAAGAGGAAGTGGCCGAGAAGGAAGTGGACGCCGAGGAAGAAGAGGGCGTCGAGGTCGTCTCGCTTGAAGAGGCCGACGAGGACGCCAAGGGCGACGACCTGCCGGATCTCGGCGACGACGAGGATGACGTCGACCTCGGCGACGACGAGGATGACACCTTCCTCGCCGACGAAGAGGAAGAAGATGACGACGTTGCCGACATGATCGGCGTCGGCGACGACGACGACGAGGTCTGATCGGCCTTGAAAGCGGGCGTTTGCGGGCTTTCGTAGCCTGCGAAGAAAAAGCGGCTCTTGAAGGCTTGATATTGACGAAAGGCGGGGTTAGAAGCCGCCTGCACTAACGGCGCGGTCTCCAACCCGCGCCGGATCTCTTCGCCGGAAACGGCGCCGGTTGACTGCCGGAAGTGGGGCCATAGCTCAGTTGGGAGAGCGCTTGAATGGCATTCAAGAGGTCGTCGGTTCGATCCCGATTGGCTCCACCAAACAGTCCCTCTGCAATTCGCAGCCGATGAATGTGTGGTACTGCGGTCATCTGCGTTTGATGGTCAGTTCAGGCAACGCCGCTGAAAGCGCCCCCATCAAACGGAACGAACCAGCCATTTCTCGAGAGCAACTGTTCGCCGGACAAAGTCTTCACTGTTCATGGAGCGCTTAGAGACTGGAAGCCGGCCCGATCACCACTCGGCGAAGGAGCCGTCTTTGTGGCGCCAGACAGGGTTGCGCCAGCGGTGGCCTTCCTTGGCGCGTTCCTTGACATACTCCTCGTCGATCTCGACACCCAGGCCCGGGCCGTCGGGAATGGCGACATAACCATCCTCGTAGCGGAAGACATCCTTGTTGGCGGCATAGTCGAGCAGGTCGTTGGCGGCGTTGTAGTGGATGCCGAGGCTCTGCTCCTGGATGAAGCAGTTGTAGCTGACCGCGTCGAGCTGCAGGCACGCGGCAAGCGCGATCGGCCCGAGCGGGCAGTGCGGCGCCACGGCCACATCATAGGCTTCCGCCATCGCCGCGATCTTGCGGCATTCGGTGATGCCACCGGCATGCGACAGATCAGGCTGGATGATGTCGACGACGCCTTCCTCGAACACGGATTTGAAGTCCCAGCGGCTGTAGAGCCGCTCGCCGAGCGCGATCGGCGTCGAGCCAAGCGCGGCGATCTCCTTCAGCGCCTCGCGGTTTTCGCTGAGCACCGGCTCCTCGATGAACATCAGCCTGTAGGGCTCCAGTTCCTTGACAAGGGCACGCGCCATCGGCCGGTGCGCGCGGCCATGAAAATCGACGGCGATGCCGATGTTGGGTCCGACAGCCTCGCGCACCATGGCGACGCGTTCGACAGCCGCGTCGATCTTGTCGTGGCTGTCGACGATCTGCAACTCCTCGGTGCCGTTCATCTTCAACGCCAGGAAACCGCGTGCAACCATTTCCTTCGCACCAGCGGCCACTTCGGCCGGCCGGTCCCCTCCGATCCAGGAATAGACCTTGATCGTGTCGCGCAGCTTGCCACCGAGCAACTCATGCACGGGAACGCCGAGCGCCTTGCCCTTGATATCCCACAGCGCCTGGTCGATGCCCGCAATGGCGCTCATCAGGATCGGCCCACCGCGGTAGAAGCCGCCGCGATGCATCACCGTCCAGTGGTCCTCGATCAGGCGCGGGTCCTTGCCGATGAGATAATCGCCAAGCTCCTTGACCGCTGCCTCGACGGTCAGCGCCCGGCCTTCGACGACCGGCTCGCCCCAGCCGGTGACGCCGGCATCGGTTTCGATCTTCAGGAACAGCCAGCGCGGCGGGACGATGTAGGTGGTGAGCGAGATGATTTTCATGCGCAGTCTCAGTTGCTTTTGAGTTTCTTGGCGCTGACGAGGTCGCGCGCCGCGAGGTCGAGGATCTTGTTTGCGGCCCCACGCGCCGCCTCGGCATTGCGCATGCGCAGCGCTTCGACCACCTCGCGGTGCGCCGCCACGGCCTCCATGCGCCGGTCGAGCGAAATCACCGCCGTCGCCTCGAGTGAGAATTTCAGCCCGGTGTCGATGAGATTGCCAATCTGGCGAAAGATCGGGTTGTGGCTCGCGGCATAGACGATCTGGTGGAAAGCGATGTCGCTGCGCGAGAAGGCGGCGAGATCCTCGCCGGCGCTGGCCATGCCGCGCCATGCCGCTTCGAGATCGGCTATTTCCTGCAGCGTTGCGCGCGTGGCCGCCAGTTCGGCGACCAGCGGTTCGATGGCGCGGCGCGTTTCAAGAATGGCGTCGAAGAGCTTGTCGTCCAGCGCGTGCGGCGCGTGCCAGGCAAGCACCTGCGGGTCGATGATGTTCCAGTCGTCCTCGTTGCAGACGATCGTGCCAACGCGCGGCCGCGACAGCACCAGCCCCTTTGCCGCCAACACTTTCAGGGCCTCGCGGATGACAGTGCGGCTGACACCATATTCGACGCCGAGTTCGTTTTCGGTCGGCAAGGAGGATCCGGCCGGGTAGCGTCCGGAAAAGATGTCCGAGGCCATTGCCTTGGTCACATCGGGCATGACGCGCGGGCGGCGAGTGGCTGTGTCGCCTTGCGGTTTCTTCAAAGTCCCGGTCACCTCAGCCCTCCTCCAAGGCGGCGAACCGCTAGTTTCGCACAACCGGTCCGGCCTTAACGGATGCGGATCAATTGCGCCAGCGATCACTGGTCAGAGCATGTACATTAATTATCATACCAGATCAATTGACGAGTATGATAAAAGCGATTAGAGACTCCGGCGTCCGGGCTGAGCGCCCGGTCTATCGCTGGGAGGTAATCATGCGACTTTTGAAGACCGCGCTCGTCGTGGGCGCGCTTGCCGTGCTGTCCGTCACGACCATCGCTGCATATGCTCAGGACACCAAGATCGGTTTCATCGTCAAGCAGCCCGAGGAGCCGTGGTTCCAGGACGAATGGAAGTTCGCCGACCAGGCCGCCAAGGAGAAGGGCTTTACCCTGGTCAAGATCGGCGCCGAGGACGGTGAGAAGCTGATGTCGGCGATCGACAATCTCGGCGCCCAGGGCGCCCAGGGCTTCATCGTCTGCACACCGGACGTGAAGCTTGGCCCCGGTATCGTCGCCAAGGCCGCCGCCAACAATCTCAAGCTGATGACTGTCGACGACCGTTTGGTCGGCGCTGACGGCAAGGCGCTGGAAGACGTGCCGCATATGGGCATTTCGGCCACCAAGATCGGCGAAGCCGTCGGCCAGGCGATCGTCGACGAAATGAAGGCGCGCGGCTGGAAGGCCGGCGAGGTCGGCGCGATCCGCGTCTCGTATGACCAACTGCCGACCGCCGTTGACCGCGTCGAAGGCGCCATCTCGGTGCTGAAGGCAAACGGCTTCAAGGCCGAGAACATCTTCGACGCCCCTCAGGCCAAGACCGACACGGAAGCTGCCCTCAACGCGGCGACTGTCGTGCTCAACGCCCATGCCGACATCAAGAAGTGGGTCTCCTTCGGCCTCAACGACGAGGCGGTGCTCGGCGCCGTGCGTGCAGCCGAAAGCGTTGGCATTCCGGCGGACGCCATGATCGGTGTTGGCATTGGCGGCGCGGATTCGGCGATCAACGAGTTCAAGAAGCCGACGGCCACCGGCTTCGTCGGCACCGTGATCATCTCACCGAAGCGTCATGGCTACGAGACGGCGCTCAACATGTATGACTGGGTTGCCAACAACAAGGAACCGGAGAAGCTGATCCTGACCTCGGGTGCACTCGCCAAGCGCGACGACTACCAGAAGGTCCGCCAGGGCCTCGGCATCGAATAATCCTCCCTGTACAAACAGGCGGCGGCTCATCCCGTCGCCTGTTTACCATTCCATAAGAGGATCGCTGCCCGTGTCCTTTCTCGACTTCTCGCACGTCACCAAGACCTATCCGGGCGTCAAGGCGCTGTCGGACGTCTCGTTCGGTGTCGACAAAGGCGCCGTGCATGGCCTGATGGGCGAGAACGGCGCCGGCAAATCCACCCTGATCAAGATCCTGTCCGGCGACCAGCATGCCGATGAGGGCGAGATCCGCATCGACGGCAGGGTTCAGGCCTATACCTCGACCCGGGATGCCTTCGACAATGGCGTCATTGTCATTCATCAGGAACTGCAACTCGTTCCTGAACTCACCGTTGCCGAAAACCTCAGCCTCGGTCGTTTCCCCGCCAACGCCGGCATCATCGCCGGCCGCCGGATGCTGGACGACGTCGGCGCCAAGCTGAAATCGGCGGGTATCGACATCGACATGCGCCGCAAGATCAAGGCGCTGTCCATCGGCGAACGCCAGATGGTCGAGATCGCCAAGGCGGTCATGCTCGACGCACGCGTTATTGCGCTGGACGAACCGACCTCGTCACTGTCCTCGCGCGAAAGCGAAATCCTGTTTGCCCTGATCGACCGCCTGCGCGGCGAGGGCAAGGTCATCATCTACGTCTCGCACAGGCTCGACGAAGTGTTCCGGCTCTGCGACAGCCTGACCGTGCTGCGCGACGGCAAGCTCGCGGCGCACCATGCGTCGCTGAAAGGCGTCACCCGCGACCAGGTCGTCGCCGAAATGGTCGGCCGCGAAATCTCCGACATCTGGGGTTTTCGCCCACGCAAGGCAGGCGATATCAGACTGAAGGTCGAGACCCTGTCCGGAGCCAAGTTGAAGACACCGGCCAGCTTCGAGGCTCGCGCCGGCGAGATCGTTGGTTTCTTCGGCCTGATCGGCGCCGGGCGCTCGGAACTGATGCGGCTGGTCTATGGCGCCGATCCCCGCTCGGGCGGCACCATCACCGTCGACGGCAAGCTGGTCCGCGCCACCGATCCGCGCGGCACGATCCGGGCCGGCATCGTGCTGTGCTCCGAGGATCGCAAGCATGACGGCATCATCCAGGGCCGCTCGATCCAGGAGAACATCAACATCTCGTCGCGGCGCCATCACACGCGCTTCGGCGTGCTCAACCGCGCCAGCGAGATCGCCACCGCCGAAACCTTCATCAAGAAGCTCAAGGTGCGCACGCCGTCGCGCAAGCAGGACATCATCAATCTCTCCGGCGGCAACCAGCAGAAGGTCATCCTTGGCCGCTGGCTGTCCGAACAAGGGGTGCGGGTTCTCATTGTCGACGAACCGACGCGCGGCATCGACGTAGGGGCCAAATCGGAAATCTACGAATTGCTCTACCAGCTTGCGCAGGACGGCATGGCGATCGTCGTGGTCTCGTCCGAACTGCCGGAAGTGATGGGCATCTGCGACCGTATTCTGGTGATGTGCGGTGGCCGCGTCAGCGCTGAACTCACCCGCGACCAGTTCGCCGAAAGGGCGATCCTGGCCGCCGCTCTCCCCGATCAGAAAACTCCCGACGCGATCGCATCCTGAGGACTTTGGCATGACCGACCAGTTGAAAAAAATCCTGCTCGGCGAACAGGGCCTCGTCGTCATCTTCGTCGTCGCCTTCGCGCTGGTGTCGGCTCTGGTGCCGAACTTCCTTACGGACCGCAACATGCTCGGCCTGCTGCAGTCGGTGGTCACCGTCGGCATCGTCGCCTGCACCATGATGTTCTGCCTCGCCGCGCGCGACTTCGACCTGTCGGTCGGTTCGATCGTCGCCTTTGCCGGCATGGTCGCTGTGATGGCGTCGAATTACACCGGCTCGATCCTGCTCGGGTTGCTGGCGGCGGTCGCCTGCGGCGGTTTCGTCGGCTTCATCAACGGCGTCGTCATCGCCAAATTCCGCATCAACGCGCTGATAACGACGCTGGCCACCATGCAGATCGTGCGCGGCCTCGCGCTGATCGCGTCCGACGGCCGCGCCGTCGGCATCAACAGCTCGGATTTCTATCAGCTGGCGCTGTCGAAACTGCTCGGCATACCGACGCCGGTCTGGGTGCTCGCTATCCTGTTTTGCATCTTCGGCTTCGTCCTCAACCGCACCGTCTTCGGCAAGAATACGCTGGCCATCGGCGGCAATCCGGAGGCCTCGCGTCTTGCCGGCGTCAATGTCGACCGGACGCGCATCTGGATTTTTGCGCTGCAGGGCGTCGTCTGCGGCATCGCCGGCATCCTGCTGGCGTCGCGCATCACCTCCGGCCAGCCCAACGCGGCGGTCGGGCTCGAACTCTCGGTCATCTCGGCCTGCGTGCTCGGCGGTGTTTCGCTTGCCGGCGGCCGCGCCACCATGTCGGGCGTCATCGTCGGCGTGCTCATCATGGGCATCGCCGAAAACGCCATGAACCTGCTCAACATCCCGGCCTTCTACCAGTACATCGTACGTGGCGTGATCCTGCTGCTGGCCGTGCTGCTCGACAATCTGCGCTCGTCGGCACTGGGCCGGCGCTAAGCTGGAGGGACAAAAATGGCTGAGCGCCTTTCCGGCAAACGCATCTTCCTGACCGGCGCCGCGCAAGGCATCGGGCTGGCCATCGCCGAGGCCTGCCTTGCCGAAGGTGCAAGACTGTTCCTCGTCGACCGCGACGGCGCACTGCTGGACAAGGCCGTCGCCGGCCTTGCCGCGCCGCACGGCCATGTCGGGCATGCGGCAGCCGACATCAGCGACGGAGCCGCGATTGCCACTGCCGTCGGCCAAGCGACCGACGAAATCGGCCACATCAACGCGCTGATCAACAATGCCGGGGTCAATGTGTTCTCGACGCCGCTCAAGGCGACCGAGGAAGAGTGGAACCGCAATTTCGACGTCAACGTCAAGGGCGCCTGGAATTGCAGCAAGGCTGTGCTGCCGGGCATGATTACAAGCGGCGGCGGTGCCATCCTCAACATCGCCTCGACGCACAGCTTCACCATCATTCCGCACACCTTCCCCTATCCCGTCGCCAAGCACGCGCTGCTCGGCCTGACCAAATCGCTGGCGCTCGAATATGCGGCGCAAGGCGTGCGCGTGAACGCGCTGGCCCCCGGCTATGTCGAGACGCAGAAGGCGATCGACTACTGGAACAGCTTTGCCGATCCGGCCGCAGCACGCGCCAACACCATGGCGCTGCACCCCGGCGGCCGCATCGCCACGGCGCGCGAGATCGCGCGGGCTGCGGTGTTCATGATTTCCGACGAGTGCCCGTTCATGAACGCGGCGACGCTCGTCGTCGATGGCGGGCTGAGCCAGCTGCAGCATCCCGCCTGAACGCCGGAAAGACCATGACCAAGAGACGATCGCAGCACTGGTTCGGCGGGCTGGGCAAGGATGCCTTCATCCACCGCAGCTGGATGAAGAACAACGGCCTGCCCGACGATGCTTTCGACGGCCGGCCGGTGATCGGCATCTGCAACACATTCTCCGAATTCACGCCTTGCCACGTCCATTTCCGTGGCCTGATCGAGCACATCAAGGCGGGCGTCCTGGAAGCCGGCGGATTGCCGCTGGAATTCCCGGTCTTCTCCTGCGGCGAATCCAATCTGCGGCCGACGGCGATGCTGTTTCGCAACCTCGCCTCGATGGATGTCGAAGAAGCGATCCGCGGCAATCCGATGGATGGCGTGGTGTTGATGGCCGGCTGCGACAAGACCACGCCGTCGCTGGTCATGGGTGCGGCATCCTGCGACCTGCCGTCGATCGTCATCTCCGGCGGGCCGATGCTCAATGGCCGCTTCCAGGGCCGCGAGATCGGCTCCGGCACCGATGTGTGGAAATTCTCGGAGGATGTCCGCGCCGGCGTGATGAGCGAGCAGGACTTCGCCAATGCCGAGAGCGCCATGTCGCGCTCGCCCGGTCACTGCATGACCATGGGCACGGCCTCGACCATGGCCTCGATGGTCGAGGCGCTCGGCCTGGCGCTGCCGGGCAACGCCGCCTATCCGGCGGTCGACGCGCGCCGCAGCCGCATCGCCCGCATGACGGGCCGGCGCATCGTCGAGATGGTCGATGAGGATCTCTGCCTGTCGGCCATCCTCAAGAAAGAAGCCTTCGCCAACGCTATCCGTGTCAATGGCGCGATCGGCGGCTCGACCAATGCGGTCGTGCATCTCATCGCCATTGCCGGCCGCGTCGGCACCGAACTGACGTTGGACGATTGGGACAGATATGGCCGCGACGTGCCGACCATCCTCGACCTGATGCCGTCCGGCCGCTTCCTGATGGAGGATTTCTGCTACGCCGGCGGCATTCCGGCCGTCATGAAAGAGATCGCCGATCTGCTCGATCTCGACGCGCTGACGGTCACCGGCAAGACTGTGCGCGACAACATCGCCGATGCCCAAAACTACAATCCGGAGGTGATCCGCCCGCGCGACAAGGCGCTCACTCCCAATGGCGGTATCGCGGTGCTGCGCGGCAACCTGGCGCCGGACGGCGCCATTATCAAGCCGTCAGCCGCTTCGCCAGCCCTGATGAAGCATCGTGGCCGCGCCGTCGTGTTCGAGGACTTCGACGACTATAAGGCGCGCGTTGACGATCCCTTGCTCGACATCGACGAGACGTCGATCATGGTGCTGAAGAATTGCGGCCCCAAGGGCTATCCGGGGATGGCCGAGGTCGGCAACATGGCTCTGCCTCGGAAGCTGCTGAAGCAAGGCGTCCGCGACATGATCCGCATCTCCGATGCCCGCATGTCCGGTACCGCCTTCGGCACCGTCGTTCTGCACGCTGCACCGGAAGCCGCCGTCGGCGGTCCGCTGGCGCTGGTCAGGAGCGGCGACTTCATCGAACTCGATGTCGAAGCAAGAAAGCTGCATCTCGACGTGTCGGAACAGGAACTGGCGCGGCGTCGTGAGTCCTGGCTACCGCCCGTCCCAGCGATGCGCGGCGGCTATCAGGGTCTCTATGTCGACCATGTTCTGCAGGCGGATCGCGGCGCCGATCTCGACTTTCTCGTCGGATGCCGTGGCCATGCTATCCCTCGCGAAAGCCATTGAGGCCGACCTGCATGCCCAATTTCCAGCCTGACGATTTCCACGGCATTCACGCCATTCTCTACGCGCTGTTCGACAGCGACGAAAAACTCGACCGCGCAGCGATGCGCAGGCAGGTCGAGATTTGCCTGGCGAGCGGCGTGCACGGCATGGCGGCGCTCGGCCTGGCGACGGAAGTCGCCAAGCTGACCGACGCCGAGCGCCGGACGATCATGGACTGGACAGCCGAAGACACCGCCGGAAAAGTGCCGCTCGCCTTCACCATCTTTGGCTCTTCGGTGGCTGAGCAGGTGGCACAGCTTCGCCATGCTGAAAGCGTGGGAGCGGATTGGGTGATCCTGCAGCCGCCGCCGGTTGGGTCCTATGGTGCGCCGGAATACATCAAGTTCTTCGGCCGCGTTGCCGAGGCGACCGATCTGCCGGTGGCGATCCAGAACGCGCCGGCGTTTTTCGGGCGCGGCCTTTCATCAGACGAAATCCGTGACCTCGTCACGCTGTATCCCAACGTAAGGCTGATCAAGGGCGAGGGTCCGGTTACCGACATCGCCGGGCTGATCGAGCGCACCGATGGCCGGATACCGGTTTTCAACGGGCGTGGCGGCCTGGAACTGATCGACAATTTCCGCATCGGTTGCCGCGGCATGATCCTGGCGCCGGATTGCGCCGACTATGCCGTGCGCGCCTATCATGCGTTCCGCGCCGGAGGCGAAGCCACGGCCGAGGCTGAATATGCAAGAATGTTGCCGGCAGCGGTCTTCGTCATGCAAGGCATCGAAAACTTGATCTGCTATGGCAAGCGGCTGTTCGGCGCCCGCGCAGGCATCCCGATACACGACCGGGCTCCGGCGATGCGGCCCAGCGAGCCTGGCCTCGCGATGGTGGAGCGCTTTGCGGTTGATCTCGGTCGGTTGCCTGGCTGAACGGCAACTGCCTTTCAATAGGTCGTCCGCCCACCCGACAGGTCGAACGTGGAGGCGGTTGTAAAACTGTTCTCCTTGGAGACGAGCCAGGCGACCATGGCGGCGGCCTCGTCGACCTCCAGCAGGCGGCCGCGCGGAATGCGCGAGCGCATATATTCGATATGCTCCGGCGTCAGCTGTTCGAGAATGCGCGTCTGCGCCGTGGCTGGCGAGATGCAGTTCACCGCGATGTCGTACTGCGCCAGTTCCTTGCCGAGCGACTTGGTCAGGCCAATGACCGCCGCCTTCGAGGCCGAATAGGCTGATGCGTTGGGGTTGCCCTCTTTGCCGGCGACCGAGGCGATGTTGACGATGCGCCCGTAATTGCGCTCCTTCATTCCCGGAACCACCGCCCGGTTGACGTAGAACGTGCCGTTCACATTGACGTCGATGACCTTCTTCCACGTCTCGATGTCGTAGACGTCGAGCGGGGCGGCCGGGCCCGCGATCCCGGCGGAATTGACCAGAATGGAAATCTTGCCGGCGCGCTCTTCGGTCCTGGCGCGCGCGGCATCCACCGACGCCCAGTCGGCGACATCCACCAATTCTGTCGAAGCGGCGCTGCCGAGTTCTTCTCGTGCGGTCTCGAGACGTGCCTCATCGAGGTCCCACAAGCTGACCGTCGCGCCGGAGGCAACGAAGCGTCTGGCCATCGCGAAGCCGAGGCCCTGGGCGGCGCCGGTGACGACAGCGTGCTGGCCGTCAAGATCGATGCTGTTCATGTCGAGCGGTTCTTTCCGTTTGAGATTTTTCGTGGGCGCCCGCCGGCCTGTGCAGGCGGGCGATATCGCTACATGGTCGCGCCAAGGCTCCACGGCACGAACTCGTTGTCGCCATAGCCGAGCGCTTCCGACCTGGTGCGCCCGCCGGATGCCACGCGCAGGATCTCGGCGAAGATTTCCCGGCCCTTCTCGGCCAGCGAGACGCCGTCCAGTACATCCCCGCAATTGATGTCCATGTCCTCGCGCATCTGCTCGAAGATAAAGGTGTTGGAGGCAAGCTTGATCGAGGGCGTCGGCTTGCATCCGAAGGCCGAACCGCGGCCGGTGGTGAAGCACAATATGTTGGCGCCGCCGGCGACCTGCCCGGTGGCCGAGACCGGGTCGTAGCCGGGCGTGTCCATGAAGACGAGGCCGCGCTCGTTGATCGGCTCGGCATATTCCAGCACCGCGCGCAGATTGGTGGTGCCGCCCTTGGCGGAGGCGCCGAGCGATTTCTCCAGGATGGTCGTCAGCCCGCCCAGCTTGTTGCCGGGCGAGGGGTTGTTGTTCATCTCCATGTCGTGCCTGGCGGTATAATCCTCCCACCAGCGGATGCGTTCGATCAGCTTTTCACCCACTGCGCGGCTCTCGGCGCGCAAGGTGAGGAGATGTTCGGCGCCATAGATCTCCGGCGTCTCCGAAAGCACGGCCGTGCCGCCTTGCGCGACAAGCAGGTCCACCGCCGCGCCAAGTGCCGGATTGGCGCTGATGCCGGAATAGCCGTCCGAGCCGCCGCATTGCAGCGCAAGCACCAGTTCGGAGGCCGGCTGCGGCGTCCTTTCGGCAGCGTTCACCGTAGGCAGCATGTCGACGATCGCCTTGACGCCGGCCTCGACTGTCTTTCGCGTGCCGCCGGTTTCCTGGATGGTCATCGTGCGGAAAATCGTGCTCTCCTCGATGTTGTACGACTGCATCCAGCGTGGGATCTGGAACGCTTCGCAGCCGAGTCCGACCATCAGCACGCCGCCGATATTGGGGTTCGTGGCAAAGCCCCATTGCGTCCGTTTCAACAGGTCGTAAGCGGGGCCCTTGGTGTCGATGCCGCAGCCGGTGCCGTGGACGAGGGCGATGATGCCGTCGACATTGGGATAGTCGCGCAGGATGCCAGACCGGTTGACCTCGTCGGCGATGAACCGGGCGACGCTTGCAGAGCAGTTCACCGAGGTCAGGACGGCAATGAAGTTGCGCGTGCCCACCTTGCCGCTCGGCCGGCGGTAACCCATGAAAGTAGCGCGCTCGGCCTCGGCAACGACCTCGGTTTGCCTGGTATTGGTGCCGAAGACGTAGTCGCGTTCGAAATTGCGCAGATACACATTGTGCTCGTGAACCCAGTCGCCGGCGACGATGGATCCCCGCGCAAAACCAATGGTCTGGCCGTATTTCACGATCGGCTCGTCCGAGCCGATGTCGCGGAAGGCCATTTTGTGCCCGCGCGGTATGCGTGCCCTGGCCGCCACGTCCCCGGCTTTTTCGCCGATCTTCAACGGATCGACCGCCAGAAGAATGTTGTCGATATCCGACAGCTTGATGAACCGTGCCATGAACCCAAACTCTGAAAAAGGCCTCCCCGACAAGGAGCGTCGAGAGGCAAAAGTGATTTAGAATACTAATATAACAGAATGTCAGCGGTCAAGGTGCGGTTGCGAAAGGCTTGGACTGCAGGGGCGTAGTGGCGGATCGGTTAGGTGAGCGTGCAATGAGTGCGCCTTGCGGCGCAGTTTGAGGGCGGCAAACGGCTGGATGAAACTACGGACCGCCGCACGCCCGGGACACGGTCAATCGAGATGGAAGACCTCTTGCATGGCCGCCCACCATTCGCCGTCGGCGCGCGTCGGTAGCGGCGTCTGCATGGGGTCGCACAGTTCCCACCATTTGCGCATGGCCGGCGACTCGCTCATCCGCGCCGCATCCCTGGCGAAGTCGGTGCCGTGATACTCCCAGGAGGCGAACAGAAGGTTCTCCGGTTCGCGCAGGAAGATCGAATAGTTGCGGATGTCGGCGCGACTGATGACGTCCAGCACCTCGGGCCAGACGGCGGCGTGGACGCGCTTGTAGTCCGCGATCGCCTCGGCTTTCACGCCGATACAAAGCCCCATTCTTTGCATGCCGGTTGCTCGCGAGGCTTCAGTCGAGAAGGTCGGCGGCGACTTCGAGCGTGTTGCGGAACGACGTCTCGAGATGATGTTCCATGGCCCTTGCCGCCCCCTCGGCGTCGTGGCGCTTCAGCGCGTCGAAAATGGCCTCGTGCTGCTCGATCGTCTGTTCGCCATAACCCGGTCTTGGGATGGCGAGATAGCGTCCGCGGTCCATCTGTGCCTTCGAGATGTCGACGGCTCTCCAGATCATCGGCAGGCCGCAGATCTCGGCTATGGTGCGGTGGAAGACATCGTCGAGTTGTATCGCGGTGGCATATCTGCCGCGCGATATGGCAAGCCGGTGCGCCGCCATGTTGTCTTCCAGCAATTCGCTGGCTGCCGCTGTGAACTTGGCGGCCGCGCGTCGGGCGCTTTCCATCTCCAGGGCCCGCCGGATGACATAGGCTTCTTCCAGGTCGGCCCGGCTGATCGGAGCGACATAGGTGCCGGTCTGTGCCAGGATTTTGACCAGGCCCTCGTCGCTGATGCGCTTGACCGCTTCGCGAACGGGGGTGCGAGACACCCCCAGGGCCTCCGCGATGGCGACCTCGTTGATCACCTCCCCCGGCTTCAGCTGCCCGACGACGATCAGGTTGCGGATCTTGTGGTAGATCTGATCGCGGAGCGGAAGAGCCCGATTGAGCGTCGAAGGATCCAGGTCCATTGCAAATCCGTGTCTTCGTTCACCAGAAATGGCCAGATAATACTAGAATGTCAATTGGAACGCATCCAATGGAAGCGTCGGGTGTCGGTGACACGATGCCCATAACGACCGCCGGAATCCAGCTTGCCAGAACTGTTATATTAGTGCAATAGTCATCGTCCGCGGTGAGAAATTCAATCCGCAACCGAGAGCCTGGACTGAGTCGCGTGTTCAAAAGCCCGGACGTTCAAGCCAGTTCGAAGAGGGGTCGAGCTGCGTTGAAGAAACTATTATACTAACATATCGATGGCCGATACCGAGGACGATCGGCCAGCCGCCAGGAGGAACCTAGCCAGATATGACTGTCGCCGCCGATTGCGCCTTGGACATGCGAGGCATCAGCAAGACGTTCCCGGGCGTGAAGGCTCTGTCCAACGTCAATTTCGCCGTGAAATTCGGTACCGTTCATGCGGTCGTGGGTGAGAACGGCGCCGGCAAATCGACGCTCATGAAAGTGCTCAACGGGTCCTACGCACCCACCAGCGGCACAATCAGGGTCGGCGGCGCCGAAGTGCGCATGCGCCGGCCCGCGGACGCCCAGGCGCTGGGCATCCGCATGGTGCATCAGGAAATCAATCTGGTCCCCGACCTGAGCGTCGCCGAAAACGTCTATCTCGGCCGCATGCCGGGCAAGTGGACCTTTCTGCGCAAGGGCGAGATGATCCGGGCTGCAGCCGCCGTTCTCGATGAGCTCGGAGCGGCCATCAACCCACGTGAACGGCTCGGCAACCTGTCGATCAGCCAGCAGCAGCTCGTCGAGATCGCCAAGGCCTACGCGGCGCAGCCCAGGATCATCGTCCTGGACGAACCGACATCCAGCCTCAGCGAGCATGAGACGGCGGCGTTGTTCCGGATCCTGCGCAAGATGCGCGATGACGGCATCGCCATCATCTACATCAGCCACCGACTGAAGGAGGTGCTCGAAATCGCCGACGAGGTGACTGTGCTGCGCGACGGCTCAATGATCGAGACGCGTCCGATCGAAGGCATAAATGCCGCTCACATGATCAGGCTGATGGTCGGTCGCGAAGTCAGCAATGTCTTCCCGAAAAGCCCGGCCGAGATCGGCAAGTCGGTGCTGCGCGTCGAACGCATCAGCGACGGCACGCGCTTCCGCAATGTCAGCTTCGATGTACGCGCCGGCGAGATACTGGGCTTGACGGGGCTGGTGGGCGCTGGCCGCACCGAGGTCGCCCGCGCAATCTTCGGCCTGTCGCGGCTTGTCGAGGGCTCGGTCAGCGTCAACGGACGCGAGGTCTCGATCAACTCGCCATCCCAGGCGGTCAGGGCAGGCATTGCCTATGTTCCGGAAGATCGCAAGGGCGACGGCGTCGTGCCTGGAATGTCGATCCGGGAAAACATCAGCCTGCCCATACTGCGCCGCCTGAGCCGTTTCGGTCGCATCAGCCGCAGCGCCGATCACTCGCTTGCCGCGGACTCGGTCAAGCAGTTTTCGATTTCACCGCCCGACGGCGAACGGCGCATCAGCCTTCTGTCGGGCGGTAACCAGCAGAAGGCGGTCATCGCCAAATGGCTTGCCGCCAAACCTTCGGCCTTGATCCTCGACGAGCCGACGCGGGGCGTCGACGTCGGCGCCAAGGCCGAGATCCACCACATCATCGGCCAACTCGTCGCCGGCGGCATGGCCGTCGTGATGATCTCGTCGGAGCTGCCCGAAATCCTCGGCGTCTGCGACCGCGTGGTGGTGATGCGCGATGGCTATGCCTCCGAGCCTCTCCTGCGCAGCGAATTGAGCGAGGAGCGCATCATGGCGCTAGCCACGGGGGAGGAGACGGCGTGACCGAAGCTGCCACGGAGATCGGCGGCGTGAACCGCAACGACCGCTTTACGCGTGGCAGCAGGCTTGTCGATGTCCTGTCGAAGGCGGGGCTGGCCTTCGCTATCCTCGCCGTGATGCTCTACGGCTCCTTCGTCAGCCCCGCCTTCTTCACATCAGGCAATTTGCTCAACGTCCTGACCTCGATGTCCATCGTCGGCATCGTCGTCGTCGGCATGACCTTCGTGCTCGTGGTCGGCGGCCTGGCCGACCTGTCGGTGCCGGCCACCATCGCCTGCGGCGCCATCCTGTCGCTCGGGCTGCAGCCGATGATCGGACCGCTGCCGGCCTTCGTGCTGGCGGTTGGTCTCGCGGGCCTCATAGGCCTGCTCAACGGGGTCCTGGTCGGATATGTCGGCATCAATCCAATCATTGCCACGCTCGGCATTGGCACGATCGGACTGGGCATCGTCCAGGCGGCTGTCGGCGGGGTCATCGTCTATGGCAGCAATCCCGCCTCCGCCGAATTCGCCAAGGGCCGGCTGTTCGGCATTCCGGTCGTGGTGCTGATCTTCCTGGTCATTGCTCTTGTCGGCCATTTCGTCCTGTCCCGCTCCTTCTGGGGCAGATGGACGCTCGCCACCGGAGGCAATTACAGCGCCGCCGAGGCGAGTGCCGTTCCGGTGCAGGCCGTGAAGGCCGGCGCTTTCGTGATCACGGCACTCGCTTCCGGCATCAGCGGCGGCCTGCTCGGGCTGACGCTGCAGAGCGCGCGACCGCTCATCGGCGGCGGCTACGAATTCAGTGCCATCACGGCGGTGGTGGTCGGCGGCGTGTCGATCGTCGGCGGCTTCGGATCGGTGCCACGGGCCATCGCCGGCCTCATCTTCGTGCATCTGCTGACCAACGTCATGGTGCTCGACGGTGTGCGCACGCCGATCCAGGGTTTCGTGCTCGGCATCCTGATCGTCGGCGCCGTCGGCATGGATGCGGCGCTGCGCAAGCGGGGCGTGTCGTGATGCGTTTTCTTTCGCTTGTCTCGCAGTATCGCGTCATCGTCATTCTCGGTCTGACGCTGGTCATTTCCGCGCTGGTGGTCCCCGGCTACCTCTCGGCATCGACCCTCGGCCTCGGCCTCGATCGGGCGGCGACAATCGGCCTGATCGCGATCGGCCTGACGGTGCTTTTGATATCGGGCCAGATCGACCTCTCCGGTGGCGCGGTGTTTGCCCTGGCCGGCATCGTATCGGTCATCCTGCAGCGAGAGATCGGCATCCTCCCTGCCGCGATCGTCGGCATCCTGGTCGGTACCCTGGCAGGCGCCGTCAACGGCATGCTGGTCGTCGGCCTGAAGGTGAATTCGCTCGTGCTGACGCTCGCGACGATGCTGATCTTCCGCTCGCTCGCGCACTGGATCACCAACAGCCAGCCGGTGACCGGAACCGACATCATGCTCTCCCTGGCGCTGGCCAAGATCTATCTCGATGTCTTCACCCTCCGTAGCGCGCTGTTCATCGCCCTGATCGTGCTGCTGCATTTCTGGCTGACGCGCACCATACCTGGGCGCAACGTCTTTGCGGTGGGGTCCAACCCGGCGGCTGCCAAGGAAAGCGGTATCGCCTCGGACCGTATCGTCTTTCTCGGCTTTGTCTTTGCCGGCACGCTTGCCGGCCTGGCGGGGGTTCTCCAGAGCCTCGTCACTAACACCGGCTCGCCCGTCTTCGGCTCGGAACTGACGGTCGCCGTCATTGCCGCGGTCGTTGTCGGCGGAACTCGTCTCGAAGGCGGCAGGGGATCCGCGCTCGGCACGCTCGGCGGCGTGCTGACAATCGGCTCGCTGACCATCGCGATGGAGTTCCAGTCCGTTCCCGCATACGTCCAGCAGGTCGTGTCCGGGCTTATCCTGATCCTGCTCGTCGTGCTCGATCGGGCCGTTACCACCAAGGGGAGGGCTCCGGGCACGCGCCCGGCGCTCGTTCGCGACAATCCAATCACTCAAGGAGGAACCACATGATTGGGAGGAAACACATGATTGGCAAGAAAAGCATGCTTCACGTCGCCGCTATGGCGGCTGTGCTGGCATCGACGGGCTGGGCCAGCGCCAAGACGGTCTGCTACGTGACGGCAGCGGATTCGCATGCCTACGCGACGCCGGCCAACAAGGCGCTTCAGGCGCGCGCCGCGGAACTCGGCATCGAGATCCTGAGCCTCAGCCAGGATTTCGACGTCCAGAAAGGCACCGAGCAGCTCAACACCTGCGTTGCGCGCAAGGTCGACGGCATCATCCTGTGGCCGCTCGACCCGCAGGCATACATACCGGGGCTGGCGCGCGCACAGCAGGCGAACATTCCGGCGATCCTCATCAATTCGCCGATGAGCGACGATGCCAAGCCGTTCATCAAGTCGTTCACCGGGCCTGATGTCTACGAGGAAGGCAAGCTGGCGGCGGACTCGCTGAGCAAGGCGCTCGGCGGCAAGGGCTCCGTCGTCATCATCGCCGGCCAGGCCGGCAACGGCACCACGATCGGACGTGTCAGCGGCTTCACCGACCGTCTCAAGGAAACCAATGCCGACATCAAGGTGCTCGACACGGTCAATGCCGACTTCGACCAGCAAAAGGCGCTGGTGGTCAGCCGCGATCTGATCACACGCTTCGGCGACCAGATCAGCGGTGTCTACGCCAATGACGACACGATGGCCCGCGGCTTCATCGACGCATGGAAGGAGGCCAACCCCTCCAAGGCCGCACCGCCGATTGTCGGCATCAATGGCCAGAAGGATGCGTTCGAATCCATCCGCACCAATGAGATGTACTCGACCATCGTCCAGTCGCCCGTCGAGGATGGCCGCCTGGCGATCAACACGATGGCCGAGATCATCGACGGGAAGCAGGTCAAGGACCGGCTGCCCATCCCGCTGACCGTCGTCACCAAGGACAACGTCAACGCGGTCGAACCCGCGTTCTGATACGAAGGGGGCCGGCCCGGTGTATTCGGGCCGGCCCCCTTTCCTTGCCAGAGAGAGAAATTCTAATAGCGGCGACAGAATTGGAATAAACTAACTCTACAGAGTTTGTGGAATAAGCAATCTGCACTGGCGATCTGGTTTCCACCCGGACAGGACCACGCCATGCCCACTCTTTCGCATCAGCTACTCACCAAAGCAGGCATATCCGGCCGCCTTCGCCAGGCAGCGGGAGAAAGGCCATGAGCCGGGTCGTGCCAGACCGCATCAAGGTGCTCTGGTTTCTGCCTACGCATGGCGACAGCCGCTACCTCGGCACGGCCGAGGGCGGCAGATCGGTCGATCTGCCGTATCTGACGCAAGTGGCGAAGGCGGCCGACACGCTCGGCTACTATGGCGTGCTGTTGCCGACCGGCCGCTCGTGCGAGGATTCCTGGGTGATCGCATCGGCTCTTGTGCCGATTACCGAGCGCTTGCGTTTCCTTGTCGCCGTGCGGCCCGGTTTGCAGTCGCCGACGCTGGCCGCGCGCATGACTGCGACGCTGGATCGCATCTCCAATGGCCGCCTGCTGATCAACGTCGTCACCGGCGGCGATCCGCTGGAGAACAAGGGCGACGGCATCTTCCTGTCGCATGCCGAACGCTATGAGGTGACGCAGGAGTTCTTGCAGATCTACAAGCGGGTGCTGAGCGGCGAGACGGTGGGGCACGAGGGCAAGCATTTCCACATCGAGGACGGCCGGCTGCTGTTTCCGCCGGTGCAGACGCCATATCCGCCATTGTATTTCGGGGGCTCGTCCGACGCTGGGTCCGTGGTGGCGGCGCAGGAGATCGACAAATATTTGACCTGGGGAGAGCCGCCAGCCGATGTCGAGCGCAAGCTGGACGGCATGCGTGAACTGGCGCAGAAGGCTGGCCGCAAGCTCTCCTTCGGCATTAGGCTGCATGTCATCGCCCGCGAAACCACCGAGGAGGCCTGGGCCGCTGCCGACAGGCTGATCAGCCGGCTCGACGACGCGACGATCGCCTCGGCGCAGAAGGTCTTTGCCCGCATGGATTCGGTCGGCCAGGCGCGGATGAGCGCATTGCATGGCGGCAATCGCGCCAAGCTCGAGATCGCCCCCAACCTCTGGGCCGGCGTCGGCCTGGTGCGCGGCGGCGCAGGTACCGCACTTGTCGGCGATCCCGACACGATCGCCGAGCGCATCGACGAGTACCGGCGCCTCGGCATCGATACCTTCATCCTTTCCGGCTATCCACATCTCGAAGAAGCCTATCGCTTCGGCGAGCTGGTGCTGCCGAAACTGCCGACCGACCATCCGGTCAAGGCAGCCGGCTCGTCCGTAAACACCGGTCCGTTCGGCGAAACCATCGCCGGCGACCACCGGCCGAAGTCGCTCGCCAGCGCCTCGTGAACTTGCTTCCTGCGTCCTCGCGGTTGCGCGTCGCCATTATTGGCGGCGGCTTTTCCGGTGCGGCGGTGGCGTGGCACCTGGCGCAAATGCCTCGACCGGAGCGCATTTCCATTTCCGTGATCGAGCCGCGACCCTTGATTGGCGGTGGCCTTGCCTATTCCAGCGAGGAACCCTCTCATCGGGTCAATGTTCCCGCGGTCAGGATGAGCATGGCTCCCGACGACCCGCAGCATTTTGCACGCTGGTTGACTGGCAGCGGAGAACTCGAACACGACCCGGATGCGATCTGGATGAACGGCGACGCTTTTCCGCGCCGGCGCGTGTTCGGTCGCTATGTTGCCGAGCATCTGGCGCCGCATCTCAATTCCGGCCTTGTCCATCATGTTGAAGGTTCCGCCACACGCGTGACACGCGATGCCAGTGGCGCGGGCTGGACCGTGCACACCTCTGCCGGACCGGTCGCCTCCGACATCGTCGTTCTAGCAGCAACGCATCCGCAGCCTGCAATTCCAGCCGCGTTGATCCACCTGACGGAAGCGCCGGGTTTCATCGCCGACCCATACGCAGCCGCGGCGCTTGCCGGGATCGGGCCGGACGCCTCGGTGCTGATCGTCGGCTCCGGGCTGACCTCGGCCGACATGGTCGCCGAACTTGACCGTCGTGGCCATCGTGGCCGCATCCTCACGCTGTCGCGCCGCGGCTTACGCTCGCGCGGACACCCCGATGTCAGGGGCGAGCCTTTTGGCGATTTTGCATCCGCGCCGGCGACGACGGCGCTCGGCCTGCTCAGGACCATTCGCGCGACGCTGGCAGCGGCAAGAGCGGCCAATGTCAACTGGCAGTCGGTCTTCGATCAGCTGCGCCTGCAGGGGCCGGTGCTGTGGGCCGCACTTGCCCCGCCGGAGCGGGCAAGGCTGGTCCGCCAGCTGCGCGTGTTCTGGGACGTGCATCGTTTCAGGATCGCCCCGCAGGTCGCCGCCGTGCTCGACCGGCGCCATGCCGCCGGTACAGTCGACACCATTGCCGCCAGGCTTGTTGCGTCGAACGATGAGGACGGCAGCCTGGCTGTCAGCTTTCAACGGCGCGGGCAGACCCGGATCGAGACGGCGCGCTTCGTTGCCGTCATCAACACCACCGGTCCGGCCCATGGGCGGGCGCTGCAGCTGAACCCGGCGCTAAGCTCGCTGGCGGAAACCGGCTTGATCAGGACGGACCAGTATGGGCTTGGCATCGAGACAGGTCTCGACAGCCGCGCGATCGGCCGGGACGGTGAGGCGGTCGCGACACTCCTGGTCGCCGGCCCGCTGGCACGAGGGACTTTCGGCGAGCTCATGGGTCTGCCGGAAGTCGCCCGCCATGCCCAGGCGGTCGCGGTTGAAATTGCCAAGCTGCTGGAAACGCTGCCGTCAGCGCAGGCCATCGGCGCCAATGCCGCGCAGGGTCCGGTCATGAGCTGACACCGGCAAACCGGGTTGGCCGAGCAAAATTGGTATTTCCGTCCCAAGAGGGGCTCAAAAACGGAAAATCCTTCTTTGTATATAGATTCCATAAACATAATAAATACCGACGAAACCGGCTGCGGTCGGATCGATCAACGAGATGGCCTGAATGGGAGACAGTTCATGGCACACGCAGAGACCGACTCGATCAAGTTTGCTTACTGGGTGCCGAATGTTTCGGGCGGCCTTGTGATCTCCAACATCGAGCAGCGCACCAACCATTCGGCCGAGTACAATCGCAAGCTGGCGCAGATCGCCGAGAAGTCCGGCTTTGATTACGCACTCAGCCAGATCCGCTTCACCGCCGGCTACGGCGCCGACGAGCAGCATGAATCGGTGGCGTTCAGCCATGATCTGCTGGCGGCGACCACAACGCTCAAGGTCATCGCGGCGATCCTGCCCGGACCGTGGAACCCGGCGCTGGCGGCCAAGCAGATCGCCACCATCAGCTATCTCACCAATGGCCGCGTCGCGATCAACCTCGTCTCCGGCTGGTTCCGTGGCGAGTTCCATGCCATCGGCGAGCATTGGCTCGACCATGACGAGCGCTATCGCCGCTCGGAGGAATTCATTCGTGCGCTGCGCGGAATATGGACCGAGGACAGCTTCACCTTCCGTGGCGATTTCTACCGCTTCAACGAATATTCGCTGAAGCCGAAACCGCCGCATCCGCTGCCCGAAATCTTCCAGGGCGGCTCGTCGCGCGCCGCGCGCGACATGGCATCGCGGGTCTCGGATTGGTACTTCACCAACGGCAACACGCCGGCCGAAATCGCCAAACAGGTCGACGACATCCAGGCCAAGGCGAAGGCCAACAACCATTCCGTCAAGGTCGGCGTCAATGCCTTCGCCGTCGTCCGCGAGACCGAGGATGAGGCCAGGGCGGTGCTCGCCGAGATCATCGCCAAGGCCAACCCCGAGGCGGTCAACGCTTTCGGCCACGAGGTCAAGAACGCCGGCAAAGCTTCGCCGGAAGGCGAGGGCAATTGGGCGAAATCCTCCTTCGACGATCTGGTCCAGTACAATGACGGCTTCCGCTCGAACCTGATCGGCACGCCAAGGCAAGTCGCCGAGCGCATCGTCGACCTGAAGCGCGCCGGCGCCGATCTCATCCTGCTCGGCTTCCTGCACTTCCAGGAAGAGGTCGAGTATTTCGGCAAGCATGTCATCCCGCTGGTCCGCGAACTGGAAAACGCCGAGGCGGCGGCGTCGCTGGCGGCGGAGTAGCCATCCCGCAGCCTGGCCCGCCACGGTCCGGCCAGCACACGCATGAAGGTTGCCGGCGCGCTCGATCCGTCGAGCGGCAATGAGGTTTTGCGCGCCTAATCAAGGACGATTGGAATGCCGTTGCCCAGTTATACTCTCGGAGTGATGGACGCTTCGGTCTATGCGCCGGAAGTCTTTGCGCGCGGCCTGCCGTCAAGCCCGCGGGAGCAGCAGTCCGAAGCCGGCAGCGAGGCGATCGGCTCCGTTACTGGTGTCGCCGCTCCGCTGCTTTCGCTCCAGGGCATCGGCCTGTCGTTCGGCGGCGTCGTCGCACTGGCCGATATCGACCTGTCGGTTCACCCAGGCGAAATTCGCGCCATCATCGGCCCGAACGGCGCCGGCAAAAGCTCGCTGATCAACGTCATCAGCGGCGTCTATCGGCCGGATCGCGGCCACGTCCGGCTCGACGGCACCTTCTATGCCCAGGTGCCGACGCAGCAGTTGGCTCACCTCGGTGTCGCCAGAACCTTCCAGAACCTTGCACTGTTCAAGGGTCTCAGCGTCCTCGACAATGTCGCTTCCGGCCTCGCCTACAAGGTTCGCTCCAACTTTGCCGGCCAGGTGCTCGGCATCGGCCGCTCGCGCGGCGAGCAGCGCGAAACACGCAGCCGCGCGGAACAGATCCTCGAATTTCTCGACCTCACCGCCATTCGCGACCGTCTTGTCGGCACCTTGCCTTACGGACTGCAGAAGCGTGTCGAACTGGCCCGCGCACTGGTGGCCGAGCCGCGTCTGCTTTTGCTCGACGAGCCGATGGCCGGCATGACCGCGAGCGAAAAGAGCGAGATGGCGGCTTTCGTCCGTGCCGCGCGCGATCGTTTCGCCACCACCGTGGTGTTGATCGAGCACGATGTCGGCGTCGTCATGGGCCTGTCCGACCGCATTGCCGTTCTCGACTACGGCCGCAAGATCGCCGACGCCACGCCAGACGAGGTCAGGAACGACCAGCGCGTCATCGATGCCTACCTCGGCGTCGCCTCGGACAATGAGGACGGGGCAGGCATATGATCGCCGATTTCGACTACCAGTTCTTCATCGAAGTGCTCGTCGGCGGCCTGCTCTCCGGCGTCATGTACTCGCTGGTCGCGATCGGCTTCGTGCTGATCTACAAGACCTCGGGCGTGCTCAATTTCGCGCAAGGCGCGATGCTGTTGTTCGCGGCACTCACCTTCGTCAGCCTTATCGAGCGCGGCATCCCGTTCGCGCTGGCGCTGGTGATCACTTTCGCCATCATGGTCGCCATGGGTGTCGCCATCGAGCGCACGGTGCTGCGGCCGCTGACCAACAAGCCGCCGATCACACTGTTCATGGCGACGCTCGGCCTGTCCTACATCATCGAGGGCGCCGCCCAGCTGATCTGGGGCACGCAGGTCCACGGCCTCGATCTCGGCATCGAGGACGTGCCGCTGGAAATCGGCGGCGTGCTGATCAGCCAGTTCGACATTTTTGCCGCAGTGATTGCCGCCGGCATGGTCCTCTTGCTGTCGCTGTTTTTCCGCTACACCCGCATCGGCCTCTCCTTTCGCGCCGTCGCCGACGATCAGTTCGCGGCCCTCGCGGTCGGTCTCAGGCTGCCGCTGATCTGGGCCACCGTCTGGGCTGCTGCCGGTCTTGTCGCACTGGTGGCGGGACTGCTCTGGGGTGCGCGCCTCGGTGTGCAGTTCTCGCTGTCGCTGGTGGTGCTCAAGGCGCTGCCGGTGCTGGTGCTCGGCGGCTTCGATTCCATCCTCGGTGCCATCGTCGGCGGGTTGCTGATCGGCGCCAGCGAGAAGCTCGCCGAGGTCTATATCGGCGACTATTTCGGCGGCGGCATAGAGAGCTGGTTCGCCTATGTCGTCGCGCTGGTCTTCCTGCTGATCCGTCCTTCCGGCCTGTTCGGCCAGAAGCTCGTCGAGAGGATCTGAGCCATGACCGCCATAACAAGCGATTTCTCGTCCGCGCCGGTGCTGCCGAAATGGGTTGTGCCCGTGTTGCTGCTCGCCTTCGCCTATGGCGTCGTGCCGCTGATCGGCTCGAGCTATCTGTTCGAGGCCATCCTGCTGCCGTTCCTGGCGCTCAGCCTCGCCGGCGTGGGCTTGAACATCCTGACCGGCTATGCCGGCCAGGTTTCGCTGGGTAGTGCTGCCTTCATGGCGGCGGGCGCCTTCGCCGCCTATAATTTCAACCTGCGCGTCGAAGGCCTGCCGCTGATCGGCAGCATTTTCCTGGCCGGCATCGTCGCCGCCGCGATCGGCATCGTCTTCGGCCTGCCTAGCCTGCGGCTCAAAGGCTTCTACCTCGCGGTTTCGACGCTCGCCGCGCAGTTCTTCGTGCAATGGGCGCTGACCAAGTTCAGCTGGTTCTCCAACAACTCGGCTTCCGGCGTCATCGACGCGCCGAGATTGTCGATTTCAGGCTTCGCGCTCGACGGCGCCATCGGCCGCTATCTCTTCGCGCTAACCATCGTCACCGTTCTGACCATCCTCGCCCATCGGCTGGTCTCGTCGCAGACCGGGCGCAACTTCATCGCCATCCGCGACAATGAAACCGCTGCCCGCATCATCGGCATCCCGGTGCTGAAGACCAAGCTGCTGGCCTTCGCCATCTCGTCCTTCATCATCGGCGTTGCCGGCGTCATCTGGGCCTTCGCCTATCTCAGAACCGTCGAGCCGGACGGCTTCGATCTCGACCGGTCGTTCCAGATCCTGTTCATCATCATCATCGGTGGCCTGGCTTCGATCCGCGGCGCGTTTTTCGGCGCCGCCCTCATCGTGGTCTTCCCGCTCGCTCTGTCGCGCCTCGGCGGCTTCCTGCTTGGCGATCTCTTCGATTCGGGCGTGCTCGACATGAGCCAGCGCATCGTGCTGGGCGCGCTCATCATCCTGTTTCTGATCCTTGAACCCGACGGGCTGGTGGCGCTGTGGGACAGGGTCCGAAGACGGCTCGTGTTCGCCTGGCAGTCGACCTGAGCCCATGCATCCACTCCGAACCGACGTTTGAAAATGAACCAGAGGCCGAACCCAAGACGGCCCATACCGGGAGTAACTCAACCATGAATTTCCTGAGCACAATCAAGGCGGCGGCGCTGTCCACGGCGATGATCGTGTCGGTGGCCTTGCCCGCCGCGCACGCCGACGAACAATATTTCCCGCTGCAGAGCTATCGCGTCGGGCCTTATGCGGCCGGCGGCACCGGCTTCTTCGGCGGCTTCATCGACTATCTCAACCTCATCAACATCCGCGACGGCGGCGTCAACGGCGTCAAGCTGACCTGGGACGAATGCGAAACCCAGTACGAGGTCGAGCGCGGCGTCGAATGCTACGAGCGGCAGAAGAGCCATGCCGGCGCCGCCGCCTGGAACCCGCTCTCGGTCGGCATCGCCTATGCCATGATCGACCGCATCACCGCCGACAAGGTGCCGCTGATCACCGTCAACCACGGCCGCACCGACTCCACCGACGGGCGTGTCTTCCCTTACGTCTTCCCGCTGCTGCTCAATCCCTACAGCGAGACGTCAGGCATCGTGAACTACATCGCATCCAAGGAAGGCGGCATCGACAGGCTGAAGGGCAAGAAGATCGTCGTGCTCTATCACGGCTCGCCCTACGGCAAGGAAACCATCCCGATCTATGAATTGCTGGCGCAGAAATACGGCTTCACCGTGCAGCAGATCGAGGTGCCGCATCCCGGCAACGAGCAGCAGTCGCAGTGGCTGACGATCCGCCGCGCCAAGCCGGACTTCGTCGTCCTGCGCGGGTGGGGCGTGATGAACCCGGTGGCGCTGAAAACGGCGGTCAAGGTCGGCTATCCCGTCGATCACATCCTCGGCAATGTCTGGTCGAATTCTGAAGAGGATGTCATCCCGGCCGGCGACGCCGCCAAGGGTTACACCGCCATCACCACGCAGGCTTCCGGCAACTCCTACCCGGTGGTTCAGGAGATCGTGAAGACGGTCTACGGCGCCGGCAAGGGTAACCTCGAAGACAAGGCGCGTATCGGCTCGGTCTACCACAATCTCGGCATCGTCAACGGCATCCTCAATGTCGAGGCGATCCGCGTCGCGCAGGAGAAGTTCGGCCACCGCACGCTGACCGGCGACGAGGTCCGCTGGGGCTTCGAACACCTCAAGCTCGATCCGGCCAAGGTCGAGGCGCTTGGCGCCAAGGACCTGTTCCACTCGATCAATGTCAGCTGGGACAATCACGAAGGCGAAGGCTACGTGACCTTCCAGCAGTGGGACGGCAAGAAGTGGAACGTCGTCTCCGACTGGATCGCGCCGGACTGGGCGCTGCTGCGGCCGATCATCGAGAAGTCCGCCGAGGCCTACGCCGCCGAGAAGGGCATCAAGCTGCGCACCGCGGATGATGCCAACGCAGTGACCACCAACTGATCAGGGCAGAGCCGGGCGCAGCGGATAGGGTTCCGCAGCGCCCGGCCTGTTCGGTTCATCGAACCACAAAATGAGAGCCCCATGCCGGACGATGACGTCATTCTTGCCGTGGATACGGTTCATGCCACCTACAACCACGCCATCACGGCGCTGCACGGCGTCAGCTTCGAACTTCGGCGCGGCCAGATCCTGGCATTGCTTGGCGCCAATGGCGCCGGCAAGACCACGACGCTCAAGGCCGTCTCCAATTTGCTGCCGGCCGAGCGTGGCCAGGTCAATGCAGGCACCATCCGCTATGAAGGCTCGGATGTCTCGCGCCGCAAGCCGGGCGATCTCGTGCGCGCCGGCCTGGTCCAGGTGCTGGAAGGCCGGCATTGCTTCAAGAGCCTCACCGTCGAGGAAAATCTGGTTGCCGGCGGCATTGGCCGCAGTGGCCGCCGCGCCGAGATCAACGAAGATCTCGAGCGGATCTACGGCTATTTCCCGAGGCTCAGGGAAAAGCGCCGGACATCGTCCGGCCTGACTTCTGGCGGCGAACAGCAGATGACCGCCATCGGCCGGGCGCTGATGTCGCGGCCGCGCCTGCTGGTCCTCGACGAACCGTCGATGGGTCTCGCGCCGCTCATCGTCCAGAACATCTTCCAGACGCTCAGAAAGCTGAACCGCGAGACCGGCCTGTCGATCCTGGTCGCCGAGCAGAATTCGGCGGTGGCGCTCCGTTATGCCGACCACGCCACTGTGCTCGAAAACGGCGTCTCCGTTCTCACTGGTGCGGCCGCCGAGCTTCGCCAGCGCGAGGACATCAGGGCCTTCTACCTCGGTCAATCGACCGCCGGGCAACAGCCTTCGCCCGCCGTCAAACCAGCCCATCTCCATGCCGTTGCCTGAAATGAAATCCCAAGGAGCAGTGAAATGACCGTTTCGACCGTCAAGACCGACCAGGCTTCCGCCGCCGTGCCGGCAGTCGCAAGACCGACCGCGCCGGCGCACATCATCAAGGACGCCGCCGAGGCGATTGCTATCGCCCACGCGCTCGCCGCCGAATTCGTCAAGGACTCCTCAAGGCGCGACCGCGAGCGGATCTGGCCGGTTGCCGAACTCGATGCCTTTTCGCAAAGCGGCCTGTGGTCGATCAACGTGCCCAAGGCATTCGGCGGGCCGGAATTGTCCTATGCGACGCTGGCGAAGGTGATCGAGATCATCTCGGCGGCCGATTCCTCGATCGGCCAGATTGCCCAGAACCATCTCGGCGTGGTCGCCGCCATCCGCACCGTGTCCGACGCGGACCAGCAGAAGCTGCTGTTTGCCGAAGCGTTGAAAGGCACGCGGTTCGGCAACGCCTTTTCCGAGTTCGGCTCCAAACGCGCCGCCGATTTCGAAACCCGCTTCACCGATGCCGGCGACCATGTCGTCGTCAATGGCCGCAAATTCTATTCGTCCGGCGCGCTGCTCGCTCATCTCGTGCCGATCGTCGCGCTCGATGACCAAGGCCGTGCCTGGTATGCGATCGCCGACCGCGGCGCGCCCGGCCTGACCGTCATCGACGATTGGTCGAGCTTCGGCCAGCGCACGACGCTGTCCGGCACCGTCATCATCGACAACGTCAAGGTGCCGAAGACGCATCTGGTGCCAGGCTACAAGGGTTTTGACAGGCCAACCGCCGACGGCGCCATCTTCCAGATCATCCAAGTGGCGGTCGACACCGGCATCGCCCAGGCAGCGATCGACGAGACGGTCAATTTCGTCAGGACCAAGAGCCGAGCCTGGATCGACAGTGGCGTCGACAATGCCTGGGACGATCCCTACACCATCCAGGCCATCGGCGACCTGACGCTGCGCCTGCACGCGGCGCAGGCGCTGCTGGAAAAGGCCGGCCTGGCAATCGACCGGGCGGTGATCGAGCCGACCGCCGACACGGTGGCGCACGCCCAGATCGTCACCGCCGAGGCAAAAATCCTGTCGACCGAGATCGCCATTGCCGCCACCAACAAGCTGTTCGAACTTGCGGGGACCCGCTCAACGCTGGCCGAACACAATCTCGACCGGCATTGGCGCAACGCGCGCACGCACACGCTGCACGATCCGGTGCGCTGGAAATATTCGATCCTCGGCAAATATTTCCTCAACGGCGAAAACCCGCCGCTGCACGCCTGGAGCTGATTTCTCACCGGCGGGCGAGAGGCTCGCCACAGCAAAATTTTTCGGCCACTATACCCCAAGAGGTTCACTGCCATGTCAAATCCAACAGTCGTCGGCTTTTCCGGCAACATCACCCGGCCGTCAAAGACGCGCGCCTTCGTCGATCTGGTCACCAGGGACATCGCCGCCAGCCACAGTCTGTCGGCGACCACTTATGATATCGAGGATCTCGGCCCGTCGCTCGGCACGGCAAGATGGGCCCGCGACCTCGATAGCCAGGCCCGGGCGATCCTGGACGAAGTCCTCGCTGCCGACGTGCTCGTCGTCGGCTCGCCGACCTACAAAGGCAGCTATACCGGCCTGTTCAAGCACTTCTTCGACCTGATCGATCCGGCAGCGCTGCGGGGGAAGCCCATCGTGTTGACGGCGACCGGCGGTGGCGAGCGCCACGCCTTGATTGTCGAACATCAGCTGCGGCCGCTGTTCGGCTTCTTCGAGGCCTTTGCGCTGCCCACCGCCGTCTACGCCACCGACAAGGATTTCACCGACGGCGTGCTACACTCCGAGGCGATCCTTAAGCGTGCCGCGCAGGCGGTCGACGAGGTCGGCTTCGTGCTGGCCAACCGCTCGGCAGGCAGGATCGCCGCCGAATAGACGCCGTCGGCGGATTACGCCGCAACCGAAATTCGCGTAATGATTGATCTCGCTTACGCAATTTACGACTGCCCGCTAAAAACGTTCCTGTCTGATTCGTCTGGGACAGGAACGTCATGAGCAAAGCCCTCACATCCTTCGCATTGGTCGCCGTGCTGACCGCCTTGCTCATGGCGTTGAGCCTGGCTGTCGCCAGGCACGGCTATCCCTATGGTGCCATCGGCGTCAGGCGCCTTGACGGCATCGCCGACGCCGGCGTGTTCATCCCGATTGCCGCTGTCTATTTCTTCAGCGCAATGCTGATGATGATCCTGCCGATCAGGGCGGCCGGCATCGTCCTGACCCATGCCGCCGATGCCCTCTTCTGGACCGTGATTGCACTGTTTGCGACCATCGTCGGCTGTCTTGTCGCCAGATGGGCGTTCGGGCAGGGCAGCGCCGTGTGGGCATTGCTGAACTGGCGGTTCCTGTTTGCGGCGGCGATCGTAGGTTGTCACTTCGTCATGAACGAGCTGCGCCGCAACGTGCTGCTGCGCAGCCTGTTCTTCGTGGTCTTTGCCGCCGCGACGCTGGCCTGCCTGTTCTGGTCGTTCACGCTCTGACCGGATCGCACTGCCGCCGGCTAATCGGCTGATCCGGCGGCGATGTTGCCGATGGCAATTTCCATCCATGTCCAGAGATAGGCGGCAAGACCGCGATCGACATGGATGCGCAGCTTGCCGTCATGGCAATAGACGACGGCGCTGATGCCGGCGAAGGAAAGCGCTGCACTGGCACTTGGCTGGCTGGGATCGAGCGTCGTTCCACGCGCGATGAAAGCATCGAGCGCCGTGCCCTCGGCCTCGAATATTTGCAACCCGGCGCTGATCGCCGTCGCCGCGAACCCGTCTGCATGCCAGCCCGTGGGGATGGGGAGCGGGCTCTTCGACACGACGAGCAACCGGTCGCGCGCCAGCCGCGCCGCATAGCGGTCGCCCTGTGCGGTACCAAAAGCACCCACGCCAGTTCCGTCGACACCGGAAGCCCTTGCCCACGCGTCGAGGTCGCCACTGACCAGAAGCTGGTTGAGGCCGCAGATCGCGCTGACCGCAAGGCCCGGCGTGGCGATGACCGCACCCTGCCAGTCCGGTGCAACGGACCATTTTTCCGCGAGATCACGCATGCAGCCGCTCTCCTGCCGGGTCGAAGGCGCAAGGGGCGGTAATCGTCGCCTTGCTGATCTTGCCGAGATGCTGGATGTCGATCGTCTCGCCGTGCCGCGTCGCGCCGCGCTCGATCAGCCCAAGCGCAACCGGGCGGCCGAGCGTCGGGCTCTGGTAGCTCGAGGTGACAAAGCCCTGGCTGCGCAATCTGCCGTCGCTCCGTTTGATGCCGTGCGCGCCGGTCGGCAGCGGCGCTTCGCCTTGCGGCACCGCCAATCCGACAAGCTGCATGCGGTTGTCACGCGAGGCCTCCTCTGTGAACAGCGAGCGGCGGCCGACGAACTCGGTCTGGCGCTTGGCGCGCGGACCGTCGACGCCGAGATCATGCGGCAACGTGGTGCCGTCAGTGTCCTTGCCGATGACGATAAAGCCTTTCTCTGTCCGCAGGATCATCAGCGCCTCGAGTCCGATGACGACGGCCTCGAGCGCCTGGCCGGCCTCGCGCAGATGCGCCCATAACGGCTCGGCGCGATCGGCCCGGATGGAGATTTCGTAGCTCCTGTCGCCAGTGAAGCTGACGCGGGCAATACGGACATCGTCGCCGGCATAGGTGCCATGAGCGATCGCCATATGCGGCAGGTCGGCATCGTCGAGCGAGAGGCCGAGGCCAAGCGTTTCGAGCAGTTTTCGGGAGTTTGGCCCCGAGACGGTCAGCGTCGCCATGTCTGATGTGGCGTTGTGGATGTAGACGGCGTCGCGCCCAAAACGGTCCTGACGCCATTCCTCCAGCCGGGCGTGCACGGCAGCGACATGCGAGGACGAGCACGAGACGACGAAGCGATGCTCGTCCAACCGCACCAGAACGCCGTCGTCGAAGACCACGCCGTTCTCCGACAGCATGAAGCCGTAGCGGCAGCGGCCGGGCTTCAGCGTCGACATGGTGTTGTAGTACAGAAAATCCACGAATGCGGCCGCCTGCGGCCCGATCACCTCGATCTTGCCGAGCGTCGAACCATCGAACAGCGCCACGGATTGACGGGCGCGCCGTGCCTCGTCCGCGATCGAACGCTCCGCGTCCGCATTGCCGCCATAATGAGCCGGGCGCAGCCAGCCGCCATATTCCTGAAAGATGGCGCCGCTGGCGCGATGGACGTTTTCGAGCGGCAACCGGCGCACCGGCGCCATCAATTCGCCGACGTGCGCCCCGGCAAAGCTTGCCAAAGGCACCGGCGTGAACGGCGGCCGATAGGTGGTGGTGCCAACCTCCGGCACGGTGCGGCCGGTGATGCCGGCCATCAGCGCCAGGCCCGGCAGGTTGGAGGTCTTGCCCTGGTCGGTCGCCATGCCAAGCGTGGTGTAGCGCTTCAGATGTTCAACCGAGACGAAGTTTTCGCGCGCTGCCAGTTCGACGTCCTTCACCGTCACGTCGTTTTGATAGTCGATCCAGATGCGTCCCTTCGAGCCCGGCATTGGCCATGCCGCGACTATGCCGTCCGTTGCCTCCGGCCCGGTGCTCCGCGGTAGGGGAGCCTTCGTCTGGCCGAGCGATGCAACGGCGGTGCTGGCGCCAGCAAACACCTCCGACAAGGAAACCGCGCCGGCAGCCGCACCTGCCACCGCGATGTTATCGACCGGATCGCCCGGCAGAAAGGCCGCGCGCGCCTCGCTCCAGGCGAGCTTGCCCCTGGCCTGGCCGAAGAGATGGATGGTCGGCGTCCACCCGCCGGAGACCAGAACGCAATCGGCATCGAACCTCGTGCCGTCGTCGAGCGTTACGCCGTCGACGCGCAGCCTGCCGCTGGCGGATATGAGAGAACGCCCTTTGGCCAGCCGGACATTGGCCGGCGCGGCAGGCGTGCCGTCGCGCCGGATGTCGACAAGCCTGACTTCGGCGCCGGCCTCGGCAAGCGCCCCCGCCACCTCATAGGCGCTGTCATTGTTGGTGGCGACGACGATGCGGCGGCCGACCAGCACAGCGTGGCGCCGGAGATAGGCGAGCGCCGCATCCGCCGATAGGATGCCCGGCAAGTCGTTGTTGGCGAAGGGCAGCGACCGCTCGATGGCGCCGGCCGCCAGCACGATCTGGCGCGGCCTGACCCGCCACAGCGTATCCGGCCGGCCGTCGAGATGACGCTGGTTCAGCCCGACCAGATTGTGGTCGTAAATGCCGAAGGCGGTGGTCGAAGGCAGGATGAGGTGACCGCCAGCGGCAAGCTCGGCAATCGTCTCCTTGACCCATACGGCCGCCGGCTTGCCGTCGATCTCCGCGGCACGATGGCTGAGCGATCCGCCGGGGCTATGCTGGTCGTCAACCAGTGTGACGGTCAGGCCAGCACCAGACGCCAGCCTTGCCGCCGCCAGCCCGGCCGGTCCCGCGCCTACAACCAGCACATCGCAATGATGGTTTATCTGGTCCGCCGTGCCCGGCGAGATCCAGTCGGCCTCGACTGTGCCCAATCCCGCCATGGCGCGGATGCGCGGCTCGAACCTGTGCCAGTCCGGCCACATGAAAGTCTTGTAGTAGAACGCCGCCGGTATGAAGCGTGCGAAACGGTCGAGAAAGGCGTTGCGGTCGGCCAGCGCGCTGGGCGTGGCGTTGACGCTTTTCGCCACCAGCCCGTCGCGCGCCGGCTCGGTCGTGGCGCGCGTGTTGGGCTTCGCTGGCACGCTGCCGCCGAGATCGACCAGCGCGTTCGGCTCCTCGACGCCGGCACCCCAGATGCCGCGCGGCCGGTGATATTTGAAGCTGCGGCCGACGACCGCGACGTCGCCGGCCAGCAGCGCCGAGGCGATGGTGTCGCCGGCAAAGCCATGCACGGTGGCGCCGTCGAAGCTGAAGCGGATCGGGCGCGAGCGGTCGATAGCGCTGCCGCCGGTGGCAAGACGCGAGGCGGTCACGCGGCATGCTCCCCGTCGAGAGCGGCCGAAGACAGCACCTTGTGGGTGATGGTGTCCCGCTCCATGACGAAGAACTCGCCGCAAATCATGTGAACCCAGATCTCGCGCGCCGCGCCTTTCGGGTTGCTGCGCAGATAGAGATAGTTTGCCCAGCGATCGATCGGCACGTCGGCACCGTCAGGCCTGATGTTGCCGGCATCGCCGCCATAGTGGAATTCGGTCTCGTCACGCGGGCCGCAAAATGGGCAAGGGAACAACTGCATGATTGCCTCTAATGCGCGATGCCGGAGCCGGCCGCTTCGTCGATCAGCCGCCCGCTGGCGAAGCGGTCAAGGTCGAACGGACGGCTGATGTCGTTGTGCTTGCCGGTCGCCAGCAGGTTTGCCAGCAGCGTGCCGCCGGCGGGAATGGCCTTGAAGCCGCCCGTGCCCCAGCCGCAATTGAGGAACAGGCCGGGCAGCGGCGATTCGCCGATGATCGGCGAGGAATCCGGCACCACGTCGACGATACCTGCCCATTGCCGCATCAGCTTGAGCTGGCCAAAGATCGGGAACATCTCCAGCACGCCGGCAATCACCGCCTCCAGCGTCGGCAAATTGCCGCGCTGCGCATAGGAAGGAATGCGGTCGAGGCCGCCGCCGATGACGATCTCGCCCTTGTCCGACTGGCTGACATAGACGCCGCAGCCGGGCGACAGCACCACCGTGTCGAGGATCGGCTTGACCGGCTCGGACACGCAGGCTTGCAGCGCGTAGGAATTGATCGGCAGCCGAAAACCGGCCTTTGCCGCCAGCACCGAGGAATGCCCGGCTACCGCCATGCCGATGCGCTCGGCACGGATCGCGCCACGCGAAGTCTGGACGCCGCGGCAGCGGCCGCCCTCGATGATGAAATCGGTGATCTCGCAGTTCTGGATGATGTCGACACCGAGCCGGCTCGCGGCCCGCGCATAGCCCCAGGCGACGGCGTCATGGCGCGCCGTTCCGGCCCTGCCTTGCCAGATGCCGCCGAACACCGGGAAGCGCGCGTCCGGCGAAAAATTGTAGATCGGCGCCACCCGGCGCACATCGTCAGGTGAAAACAGTTCCGCATCGATGCCGTTGATCTGCATGGCGTTGACGGTGCGCGCGCCGATCTCCATCTCGGCGGTCGAGTGGCACAGATTGACCATGCCGCGCTGCGACAGCATGACGTTGTAGTTCAAATCCTTGGCCAGCCCCTCATAGAGCCGGTGCGCCAGCCCGTAGAGCTCGACGCTTTCGGGATAATAATAGTTGGAGCGCACCACGGTGGTGTTGCGGCCGGTGTTGCCGCCGCCGATCCAGCCCTTTTCCAGCACCGCCACCCTGGCGATGTTGTGGTTTTTTGCCAGATAATAGGCGGTCGCGAGTCCATGGCCGCCGCCGCCGATGACGATCGCGTCGTAGGACGGCTTCGGCTCGGGCGAGCGCCAGGCCGGCTGCCAGCCGGTCTGGCCGGCCAAGCCCTCCTTGAAGAGCGACAGAGCGGAATAGCGTCGGGTCATGGCGTGCCGGACAGGCCTGATTTTCGGAAAGGAGCGTGGATCATCGAATGGTCTTTTACAGGGATGGCGCCGGTTCGATCGGTCATGCCCGCATCGCCTTGCCCAGTGGATCGTATGGCGACGAAGCGATGACGCGCGCACCTCTTTCGACGCCGACGATGTGGGTTGTCAACTCAGTATCGATATCGGCCGCCTCGCGCTCGACCAGCGCCATGACGAGGCTCTTGCCGACCGTATGGCCGTAGCCGCCGGAGGTGACGAATCCGGCCAGCTTACCCTTGTTCCAGACCGGCTCGTAGCCGCTGGCATCGGCATCCGCCGCGTCGATTTCGAGCGTCACCAGCGTGCGCCTGGATGGAGCCTTCTGCTCTTTCAGCGCCGCCTCACGGCCGATGAAATCGCCCTTGTCGAAGGCAATCCAGCGGTCCATGCCGGTCTCATCAGGCGTATAGTCCTGCGTGAACTCGCGCGACCAGATGCCAAAGCTCTTTTCGAGCCGCAGCGAATTGACCGCGCCGAAGCCGTATTCGGTGACGCCCAGATCGTTGCCTGCGGCAAGCAGCGCGCGGCGCAGGCCCGCGTGCTCATTGGCCTGGCAATGGATCTCGTAGCCGAGCTCGCCGATGACCGACAGCCGACCGGCCTTGGCCCGCACCAGGCCGACATCGAGCGTCCTGCATGCAAGAAAGCCAAAGGCCTCGTGCGAAACATCCTGATGTGTGAGGCGCTCAAGCAGCATTCGCGCATTGGGACCGGCGAGGGAGAAACCGACTACCGCATCGGAAATGTCGCGGACGGTGACGCCGTCGCCCAGATGCTGTTCGAACCAACGCATATGCCACTGGCGCAGATAATAGGAGCCCATGACCCACCAGGAGCCATCTCCCCAGTTGAAGACGGTGAGGTCGCCCTTGAGCTTGCCGTTCTCGCCCAGCATCGGCGCGAGTTTCGCACGGCCGGGCTTCGGCAGCGCACAGGCAAGCAGCCGGTCGAGCCAGGCCTCCGCCTGAGGCCCAGAAATCTCATAGCGCGAGAAGGCTGATATATCGAGCAGGCCAACGCCTTCGCGCACCTTGCGGCATTCCTGTGCGACGATGTCGAAGGCGTTGGAGCGCTTCAGCGTCGGTGTCTCGACGAAGCCTTGCGGCGCGAAATAGAGCGGCACTTCCATGCCCCATGAATTGCCCCAGCGCGCGCCTGCGGCCTCCATCGCGTCATGCGCCCCGGCCGTCTTCAAGGGCCGTCCCGCCGGCAACTGCTCGTTGGGATAGCTCATGACAAAGCGGCGCGAATAGAACTGCCCGGTGGTCTGCCTGATGTATTCGCGGTTGGAGGCGAAATCGCCATAGCGGGCGATGTCCATGCCGTAGACGTCGGCTTCCGGCTCGCCATGGATCATCCATTCGGCAAGCGATTTGCCGACGCCACCGCCTTGCAGGAAACCGGCCATGACACCGCACGCCACCCAGTAGTTGGGAACGCCGCGCACCGGGCCGACCAGCGGATTGCCGTCCGGCGAGAAGGTGAAGGCGCCGTTCACCCAGCGCTTGATGCCGGCATTCTCCAGGCAGGGGTAACGGCTGAAGCCGAGCGCCAGCTCGTCGGCGATGCGGTCGGTATCTTCCTGGATCAGTTCGATGCCGTAGTCCCAGGGCGCCCCGTCCATGTTCCAGTGCTTGTGGTTGACCTCATAGATACCAAGCAGAAGGCCTTTCTGCTCCTGGCGCATGTAGGTGAAGCCTTCGAGATCGACGATCAGCGGCAATTCCATGTCCAGCGCCTGGATTTCGGGCAATGCCTCGGTGACGAGATAATGGTGTTCCATCGGCGATACCGGCAGGTCGATGCCGGCCATCCTGCCGACCTGCTTGGCCCACAGTCCGCCGGCATTGACGACGTGCTCGGCAATCACCGTGCCCTTCTCGGTGACCACGTCCCAGCCGCCATCGGCGCGGCGGTTCAGTTCCAGCACCCGGTTGTGCTCGATGATGTCGGCGCCGCGCAGCCTGGCTGCCTTGGCATAGGCGTGCACCACGCCTGAGGGATCGATATGGCCCTCGCGCGCGGCATAGAGGCCTCCCAGCATGCCGTCGGTGTTGAGGATCGGGCAGCGCTGCTTGATCTCATCGACACCGACCAGGTGGACATCGTCGATGCCCATGGTCTGGAAGATGCGGTAGGAGGCCTTGAGCCATTCCCAGCGCTCGGGCGCCGAGGCGACCGAGATGCCGCCGGTCATGTGCATGCCGATGCTCTGGCCCGATTCCTTCTCGACCTCGGAGAGCAGGTCGATCGTATAGGCCTGCAGGGCGGCGATGTTGGGATCGGCGTTCAGCGCATGGAATCCGCCGGCCGCATGCCAGCTCGATCCCGCTGTCAGTACCTCGCGTTCGATAAGCGCGACGTCGCTCCAGCCGAACTTCGCCAGGTGATAGAGCACCGAGGCTCCAACCACGCCGCCGCCGATGACGATCGCCCTGTATTGGGATTTCATCCTGTCGCACTCCACCCAGTCAGTGTGGCGTACCCTATCGGTATTGTACATATGTGTCCAGAGCTTGGCGGAGGACGGAATGAACGGTCCATGATGTCGCTTTGCGCCGATGCGGCAGAGGGGCGCCTCCGCTGCTATCGGCAGCAAACGTGCTTGCTATTTGGGCCGATGCGCGCCCGCGAAGTCGCCAGCCGCGGGGGCCGAACGGGCCGTACTATCGGTTGCGCGAAAGCGTTTTCTCGACATAGCGCGAGAAGTCTTCGACATCCTCCGCCGGAGGCTCCTGGCCGGTGAAGCTGCGCAGATAACCGGCGACGTGAGGCAGGCGGCTGCTCATCGGCTCGTTGAGCTCAAGCGAGTAATAGCCGATCTGCATGAAATACAGCACACGGGCTCGCACGAACGCGTCTTCTTCCTCATAGCCGTGGCGCAGGAACATGTCGCGGATGGCGTTGACGCGCTCCTCGTCGGCCTCGTCGAGCGCGCGCCTGATGGCGGGCGAGCGGCGGGCCCAGGCCCTGATCGCGAAATCCAGCTGCGGATCGAACAGTTTTTCGTCCACCCAGCATTCGAAAATGCTCATCACCCCGCGGATGACGGTCGCGGAAGGCCGCCTGGCCCTTTCGACGATGAACCTGGTGTTGGTCTGCCGCCAGTAATCCAGCAATTGATCGAGCAGATCCTGTCGGCTCTTGAAATACCAGTAGAAGCTGGAACGCGACACATCGAGCTTCTGTCCAAGCGTCAGCACGCGGACGCGTTCGACCCCGTCAGAGATCAACGTTTCAAGCGCAAGCTTCAGCCAGTCTTCGCGAGTGGCCTTGATATTGCCGGTGGCGCCGGCGCGCTGAATCGTCGTTTCGAGAGCTGCCATCGACACGACGCATGACACGCTGCCTCAGGCAAATCAAGGCTATGGACATTTGTGTACAGACCAAATCGGCCCCAAGCCGAACGATACATCGTGGCTGTTGGCTGCATCGAGGCTCGATGGGGCATTGTCGTCGCCCGCCATCCGCGCGGCGCAAGCGGGGATTTTTGTCGCGGCTGCTGGTTCACTGTTTGCTTTCCCGCGAGGCAATTGTCTGGCAAATACCAGTTCAGACAGATGCCCGCGCGGCCAACAAGCAGGAACATACGATATGACGCTGTTTCGAAAGAACCTCATCGATGGCGAGTGGGTCGGCGACGCCGGTTCGCGCAACATCAACCCCTCGGATACCGGTGACATCGTCGGCGATTATGCCTCGGCGGGTGTCGAACAGGCCAAGCAGGCGATCGCCGCGGCCAAGGCAGCGTTCCCGGCTTGGTCCCGCTCCGGTCCGCTGGCGCGTCACGCGGTGCTGAAAAAGGCCTCCGACGAGATTTTGGCGCGCAAGGACGAGATTGGCCGCAACCTGGCGCGTGAGGAAGGCAAGACGCTGGCCGAAGGCATCGGCGAGACCATTCGCGCCGCCCAGATTTTCGATTTCTTTGCCGGCGAAACCTTGCGTTTGACCGGAGAGGTCGTGCCGAGCGTGCGACCGGGCGTCGGCGTCGAGATGACGCGCGAGGCGGTCGGCGTGGTCGGCATCATCACGCCGTGGAATTTTCCGATCGCCATTCCGGCCTGGAAGATCGCTCCGGCGCTGACACACGGCAACACCGTCGTCTTCAAGCCGGCGGAGCTGGTTCCCGAGAGCGCCTGGACCATTGTCGACATCCTGCATCGCGCCGGCCTGCCAAAGGGCGTGCTCAATCTCGTCATGGGCAAGGGTTCGGTGGTCGGTCAGGCGATGCTCGACAGTCCCGACGTCAACGCCATCAGCTTCACCGGCTCGGTCGGTACCGGCAAGCGCGTTGCCGCGGCAAGCATCGAACACATGCGCAAGTTCCAGCTTGAAATGGGCGGCAAGAACCCACTGGTCGTGCTCGACGATGCCGATCTTGCGATCGCCGTCGATTGCGCGCTCAATGGCGCCTTCTTCTCGACCGGCCAGCGCTGCACCGCGTCGTCCAGGCTGATCGTGACCGAGGCCATCCATGACCGTTTCGTCGATGCCCTCAAGGATCGCATGAGCAAACTGGTCATCGGCGATGCGCTCGACGCGCAGACCCAGATCGGTCCTGTCGTCGACGCGACGCAGCTGAAGCAGGACGAGGACTATATCGCCATCGGCGTCAGGGAAGGTGCCACGCTCGCCTTCGGCGGCGAGCGGCTCGACCGCAAGACGCCAGGCTTCTATCTGCAGCCGGCATTGCTGACCGAGGCCACCAATGCCATGCGCAGTTCGCGCGAGGAGATTTTCGGACCTGTCGCCAGCGTCATTCGCGTCAAGGACTATGACGAGGCGCTTTCCGTCGCCAACGACACGCCCTTCGGCTTGACCTCCGGCATCTGCACCTCGAGCCTCAAGCATGCCACGCACTTCAAGGGCAATTCGGAGGCCGGAATGGTGATGGTCAACCTGCCGACGGCGGGTGTCGATTTCCATGTTCCCTTCGGCGGTCGCAAGGGTTCGAGCTATGGGCCGCGCGAGCAGGGCCACTATGCGGCGGAGTTCTACACCACGGTGAAGACGGCCTATACGTTCGCAGGCTGATCGGCAGTGACCGATCAGCCTGACTGATCGGTCACTGCCGACCATGCCGGCAACACCGCCATGCACATCTGGATTGGAGGGGCGCGAAAGGATGACAGTGCAAGATCTGATCTGGCTTAACCCGCCGCCGCACCATTCTATCGACGGCGACAGCGTTCGTGTGCGCACCGGTAAGGAGACCGATTTCTGGCGCGAGACCTTCTACGGTTTCTGGCGCGACAACGGCCACTTCCTGCACCGGCCGGTCGAAGGCGATTTCAGCGCCGAAGTCACGGTCAAAGGCGACTACGAAGTCCTCTATGATCAGGCCGGGCTGATGGTCCGGCTCAGCGAAACGCACTGGATCAAGGCCGGTATCGAGTACACCGACGGCCTTGCCTATTTCTCCGTTGTCGTCACCAACGACACGTCAGACTGGTCGCTGGTCGCCATTCATGCCGATCCGAACGGCGTCAGGATCCGGTTGACCCGTCACGCCGAGGCGATCCGCGTCCAGTACCTCGATGCTTCCGACGGCCACTGGAAGCCTGTGCGGCTTGCCTATTTCCCGACCTCGAAGACGGTCGATATCGGCATGATGTGCTGTTCGCCGCAACGCGAGGGCTTTGAGGTAACGTTCTCCGATTTCTCCCTCGGTCCGCCGATATCGCGGGAATTGCACGATTGAGATGTGCGGTCTTGCGCTGAACCGCAAGCACTTCGACCTTTGCCGCGATCAAGTCTGTAGACCGCCGCGTGCTTCCGGCCGTGCCGGGAGTTGGTCGCGGCACTGCAGCCGGCGAGATCGTCAGCCAGTTGCGACGCCGCCAGACGGCTCGAAATTTTTGGCCCGGGTTCGGCTCAAGGCGAATATGCCAGGCAGGACGTTGCAACACTATTGGCATCCGCGCTAGGAGTTGCCGATGGGCAGGTTTCGAAGGGCTGTCAAAAGAGCCGTCTATTCCAGGGCGCTAAGGTTTCTTGACGTTCCGCCCGTGCTGTGGTCGCAGGGCATCGGGCATTTCTGCGATTTCGCCGGGCCGCGCTGGTATCGCAACGCGCCAACTGCATCGACGCAGAGCGAGGCATTTTTCCGCCAACATTACAGCGGCGCGCATGGCATTGTCTGGCTGCGCCTGAGCACCTTGTCCAGGGATGCGCAAACCTGCGACCTCGACACGTTCGTCAGGATCGTGCTGCCGACGATCACGGCACCGTTCACGCTGCTGACGACCGACGGAGATGCTTCGGTGCCGTCGGATCTGGCGAAGGACACCGTCGACCAACTTCTCGCCAACGCTTTCCTGGTCTCCTGGTACAGCCAGAATTGTGACGGCACTCACCCCAGAGTGAAGCCTTTCCCGATCGGGCTCGATCTTCACACGCCTCGGTCCCTTGCCACGCCGGCAGGGCTTGTGAAGCAACTGGAAATCATACGCGCCCGGCAGGATCATGTGGACCGCCGCCCGCCCAGGCTGTTCTCTGATTTCAGCATCAGCAATGGCTCGAGGCAGCGCCGGGAACTGCTTGATGCCCTGGGCGGATGTCCGCACGTCGATTTCCTGACGAAACGGGTCTCGCAGCGCTCGATCTGGCAACTATACTCGCAATACCCGCTCGTGCTGTCCACCGAAGGCAATGGCCTGGACTGCCATAGGACATGGGAGCTGTTTTATCTCGGCTGCATCGTCGTCACCAGGACCTCGCCGCTCGACCCGCTCTACCAGGGCCTGCCTGTCATTATCGTCGACGACTGGCATGAGGTGAGGGACCCCGATGCGCCGAGACGCTGGATAGAGCAGGTCGCGCATCTGACCGACCGTGGCCATGTTTGGGGACGCTTGCATCCGCAAACCTATCTCGGCCCCATTCGGCAAGAGCTTCAGCACGCATCCTGATAGGGCAGACCACGAAATTCCGGCTGGACGTCGTGCGAAGCGGGCTCCTGCAAGCGATGTGGAACGATGTGGCTCCTCCATATCTGGTGGAGGGACGGATCATGTGCCAGCCTCGTCCAGCCCCAGCCCGCCGCGGACGGCATTGCGGATGGCTTCTGGGCCGAACCTTGCCCAAACCGCTTGATGCGCGCGGATGCGCTGCCGTGCCCTGCGGTCGGCATCCAGGCAGAGTCCGACAGCCATTCCGGCAAGCCCTTCATCGGTATCCGACAGCAGCAGTTCCTCCCCGTCGACCAGATCCAGGCCCTCGGCCGCCAGAGGCGTGGCGATCACCGGCACGCCCCACGCCATCGCCTCCAAAATCTTGATGCGGGTGCCGCCGCCTGCCGCAAGCGGGATGATGGTGAGATGCGCTCTCGACAGAAGCGGCGCCATGTCTTCGGGGTCTTCGACGAGCTCCACGCCCCGCAATCCTGCCAGCGCTTGCACGGCCGTTGTCGGGTTGCGCCCAGCGAGAATCAGTGTCGCGGTCGGCAAGGCCAGTCGGATGCGCGTAAGTATGGAGCCGGCTAATCTCTGGACGGCGTCGACGTTTGGCGGATAGCCGAGATGGCCGACGAACAGGATCACCGGAAAGCTTTCGCCGGATCCGGGCTCGTCGGGCAGCGTTTCGGGGCTGTGCCCGGCGTGCGGAATTCCGTTTGGAACGACATCGATCGGCAACTTATGCCGGGAAAGCGCCATCAACCGCTCTCGATCCTGGCTCGAGCAGACCCAGACCCGGTCGACAAGGGCAATCGCTTTTCTCTCGAGACGCCTGATGCCAAGGCCCGCGCTGATCGTCGCCACCGCAGGCCGCTTCACATCGACGTGCCGCAACTGCCCCGCCAAGTCGGACTCGACGTTGTGCATGTCGAGGATGAGATGTTTCGTCAGTGCCCGCAAAGGCCGCAGCAGCTTGAACAGGCCGATGCCCTCGATCAGCACCGTATCGGGGCGGAAGTCCCGAACCAGTGCCTCCAGCCGCGTCAAGGCGACGCGCGAGATGCGACGCTCCGCCCTTATGCGCCACCACCCGATCGAGGCGGAGCGGGCCTCTCCCTTGATCGACAAGGCTTCGGTGCGGATCGACGGATCGGTTGTTTCCGTCGCCTGCGGCAGCACAGACACCAGGCAGACCGGGCCGAATTGCGCAGCAGACTCAGCATTGCGGTAGTTCCGCAAATCCGCGCCGGAGATCGGCGGAAAGGCCGGATCGTGGGACACAACCAGCACACGTCGCCCGGCTTTCGCCGCGGAGACAGCGTCGAGCGGTTGTGCGTCCGCGGGTTTCAAAGCGGACGCTCCGGGCTTTGCGCCTGAGACTTCATTCCAGACGACATGCGCGACGGCCCCAAAACCACAACAATCGGCTTCGACTTGTTCAGCCGAACGCCGCTTTCATCAAGCGCCGCATCGTCGCTGAATGTCAGATGCACCAACTGTGCCAGGCTGCCGGAATATCACCACCGCCTGGACCACGCCAACCAGCGGCCCGCCAGACGCTTCCACGATGAGGTGAGCCTTGTCCGCCGATAGGCGTCACCGGCCATCTTGATGCCTTGCGCCTGCGTCGGGAATGGATGGATGACGTCGGCCAGCGCACGCAGTCCCATGCCCGATTTGATCGCCAGCGACACCGCATTGATCATCTCGCCGGCATGGCTGGCGACGACTGTGGCGCCCAGAATGCGGTCGGACCCCTCCCTGACGTGGATTTTGACAAAACCCTCCTCCTCGCCGTCCATCACCGCACGGGCGACATCGTGCATCAGCACCGTATAGGTCTTGACCGGAATGCCGCTCTGGCGCGCCTCCGCCGGATAGAGGCCGACATGGGCGATCTCCGGATCGGTATAGGTGCACCACGGAATGACCAGTTCGCTCAGTTTCCCGCGTCCGAGAAACAGGGCATTGCGCACGACCATGCGGGCTGTCGCCTCGGCGGTGTGGGTGAATTTGTAGACGAGACAGACATCGCCCGCCGCATAGATGCGCGGATTTGTGGTGCGGAGATAATCGTCCACCTTGATACCGTCGGCATCATATGCCACCCCGGCGTTTTCCAGGTCGAGGCCGTCGACATTGGGCGATCGGCCGATGCCGGTGATGATCTCGTCGACGGAAATCGTCGTCGTGACGTCGTCGCACACCAGGTCGGCGAGCTTCTTGCCGCCTTCCGTCCGCACCGCCACCACCTCGGTGTTGAGGCGAACCTCGACACCTTCGCGCGCCAGCGCGTCCGAAAGAATTTGGGCGGCATCGCGTTCCTCACCGGGCAGGAACATCGGTTCGCGCTGCGCCTGGATGACCTTCGCGCCCAGCAGGCAGAAGGCCTGCGCCGCTTCGCAACCGAGTGGTCCGCCGCCGATGACCAGAAGCCGCTTCGGGCACTCCGTGAGATCGAACATGGTCTCGTTGCTGAGATAGCCGGCGTCGGCAAGCCCCGAGATCGTCGGCAGCCTCGGGCGCGCGCCTGTCGCGATCAGCGCCTTTCTGAAACGCAAGGTTTGTCCGGCGACCGTGACAGCGTCCCTTCCGGAAAACCGCGCTTCGCCGAAATAAAGGTCGATGCCTTCGGAAATCAGGCTATCGGCGGCATCGGCGCGGCTGATCCGCTGCCGGATCTGCCGCATCCGCGTCATGGCGCGCCGAAAGTTGACGTGAAGACGGTCCGGCATGTCGCCGCCGAAATTCTCGGCGTCGCGCATGTCGGCATAAAGCCTTGCGGTGCGGATGATCGACTTCGACGGGATGCAGCCGACATTGACGCAAGTTCCGCCGATCAGGTTGCGCTCGATGAGCGCGACCTTTGCGCCGAGGCCGGCCGCTTCGTAGGCGGCGGTCAGTCCAGCCGGTCCGGCACCGATGACGACGAGGTTGTAGGGACCGTCCGGCTGCGGGTTCTTCCAGTGCGGCGGATGGGCGCCCTTGATCAGCTCAATGTCGTTGTGATCGACAGGAAAGGCGGCAGCCCTGGTCCGGTCACGCGACATCGCCGCCACCCGACGCCGGGCTTGCCGGCTGAGACAGCCAGCCGCCATTGAATCCGGCCTTGCGCAAGCCGTTGCGGATGTGTTGATTTGACCGCATCAGTCTCCAGATCAACCCTGACCGATGATTCTCGATCATCATCACCACGATGCCTTGGTCCAGCCCATAGTGGCCTTCCGACACCCAGCCGTGCCTCCCGAATTTACGCCGGTTCGCCAATGTCGGATTGAAACCGCTCGGCAGTCGGAAATTGTCGATCACCTCGGGGTAGCGATCACCGAGATGGCGCAACGCCGCCAGGCAGATCTCCGGGGCGAAAGGCAGTGATGCCGGATAGGACCAAGGCGCGATCGTCCCGTCATCGGGCCCGAACGGCGCGCCGCGCGCGGCATAGCCGGAAAACCGCCGGCGCTGTCGCTCCACGCTGGTGCGAAAACCGCCTGGCCCGTCGCCCGCCGAAAGACCCCAAAGGTTCTCGTCGTAGCCGCCATAGCCGTAAGGGTTGTGGCGTGCATAGTCGCGATGCAGATAGGTCGAGCGGCGGCTGTTTTCGAAATAGTCCGAGTTCTTCTCGCGCATGAAGGCGTCGCGGATGCCGGCGAAATCGATCCAGGCATGCGAGAACTGGTGCATGAACAGCGGACCGCCATACAGCACGTCGTAGCCGTAAATGTTCTCCCACTGATAGGTCGCCGTCCAGCCCTCGTAGCTGTTGTCCGAGGTCGGGCTGTCGGGCGAGGCCATCGACAGGACGTAGAGGATCGTGGCTTCGTTGTAGCCCTCCCAGCCATAGTGGAGAAAGCCGCTCCTCGGCTTCCAGCCTTGTCGCAAGGTCGGGCTTGAGCCTTGTGCCCACCGCCAGTCGACGCGCCGGTAGAGCGCCTCGGCCAGTTGGCGGATTTCGGCTTCCTCGTCATCATCACCGGAGAAATAGGCGCCCGCCACCAGCATGCCCGATATCAGCAATGCCGTATCCACCATCGACAGTTCGCAGCGCCAGACGCGCAGGCCGGTCCGCATGTCGAGGAAATGGTAGTAGAAACCCTTGTGGCCGGTGACCTCCTCGCCATTGCCTTGCGAGCCGGCCGAGAAGAAACGCAGCGCTGCCAGCGTCAGCTTCGCGGCGGCATCGCGCGCCATCCAGCCGCGCTCGACGCCGACCGGATAGCTGGACAGCGCGAAGCCGACGACAGCGATGCTGGCCGGCGAATTCGGCCGCGAGGTGTCGGCGACCAGTCCGTTTTCGGGGTTCACGTTCTCAAGGAAATAGTCGAAGGCGGCGCGCTGATAGCGGTCCAGAAGCTCGTCGTCGGACAGCGCGCCAGGCTCGGCTCTAAGCAAAGCAAGCAAGCTCCCGCCGGATGGCTGCAGCGTCCGTCAACCGCCAACCAGTTGCCCCGGGCCGGCAGGTCATCACGCATGCTGAACTGTCATGCCGCGTCATAGCTTTCCCGCATAGCTTTGTTGCGTCAACGTCGATTCGACGTCTGGACTATACGCCCCTACGCTCCAGTTCGTTGCGTCGTCACGCGGAATTGAGATGCGTCCTGCCTCAGTAGGTGGCGCGGCCGCCGGAAACGTCGAACACGGCGGCGGTCGTGAACGAACACTCTTCCGAGGCGATCCAGCAGATCAGCGCCGCCACCTCGTCGACCTCGCCGAAGCGCGCCATCGGTATCTTGGACAGCATGAAGTCGATGTGCTCCTGGCTCATCTGCCTGAAGATCGCGGTGCGCACGGCCGCCGGTGTGACGCAATTGACCGTCACCTTGGTCTTGGCCAGCTCCTTGCCGAGCGACTTGGTCAGGCCGATCACCGCGGCCTTCGAGGTGCTGTAGGCCGAAGCGTTGGGATTGCCTTCCTTGCCGGCGATCGAAGCGATGTTGACGATGCGGCCATAGTTGCGCTCGAGCATATGCGGGACAAGCGCCTTGTTGCAATAGAAGACGCCATTGATGTTGATGTCGATGACCTTCTGCCAATCTTCGACCGAGTAATTCCAGGTCGTCATGTTGGGTCCGGTGATCGCCGCACTGGTGACCAGGATGTCGACACCGCCAAGCGCTTCGATCGCCGACTGTTTGGCGCGTTCCACGCCGGCCGCATTGGCGACGTCGATGGCAACACCGTGGAGGCCGGGAAGGGTAGTCCTGGCCTGTTCGATCTGAGCAGGATCGCGATCCCAGACTGAAACCCGTCCGCCCTCTTCGACAATCCTCTGAGCCACTGCCAGACCGATGCCCGATGCGCCGCCGGTGATCACCGCCGCTCGACCGCTGAACCGTCCTGCAAAATTCATCGGCATCTGATTCTCCCCCCGTCACCTGAACCCGATGGACGCCAACCACGCGCGACCGCCATACCATCGACGGCGACTGTGCGGTCACGATCAGGCAAGTTCAAGCCGGCATGCGAGTGCGATCGTCTGGGCCAATCCCGTTACCCGGGACTCCCCTCGAGCTCTCTGCCCAGCGCCTTCACCATCGCCACCAGCGCCGGTCCGATCTCGGCATGCGCGCGCTCTTCCGTGATGATCTCGCCGATGCCGCCGCAGGTGATGGCAACCAGCGGCGAGCCGTCACTCGGACGGAACGGCACGCCGACTGCATGGATGTAGCTGTGCCAGGCGCCGAACGACGTCACATAGCCCTTGTCGGCATACTGGGCGATCGCATCGTCGATCGCCGCCGCGATCATCGCCGCCCTGTCCGGCTCGGCCTCCTGCAAAGCCCCCACAAGGCTGGCACGCTCCTCGGATGAAAGTGCCGCCGCATAGGCCAGCCCCATCGATGTCTTCCAGATCGGCAGATAGGAGCCCGGGTTGAGGCGCAGCGTGACAAGGCTCTCCGACCGGCAGTTGGCGAGATAGACCATGTTGAGGCTGTCGCGGGTGCCGAGCGCCACCGCCGCCCCCGTCAAATCGGCCAGCGGCTGCATCAGCGGCCGGGCGACGTGGACAACCGCACTGGAACTCAGTGCCGAATAACCCAGCGCCACGGTGGCTGGTCCCAGGCTGTAGCGGCCAAGGTCCTTGTCGTAGAGGAGATAGCCGAGCGCGCTTAGCGTATAGGTGATGCGCGAAACCGTGGCCTTGGGCAGGCCGGTGCGGGCAATGATGTCCTGATTGCCGAGTGAGGCATCGCCCGGGCGGAAAGCGCGCAGGATGCCGAGCCCGCGCACCAGCGACGACGAAAGCTGCGCGCCTTCGACTTCAAGCTCCGTCTCGTCCCTGGTGGCTCGCTTGCGCACGCTGAGGTCTTTCTGGCGTCGTCGTCCGCCTGTCGGGCCGGTGTCGCCGGCGCTGTCTCAAAAGTGAAATTAAATTCCATTTATATTGACAGGCGCTTTCACCCACTGTCAATATGCTTCCCTCGATGGCATCTCCAAGCGCCTTGTGCCATCTTACGAAGCCCCTCCTTGTGAAGGTAGCCACGTGTCTCGCTATATTTTGCGCCGGCTTATCGCCATGCCGTTTCTGGTGCTCGGCATCGTCACCATTGCCTTCCTGATCACCACGGTGACCAAGGGCGATCCGCTGACCGCGATTGTCGCCGAACAGCAGATGAGCAACCCCGAAGTGGTGGCCGCCGCCAAGGCGCGCTGGGGTCTCGATCGTCCTTTGCCGGAACGCTATATGATATATCTCAGTAATCTGCTGAGCGGCGATCTTGGCACCTCGTTCATCACCAAGCGCAATGTCGGCACCGACATTCTCTACCGCTTGCCGGCAACGCTCGAACTGGTTTGCGCTGCGATGATCTTCGGCACCACGCTCGGCATTGTGCTTGGTGTGCTGGCCGCCTATTTCCGCAACAGCCTGATTGACCATGGCGCGCGGCTGTTCGCCTTGTTCGGCTCTTCGCTGCCGGTGTTCTGGTCGGGGCTCGGCCTGTTGTTCATCTTCTCCGTCATGCTGAACTGGCTGCCGGGGCCGGGCAGGGTCGATGCCCGCCTGGCATTGCCGCCCGGCATCACGGGCTTCCTGACCATCGATTCGCTTCTTGCTGGCGACTGGACCGTCTTCAAGGACGCGCTCTGGCACCTGCTTCTGCCGGCCTTCGTGCTCGGCTGGACGGTTTCGGGCACCATATCGCGGCTGGTGCGCGCCAACATGCTGGATGTGATGAGCCGCGAGTTCGTGCTCACCGCGCGCGCCAAGGGGGCGAGCGAATTCCGCGTCGTCATTGTCCACGCGCTGCGCAACACCATGGTGCCGACCTTGACCGTCATCGGCTACTCCTTCGCCTATCTGATCACCGGCGCGGTGCTGACCGAGACCATCTTCTCCTGGCCGGGCATGGGTTCCTATGCCGTCGAGGCGGCGCGCGCGCTCGACTTCCCGGCAATCATCGGCGTTACCATCGTTGGCGGCCTCGCCTTCCTGGTCACCAACCTCATCACCGACATACTCTATGTCGTGGCCAATCCGCGGGTGAGATTAAGCTGATGGCAGTCGTCGTCACCAAGTCCCGCTCCTCGACGGTTCCCGAATGGCTGACCGCGCCTTTGGTCATCGGCACGATCGTCATCCTGTTTTGGCTGTTCATGACCGTGTTCGCCAATCTGGTCGTGCAGTTCGATCCGCTCGAAATGGTGGCGCGCCGGCTGCAGCCGCCGAGCTGGGCGCACTGGCTGGGCACCGACGCACTCGGGCGCGATGTGCTGGCCCGCACTCTGCACGGGGCCGCGCATTCGCTGCCTATCGCGGTACTGGTCGTCGTCTCCGCTGTGATCATCGGCTCGCTGCTCGGCGCCATTTCCGGCTTCGTCGGCGGCCTGACCGGCGCGGCGATTATGCGGCTTGTCGACGTCACTCTGTCCTTTCCGCCGATGCTGCTGGCCATGGCCGTCGCGGCGTCGCTCGGCCCCGGCCTCGGCAATGCCGCCATCGCCATGGTGCTGGTCTGGTGGCCGGTCTACGCCCGGCTGATGCGGGCGCAGGTGCTGGAGGTGAAGGAGCGCGAGCACGTCGAGGCGGCGATCGCTGCCGGCGCCAGGCCTCGACGCGTGCTGTTCACGCACATATTGCCGCTTTGCTGGACCCCGGTGCTGATCAGCGCGACCATGGATCTCGGCCAGGTCGTGCTGCTTGCCGCGTCGCTCAGCTTCATCGGGCTCGGCGCCACGCCGCCGACGCCTGAATGGGGGTCGATGATCTCCGATGGCGCCGTCCATTTCTACCAATGGTGGATCGCCTTCGGTCCCGGCGTCGCCATCCTCACCATCGTGCTCGGCTTCAACTTCATCGGCGACGGCTTGCGCGACATTCTCGATCCAAGGTCGGATTAAGCGATGAGCGCACAGATATCTTCAGCGCCACCGGGCGCAGTCGACAAGGCGGGCAGAGGTGAGCCGCTGCTGTCCATACGCGGCCTGCGGGTAGGCTTCCGACGGGCAGGCGATCAGTTCGAAGCGGTGCGCGGCATCGACCTCGACGTCGCCAAGGGCGAAGTGGTCGGCATTGTCGGGGAGTCCGGCTCGGGCAAGTCCGTTGGCATGCTCGCCGCGCTCGGCCTGACGTCGAAGAATGCGGTGGTCACCGGTTCGGTCCGCTTCAACGGCGACGAACTGGTCGGCAAATCGTCACGCGAAATGCGCAAGATCAGGGGCGCGCGGATAGCCATGATTTTTCAGGACCCGCTGTCCTCGCTAAACCCGGTGATGACTGTCGGCGCCCAGATCGCCGAGGCGGTCAGGCTGCATCAGCGCGTCACCCGCAAACAGGCCATGGCGCGCGCGGTGGAATTGCTCAATCTGGTGGCGATCCCGCAGCCGGAGCGCCGGGTGAACCAGTATCCGCATGAATTCTCCGGCGGCATGCGCCAGCGCGCGGTCATAGCCATGGCCGTCGCCAACGATCCCGATTTGCTAATCGCCGACGAACCGACCACGGCGCTCGATGTCACGGTGCAGGCGCAGATCCTGTCGGTGCTGCGTTCGCTGCAGGAGCGGCTCGGCCTTGGCCTGGTGCTGATTACCCATGATCTCGGCGTCGTCGCCGGTCATGCCGACCGCGTCGCGGTCGTCTATTCCGGCCGCGTCGTCGAACAGGCTGGCGTGTCCGAGCTGTTCGCCGACCCGCGCCATCCCTACACGCGCGGCCTCATTGCCTCGATCCCCAACCTCGAGGAAAGCCGCGAGCGGCTGTTCTCGATCGACGGTTCGCCGCCCGCACTTGGCCGCTTGCCGGGCGGCTGCGCCTTCCATCCGCGCTGCATCTATGCCGAGGCACGCTGCCGGACCGAGGATCCGCCTTTGCACGATATTGGCGGCCGGTTCTCGGCCTGCCATTTCGCGACGACCTTGCCGCCCTTCCACAGCGCTGCGCTGGTGGCGGCCAGCCTGGACAATGGAAGCGTGAGCCCATGAGCGCAGCGGAGCAAATTCAAGTCGAAACCAAGCCGGCGGCAGCGCTTTCGGTACGCCATCTCGTCAAGGACTTTCCGGTTCGCGGCGGCCTCGTCTTCGACCGTGCCGTTGCCCATGTCCGTGCGGTCGCTGACGTCTCGTTCGACGTAGCCCCCGGCGAAACGCTGGGCCTCGTCGGTGAATCCGGTTGCGGCAAGTCGATCCTCGGGCGCTGCCTGATGCGGCTGATCGAGCCGACCAGCGGCGAAAGCTGGTTCCGGGGCCAGAACCTGCTCGCCCTCAATCACGAAGACATGCGCCTGATGCGGCGCTACATCCAGCTGGTCTTCCAGGATCCGTACGGGTCGCTGCATCCGCGCATGCGCATCGCCGACAACATCGCCGAGCCGCTGCGCATGAGCGACATGTCGGCGGCCGACCGCCGCGCGCGCGTCGCCGAACTGCTCGAACTCGTCCGGCTCAATCCCGATCACGGCAAGCGCTATCCGCACGAGCTGTCCGGCGGCCAGCGCCAGCGTGTGGTCATCGCCCGCGCGCTGGCCCTCAACCCGCAAGTGGTGATCCTCGACGAACCGGTTTCGGCGCTCGACGTTTCGGTGCAGGCTGGCGTGCTCAATTTGCTTAGGGATATTCAGCAATCCTTCGGCACCTCCTATCTGTTCATCGCCCATGATCTGTCCGTCGTGCGCCACATCTCGCACCAGGTCGCGGTGATGTATCTCGGCAAGATCGTCGAGATCGCGCCCGCGGCCGAGCTCTATTCCAGTGCGCTGCATCCCTACACGCAGGCGCTGCTGTCGGCGGTGCCGCTCGCCAATCCCGAGAAGGAGCGCAGGCGCGAGCGCATCGTGCTGACCGGTGACGTGCCGAGCCCGCTCAACCCGCCGTCAGGCTGCCGCTTCCGCACGCGCTGCTTCAAGGCGCAGGCGATCTGCGCTGCCGTCGAACCGCCGCTCGATCCGCCTGGCGGTTCGCATCGGGTCGCCTGTCATTTCCCGGAGCCGGTCAACACTTTAAAGGCTGTCTGACCGGTCCTCACGATTGCTGTACCCACGAAGGATATTATCGTGACTGAAGCCCAAACTGACGATGCCAGCACGGCGGGCCGTGGGCGCCTGCCGCTCGAAGGCATCAAGGTTCTCGATCTTTCGCGCGTGCTGGCCGGTCCGTGGGCGACGATGAGCTTGGCCGATCTCGGCGCCGAAGTCTGGAAGATCGAGAACATCGACGGCGGCGATGACACCAGGGCGTGGTCGGTGCCGAGCTACAAGGGTGTCTCGACCTACTATCTCTGCGCCAATCGCGGCAAGCAGAGCATCGCGCTCGACATGAAGAGCCCGCAGGGGCTGGCCATCGTGCGCGAGCTGGCGGCGAAGGCCGACATCGTCGTCGAGAATTTCCGCTCCGGCACCGCCGATCGCCTTGGCGTTGGTTTCAAGGAGCTCAGTGCCTCAAACCCACGGCTGATCTATTGCTCGATCTCCGGTTACGGCCAGACCGGCCCCGATGCCGGACGGCCCGGCTATGATTTCGTCATGCAGGCCGAAAGCGGCCTGATGGCCATCACTGGCGAGAGCAATGGCGAGCCGATGCGTGTCGGCGTCGCCATCACCGACATCGTCTGCGGCATGGTCGCCACGCAGTCGATCCTGGCAGCGCTTTTCGAGCGAACGACGACCGGCAAGGGGCAGTTCCTCGACCTGTCGCTGATCGACTGCGCGCTCAGCCTGCTGATCAATGTCGGCAGCGGTTATCTCAACACCGGCCGAGAGGTCGCCCGATACGGCAATGCCCATCCGACGGTCGTTCCCTATCAGATATTCGAAGCCTCCGATGGCAGCTTTGCGCTGGCGGTCGGCAATGACCGCCAGTTCGCGGCGCTGTGCGAGAAGGTCGTTGATCTGCCACATCTGGCTGGGGATGCGCGCTTCATCAAGGCAGGGGCGCGCGCCACCAACCGCGAGGCGCTGATCCCGCACCTCACCGCCGTCTTCAAGACCAAGCCGCGTGATCACTGGATGTCGGCCTGTGCCGCCGCCAGCGTGCCGGCCGGCACGGTAAAATCGATACCGGAAGTCTTCGATAGTCCCAATGTGCGCGAACGTGGCCTCGTTCAGACCTTGCCGCATCCGCATCTCGGTTCCGTCGCCATGGTGCGCCCGGCGCAGGGACTTGCCGCGCAGTTGACCGCCGACTTCACCGCGCCACCGATGCTGGGCCAGGACACAGCTGCCGTGCTGGCCGACGTGCTCGGCTACAGCGCCGAGACCATCTACCAGTTGGTCGGCACTGGGGCTGTCAGCGTCTATGCGCCTGCCGCCGAACCGATCCCCGCCTGATCTTTCACGGAGCGTGACAGCCCTCGTCGCATTTGTGGGGTCGACTGAGTGGTTCTCTACTTCAAGAGCGCGAAGAGCCGTTCCTTGTTTTGGCGCTATTCCCAAGGGAAAGCGCTATGCGGTTTTCCCGGGAAAACCGCTTCACACTTTTCCTGGAATTGCTCGGCCGGTTATTTCTGCTGGCCGTAGCTCTTGTAGCGCCCGCGAATGGCGGCGAGTTCGCTGCCCTCGATGAGCACCGGCGTGCCGGCGCTGCGCGCCAGCAGATATTGCCGCGCCAAGGTTTCGAGCTTGATGGTGCGGATGAGCGCCATGTCGAGATCGCCGCCGAAAGCGATCATGCCATGATTGGCGAGCAGGCAGGCCGACCTGTCCTTGAGCGCGACGACGGCAACCTTGGCCAGGTCGCTTGACGCGAACAGCGCATAGTCCGAACAGCGCACATCATCGCCACCGAAACCCGCGACCATGTAATGGAACAGCGGCAGTCCCTCGCGCAGGCATGATAGCGCCACGCAATGGTCGGGATGGGCATGGACGACGGCGCCGGCCTCGGGAAAGGCCTTGTAGATCTCGGCGTGCATTTCCCATTCGCTCGATGGCCTGAACGCACCGTCCCAGGCTCCATCGAGCTGCATCGCCACCATCTGCTCCGGCCGCAAGGCGCTCGTGGCTATTCCCGTCGGCGTGATCAGCATGCCGGCTGTCGTGCGCACGCTGATGTTTCCGGTGGTGCCGACATTCATCCCACTAGCGTCCAGCGTCTGCGTCGCGGTGATCAGGCTGGCGCGTGCAGTCTCGGTATCCATCACGATGCCTTTCCTGTGGTTGGCCGCATGACAGGTTTTGCCGGTGGCCATATATCGATCGCCGGCGCGACGGTGGTCGCCCGTGTCATGTCTTGCAGGACGTCGGCGAAAATATCCGGGCCGCCGAGCTTTCCCGATTTCAGCATCAGCGCCAGCGGATCGGATGGCAGGTCGGGGAGGTGGGCGATGGCGCGCGACAGTCCCGGGCCCTCATAGGCGCCCATGGCGATCCGGTCGATGCCGAGCGCCTTGACCACCGAACCGGCTGTCTCGCCGCCGGCGACGACGAGCCGGCGGACGCCGAGTTCACGCACCAGAATCTGTGCAATCCCGGCCAGGATCTCTTCCGCCCTTGCTGCCACCACATCGCGGCCGTGCGCCTGCTGCAGCGCTTCGACCGTCGCTTGCGGCGCGGTCGTGGCAATGGCGATCATCGCACCGGGCAAATGCCGCTCGGCAAAGGCACGCGCTTCGGCCATGATATCGGCGCCGGCAAAGGCGCTGGCAAGGTCGATCGTCAGCAGTGGATTGTTGCGCGCAAAACGCTCGAGCTGTTCGATGGTGCGGTCGGCGACGCTGCCGGCCAGCACCGCTGCCGGCCCTTCGACGGCCGGCAGGCTGGCGGCAACGAGATCGCCTGAATTCAGCAGCCCATGCGTGAGCCAGGCCGGCGGCAGATGCGCGGCGACCGAGGAATTGCCGGTCATCAGCGGCAGGTCGAAGGTCGCTTCCGCGGTCGCAACCAGGTCGCGCTCGCGGATCGTGTCGGTGATCAGCAGCGTCTCGCCGCCCGCGCTGTGCTCTCGTATGGCGTTGCGGATGGCCTCCGCCCCGGCATCGACGACGAGATAGGGCACCAGCCCGACCTTGCCCTTGCTCTGCGCCTGCAGCACGCGAACCAGATTGGAATCGGTCATCGGCGTCAGCGGATCGAAGCGCTTGGGCGATTCACCCAGCAATTGGGCGCCGCCGAACATGTGTCCCTGATAGACGGTGCGGCCGGTCTCACACAGCGCCGGGGCGAACAGCGTGACGCCGCCGCCAAGCCGCTCGAGCAGCGCCTCGGCGCAAGGACCGATGTTGCCGGCAGGTGTCGAATCGAAAGTGGCGCAATATTTGAAGAAGATCTGCCGGGCACCAGCTTCAAGCAGCCGGTCCGCCGCCTCCAGAACCTGGCGCACCGCATCGCTGGCCGCGATGACGCGTGTCTTGAGCAGGATCACATGGGCAAGATTGCCTGGTGGGATCGGCGCACTCAGTCCGACCGTGCATCCCGTTGGAATGCCGCGCGCCACCAGCATCGACGCCAGCTCGGTGCCGCCGGTCAGATCGTCGGCTATGGCGCCGAACAGGAGTGAAGGCGTCGCGGTCATGCGCCCCGTCTCATATCCGTCTGCACCATGGCTGCCCATCTCACAGTTGCCTGTCTCATGTCGGTGGTCAGGCCATTCGTGGTATCATATACACAGCCCATGCGACGCAGGCGACGCCTGCGCCACTGCAAGAACGGAGAGCGGATGTGACTGCTTCTATCGCGCCGATCGCGCGCGACAATCTGACGACGCGCGTCTACGAGGAGCTTCGCCGCGCCATGATGGAAGGCCGTTTCTGGCCGGGCCATCGCTTCAAGATCCGCGACCTCGCCGCCAGCCTTCAGGTTTCCGAAACGCCGGTGCGCGAGGCACTGATGCAGCTGGTGCGCGAAAAAGGCCTGGAGATGGAGGCCGGTCGTTCGATCACCGTCGCCCAGTTGTCGCTGGCCCAATATCTGGAACTGCGGAGCATAAGATTGCATCTCGAAGGCATGGCCGGTGCCGCGGCAACGACGCGCATCGAGCCGCGCGAAATCGACCGTCTGGCTGCGGTGCATGAGAAACTGATTGCCAACGAGGACAATGGCCATTGGTTCGAAGCCGTCCGCGACAATTGGGAATTCCACCACTCTATCTACGAGGCGGCGCAAATGCCGGAGCTGCTGGCCATCATCGAGGGCATCTGGCTGCGCAACGGTCCGCTGGTGAACTATCAGTACCCGCACGCGAGGCCGACCTATGACGGCCGCCACCGGCATCTCGACATCCTCGACGCGCTGCGCGCGCGCGACGAGAACGGCGTGCGCAAGGGCATTCAGCAGGACATGATCGAAGGCGGCCGCCTGTTGGTCAAGGTGCTCGAGCGGCTGAACGACGGTGCGGTCACGCCCGAGGAACTGCGCCGCGCGGCGCAGAACGGCCGACTGGTGTCGGCCGCCGGCTGAACGAACTTTTTCTCCGAACCGCATCGGCGCCGGTCACGCCACCTGCGCCGCGGCAGCCATGCCCGCATCGGCAGCCTGCAGGGCGAGATCTATGTCTTTTGCGGTGTGCGCGGCGCTCAGGAACATGTTGTGCCGGGGATGGAAATAGGCGCCTTCGCGCAAGGCGGCCGAGCAGAAGGCATTGGCCAGCTTGAACTCGGCATCGCAATCGAAAAGCACCATCGGCATCGACACCGGGCCGGTCTGGCGAAGCGACAGGCCATGCTTCCTGGCAGCCGCATCGAGGCCTGAGCGCAGCCTGTCGCCGGCTTCAGTCATGCGGGCAATCGCGTCGGTGTCGCGCAGCGTGTTGATGGTGGCGATCGCGGCGGCCATGGCGACGGCGCCGTACCAGAACGAACCCGTCACATAGACCTTGGTCGCGGCCTCGCGGAACCGGTCGGTGCCGGTGATCGCGGCAAGCGGGTAGCCATTGGCGATCGCCTTGGAGAAGGCGGACAGGTCCGGCCGTACGCCGAGTGGCTCCCAGCTGCCGGCGAGGTCGATGCGGAACCCGGCCCTGACATCATCGACGATCAGCGCCGCATCGGCGGCGGTGGTGAGTTCGCGCGCCCGTCTGGCGAAGGCGGCGGTCGGCAATTCCTGGTCGCGGGCGATGTCGTGCCGGAAGGCGGTCACTACGACCGCCGCAAGATCATCCCCGGCCTGCTCGACGGCTGCCTCCAGGCTGGCAACGTCATTGTAGTCGAAATGGATCAGATGGGCGCGGTCTTCGGCGGTGACGCCGGCGAGCGAAGGCGTGCACCACGGCACGGCGCCGTGATAAGAGCCACGCGCGACCAGCACCTTGCGTCGGCCGGTGCCGGCGCGCGCGATCGTCACGCAGGCCGTGGTGGCGTCGGTGCCGTTCTTCTGCAGCATTGCCCAGTCGGCATGCGCGACGGTCTTGACCAGCAACTCCGCCAGCTCGACCAGAACTTCACCCGGGCCGTTCATCGCATCGCCCAGGCGACGTTGCTTCTCGGCTGCCTCTTCGACGGCCTGGTGATGGTGGCCGAGGATGTTGGGACCCCAACTGCACATCAGGTCGATGTATTCGCGCCCATCGACGTCCCAGACCCGGCAGCCGTCGGCACGCTCGAAGAACTGCGGATAGGCGGAGCCGAGATAGCGCGTCGCCATGTGTCCCCACATGCCGCCCGGAATGACCGAGGCCGCACGCTCGCGCAGCAGCTGGTCCTTGGAGTTGATCAGGGAAGGCATAACGAGGTCTCCACGCGTTGATATATCATATATTGGTTTTGGTGCTGGAAGAACAAGATTGCTGATCGTCCAGAATGAAGAAGCGGGAGACGGCTGGCCGCCTCCCGCATCTTTTCGCTCAGTGGCTGAGTTCCGCCAGCGGCAAGTTGCAGCAGGCGCTGTAACGCACGCCCTTGACGTCCGACTTGTAGGCCAGGATCAGGTTCGGGCTGATCAACGGCAGGATGATCCTGTCCTTGATCATCTCCTCGCCGGCCTGATGCCACAGCTTGGCGGCCTCGTCGCCGCTTGCCGCAAGGGCTGCCTTGTAGATATCCGCTTCCTTCGGATTGAGTACCGACGGGTCGCGCTCCGCGCCGGCGCGGCGCGCCCACGGGCTGCCCTTGGTCATGGCGAAATAATCGATGTATTGCGACGTGCCGTAATAGTCCGGCGCGTAGAACACCGCCGTCATCGGGATGCCGTCGCCATTGACGCGTTCGCGCCAGTTGGCGAAGGGGATCGGCTGCAGATCGAGCTTGATGTTGATCTTGGCCAGATCCTGCTGGACCTTCTGCATCAACAGCGAGAGATCGACGCCGTAGACGTTCATGCCGGGAAACGCCGCTTCCATCTCGAAGCCGTCGGCATGGCCGGCCTTGGCCAGAAGTTCCTTTGCCTTGGCGACGTCATAGGGCTGCGCCTCGAAGCCCGAGCCGCCGGGGAAGCCGAGCGGGATCGGCGCGCTGATCAACTGGCCTTCGGAGCCGATGGTGAAATCCAGGATGCTCGGACGGTCGAGACCGAGCGAGATGGCCTCACGCACTTCGGGCGTCAGCGGAACCTTGTTGGCCTTGGCGCCGGGCGACAGCGCCACATAGATGAAGTTGTAGGACGGCACGGTCTCGATCTTCACGTCGCTGCCGGTCATCGTCTTGGCCGTGTCCGGGTCGATCTGCATGGCGATGTCGGCGGTGCCGCTCTGCAGCATCTGCGCCTGCGCCACCGCATCCTTGGTCTGGCGGATGACGACTTCGCTCAGCGCCGGCGCCGTGCGCCAGTATTTGTCGTTGCGTGCCAGCCGCAGCTCCGAATTGGGCTCATAGGATTTCAGCACGAACGGCGCGCTGCCGGCCGAATGCGCCAGGAACCAGGCCTCGGCATTGTCTGTCGTCGAGGCTTCCGCATCGGCCTTGGCGCCGGCTTCGGAAGCAACCTTGCTGTTGACGACCGCTGCGTAGGGCGCCGCCGCGATGTTGAGGAATTCGGAGCTCGGCGCGACCATCTTGACGACCACCGTATGCGCGTCCGGGGTCTCGATCGAGGCGACATTGTCCATCAGGAACGAGGCGCTGCCCTTGAGGTTCTTCAGCCGCTCCCAGGACCATTTGACGTCCTTGGCTTCAACCGGCGAACCGTCCGAGAATTTGGCGGCCGGGTCGAGTGTGAAGGTGAAGCTGCTCTGGTCGGCATTGCCTTCCCACTTCGAGGCGAGCAGTGGGATCAGCTTGTTGTCCTTGTCGAGCGTCAGCAGGGATTCATAGACGCTGGAATTGTAGATCTGGCAGGTGTCGCAGAAGGCGCGGTGCGGGTCGAGCGAGTTGAGGTCGATGTTGCGTGCGATGACCAGCGGCTTGCTGTCCTGCGCGAACGTGGCCGGTGCCCAGAAGGCGCTGGTGGCCAGCAGCACGGCTGCCAGCATCGTCGCTCTGGTCTTGCTTCTCGGTAGGATGGTCATGTCAGTTCTCCCATTTTCTTGTCGGATCTTTGTGGCAATGCGTTCGCTCTATCCGCCCACGCCAGTGAGGGATTGAAGCGCGGCCTTGAGCTTTTCAGCGCCGCCCAGTGCGGCGCGGTTGAGCGGGGCCGATACGACGGGAGCAGAAAGGCTTCCCGTCACATGCAGGATCTCGTGATCGAGATAATCGAACACGCGATCCTGAATCTCCTGTGTCAGTCGTCCGCCAAGCGATAGCCCACGCTGCACCTGCTCGATGACGGCCACTCGGTTGGTCTTGCGGATCGAGGCTTCCACCAGCGGCCAGTCGAGCCCGGTCGGGTCGAGGCTGCGCAGGTCGATGATCTCGGCATCGGCGCCGGTCTCCTCGACCACCTGTCTGGCGACGGCAACCATGCTGGCGCTGGTGAGCAGTGTGCAGGCGCTGCCCGGCCTGACTATCTTCGCCTTGCCGAGCCGCACGCAATAGTCGCGGTCGTCCGCAGGCACAGGGCCTTCGCTCGGGAACAGTTCGACATGCTCGATGACGACGACCGGATCGTCGCATTTCAGCGCTGAATTCATCAGGCCGATATAGTCGAAGGGCGTCGTCGGCGCGACGATGCGCCAGCCGGGAAACAGGGCGAACAGGCCGGACGGATCACCCGAATGCTGCGAGCCGTAGCCGGTGTGCGGCGAGACGCGCACCCTGACCACGATGGGCACCGGAAAACCGCCGCCGAACATGTGACGCACCTTGCTGACCGCGTTGAACAGCTGGTCGGCGGCAACCAGGCAGAAGTCGCCGAACATGATCTCGACGATCGGCCGCAAGCCGCAAAGCGCCGCACCCAGCGCCACCCCGACAAAACCGTTCTCGGCGATCGGCATCGCCAGCACGCGCTCCGGCCAGCGTTCCAGCGCACCTTTTGTGGCGCCCGAAACGCCGCCGCGCAGCCGGTGCACGTCCTCGCCCATGATGATGATGCGCGGATCCTGCTCCATGGCGCGAGCGATGACCTCGGACGCGGCAACCATGAATTTGACCGGCTTGGTCTCGGCCGGCGGCACGTCCTCGATCTCGAGGAAGCGCTCGCTCTTCAGTTCGGAAAGATCGCCGCGGATCTGGTTGTCGACGTCGCTTGGGTCCGGCCACAGATGATCAGGAATGCGCAGCGCGTTGCCGCTCATTTCGGTCAGCGAATCGGCAGCGGTGTTGACCACCTCCATGACGCGCTGGTCGAGTGTGCCGAGGTCCGAATCGTTCAGGATGCCCATCGTCTTCAGGCGAGCCGCCATGGTGGCAAGCGGGTCGCGCGCTTTCCAGGCGTCCTCTTCGGCCCGCGTGCGGTAGCCGAATTCGCTGCCCGGGCGGGCGCCGCTCTGATGCAGGAAGCGGTAGCAGAGCGCCTCGACCAGCACCGGGCCGCCGTCTTCCTCGATCGTCCGGCGCGCCTTGCGCATGGCATGGTGGACGGCCACCACATCCATGCCGTCGCATTCGATGCCGCGAAAGCCGAGCATAGGTCCGCGCGAGGCCAGCCGCGTCTCGCGCGTCTGCTCGTTGATGTGCGTCGAGACGGCATAGAGATTGTTTTCGGCGAAAAAGATCACCGGCAGCCGGTAGAGCGCGGCAATGTTCATTGCCTCGTAGGCCGGCCCTGCCATCATCGTACCGTCGCCGAAGAAGGCGACCGAGATGTTGCCGGTTCCGAGCAGCTTGTCGGCCAGCGCGTAGCCTGCCGCATGCGGCAGGTTGCCACCGATGATGGCGCTGGTGCCAGGAATCCCTGAGCTATCGTCGCGCATATGCATCGAGCCGCCACGGCCGCCGCAATAGCCTGACTTGAGGCCCATGATCTCGGCCATCAGGCCGCGCACCGAGCCCTGCATGTCCGGGTTGAAAGCGTCATGCAGCGGGTCGAATCCGCCGGGCGTCTGCGCGTTGACAAGCTTGGCCAGCACCTGGTGATGGGCGCGGTGGGTGCCGTTGATGCGTTCACCCGTGCCGAGCACGGACATGGCGCCGACCGCCGTCGCCTCCTGGCCGATGCTGGCATGCGCCGGACCATGCACCAGCCCCGCATTGGCGAGATCGAGCACTTTTTCCTCGAAACGGCGGATGAGCAGCATCTGGTGGTACCAGCGCACCAGGCCCGAAACCTCGGCGTCGTTCCAGTCCGAATCGTCAACCTCTAGCCGCAACCAGGGCGCCGATGGCTGGATCGATGTCTGCTGGACCATGTCAGCTATTTCCGTTCTGGTAGATGATATATCAAATATTTTCTCAGTCGATTAGGCCGTTCATTTTTCCTGGGGCACGATGCTGGCTAGAAGGTTTGCACACAAATGGAATTAAATTTCATTTTTGTGACGAGGCAGAGACTAAGCCGGGACGGCGCGGTTCCGCAAGAGGAATTTTGAGACTGCTAGCAGGCCCCATGTCGGTTCTTCGCCCGACAGATTTTCTAACGCTATTTGATATTGGTATGATATAATCACACCGACATTATAGGAGAAATCATGGCTGCCACCGAAAAGCGCACCTTCAGCCTGCCAACAGAGCAGGCTGCTTTCATCGACCGTCTCGTTGAATCAGGAACCTATGCGACCAGCAGTGAAGTGATCCGCGCCGGGCTTCGTGCCCTGCAAGAGCGCGACGCGGCCGTAGAGCGTTGGCTGCGCGAGGAAGTCGTGCCGACCTATGACAGATGGAAGGCAGACCCTTCCCGAGTTATCCCAGCCAACCAGGCTTTTGACGACATCCGCGCTCACCACGCCGCCCGCTTTAAGAGGGATGTGTGAAGCGCCGGCATATTGTTCTGTTGCCGGAAGCCCTAGCGGACTTAAGATGGATATACGACACCATCGAGATCGCCGCCGGCAACGTCACGGCCATACGCTATATCGAGCGTATCGAAGCCTACTGCCAGGGTCTCGACTACGCCTCGGAGCGCGGAACACGCCGTGACGATCTGCGGCCGGGGCTTCGGGTTGTCGGTTTTGAGCGCCGTGTAACGGTGACCTTTACCGTGGAATCCGACCAAGTGGTGATTTTCCGTGTGTTCTATGGCGGCGCCAATTGGGAGGATGAGCTCTAACCTGCAACGGGAAAAAGCGTAAACCGCCTAGCTGTCCGAACCCCGGCTGTCAGTCGACCAGATGCTGGAAGAACTGCAAAAACAATTCCCGCTCGGTGGTGATGTCGAGCTTCTCGTAGATACGCCGGCGGTGGTTCTTGACCGTGCCGACGGTGATGCCGAGGCGCTCGGCGATGTTCGCCGTCGGGTGGCCGGCGAGGATCAACTGGACCAGCTCCCGCTCGCGCAGCGACAGCTCCGGCCACAGGCTGGCCGGAATGGTCGGCTCCTGCCGGGGCGAGGCGCCGGGGCTGGTCGGTGCCGATGTGCGGGAGAATTCGGTTCCGCGCGCCTTGATGTCGAGCGCATGCAGCGCCTCGAACACCGGCAGCCGCTCGTCCAGCAGGGCGATCTCGCTGTCCTTGAAAGAAGCGGTCGAGCGATCGAGGAAGATGCCGAGGCACCAGTCACCGCCATCGGCCAGCATGATGCCGACCTCGTCGCAGATCTCCGACTGTGCCAGGAAGCCGGCAATGTACTGGCCGCGCTTGGCCTCGTCGTCGGCGAGCCGCTTCAGCGGCATGATGCCCAGCCTTCGCTCGCGCCGCCACGAGGCATAGAACGGGTCGAAGACGTAGTAGTTGTCGAGATAGCGCCGGACCATTTCATCCGAGAAGCGCCGGTGCTTGACGAATTCCGGCGTCTGCGTCGCCGAATAGCGCGTCACCGTGACGAGGTCGTGCTCGATGTCGGCGCCGATCAGGTCAATCAGGCAGTCGACATGCCTGTCGGTGCCGGTGGCGGCGATCGCTTTGGCGAGCGGCCCCCAGATATTGTCCATGCGCATGCCCTTTTCTCGGCGATGTCAGCCCAGCCGTCATTATGTCTTTAGGCATATGGCGCGAAGCCGCCTGTCGAATCTAGCCTAGCGTCAACCTAGACCAGATCCCGAGGCGACCGTGACCCAACCCAATCTCACCGCCCCCATCGTCGGCAATCCAATCGTCATCGGTATCGACGCCGGCGGCACCATGACCGACACGATCCTTGTCGATCAGGACGGCCACTTCAAGATCGGCAAGTCGGCGACCACGCCGAAGAACGAAGCCGAGGGCTTCCTCGCGTCTGCTGAGGACGCGGCGGATGCCTGGGGCATCTCGCTGGAATCATTGTTTTCCGGCGTCAACGTCGTGCTCTATTCCGGCACCGGCATGCTCAACACACTGTTGTCGCGCACCGGCCGCAGGCTCGGCCTGATCACCACCAAGGGCCTCGAGGACATGATCCTGATGGGCCGAGGGCTGCAGGCCTGGGCCGACTATTCCTACGCCGACCGGCTGCATGCGGTCACCCATCATCACCCCGATCCGCTGGTGCCGCGCCGCCGCACGCATGGCGTCACCGAGCGAATCGACCAGTTCGGCGACATCGTGCTGCCGCTCTACGAACACGAGGTCTCCATCGCCGCCAAAAAACTGATCGCCGACAAGGTCGAAGCGATCTGCATCATGACCATCTTCTCGCACGTCAATCCCGTGCACGAGAAGCGCATCGCCGAGATTTGCCGCGAAGAGGTGGAGGAGGCCGGCGCTGACATCATCGTCTACACCAGCCACGAGGTTCGTCCGGTCATCCGTGAGCAGTCACGGCTGAACTCGGTGCTGATCGAGGCCTACGCGACTTCGCGTGGCCGCAAGCAACTTAGGGGTATCGAGGACGTCTCGAAGAAATACGGCTTCAAGTATGGCGTGCAGACGCTGCTCTCCTTCGGCGGCCTGACCTCGATCAACCATCCGCGCCTGCATGAAACCATGATCTCCGGCCCGATCGGCGGCATTCTGGGCGCTGCCTATGTCGGCAAGCTGATCGGCAACGACTCACTGATCTGCTCGGATATGGGCGGCACCTCCTTCGACATGGGCGTCATCACGCGCGGCCAGACCCGGATCGAGAACGAGCCGCTGATGGACCGTTTCAAGCTCAACGTGCCGACGTTGCATCTCGACACGATCGGCGCCGGCGCCGGCATGATCCTCAAGGTCGACCCGCTGACCAAGAAAGTTTCGCTCGGGCCTGAAAGTGCGGGCGCCGATCCGGGTCCGATCTGCTTCGCCAGGGGCGGCACCGAACCGACCATCGCCGATTGCGACGCCATTCTCGGCCGGCTGAACCCGCACTATTTCCTTGGCGGCAAGGTCGTGCTGCAGGTCGAAAAGGCCCGCCGCGCCTTCCAGGAGAAATGCTCCGACATCCTTGGCGTCGGGCTGGAGGAAGCCGCCGAAGGCATGATCGACATGTTGGAGTCCGACGCCAACAACGCGTTGCGCCGGGTCATCTCGGGTCAAGGCATCCACCCCTCTGAGTTCACGCTGCTGTCCTATGGCGGCTCCGGCCCGTTGCATCTGGCCGGCTGCTCCAGGGGCATCGGCTTCAAGGACATCATCACCTTCCAGTTCGCGGCCGCCTTCTCCGCCTTCGGCTGCACCACGGCCGATTTCATGCGGCGTCATTCCGTCTCGACGCAGCACGACATCCCGTCACGCCCCGACGAGGCTACGCTGGCCGCCTTCGGCGCCAAGGTCACCACTGTCTGGGACGACCTGACCAGGGCCGCGGTCGACGAGATGATCGCCGACGGCCATGCCAGGGAGAAGATCAGGACCGTGCCGTTCCTGATGATGCGCTACACCGGCCAGCTCGAGGACGTCGAGGTCATGGCGCCGCTTGCCAAGGTCGATTCGGCCGACGAGATGCGCAGGGTTCTCGACGAGTTCGAGGCGGTCTATGCCAAGGTCAACCATCGCGTGTCGCGCTATGGCGAAGCCGGCTTCACCATCACCGAACTCGGGCTGATCGCCACCGCTGACAAGGTCAAGCCGGTGCTGCTCAAGCGACCCCTCGGCGCTTCCAATCCTGCTTCCGCCCACAAGGGTGTGCGCGAGGCGTATATCGGTGGGCGCTGGCACAAGGCCAATCTCTACGAGATGGACCTTTTGCAGCCCGGCCATGAAGTCATCGGCCCGGCCATCATCGAACATCCCGCCACCACGCTCGTCGTTCATCCGCAGGACCGCGTCCATGTCGATGAATGGACGCTGCTGCACTACACCCACGCTTGAGAGGGCGACCGCCATGTTGGATAAACCTGCCTCGGCCCTGCGCCTCCGCGAAAGACTGCTCGATTCCGAGCAGCTGATGGAGGAAACCGGCTGCTATGACGGCATCACCGAACTGACGCTGCGCAACCAGGATCCGCTGAAATTCGAGACGCTGCACACCAAGCTGCGCGCCTATTGCGTCTCGGCCCGCGAAATGGCCCGCCGCATCTCGGCCTCGCCCGGCGTGCGCGAGGTCGGCGAAATGGTGGTCGCCATCTACACGCCCGAGGGCGACGCCATTGCGCTCTCCAACGGCATCATGGTGCATGTCCATACGATGAGCCGCTTCATCAAATGGATGATCAAAAACGGCTACGAGGACAACCCTCGCATCCGCGAAGGCGACATCTTCGCCAACAACGATGCCTTCATAGGCACCGTGCAGGTGCCCGACGTCATGGACGTCGTGCCGATCTTCCATGAAGGCACGCTGGTCGGCTGGGCCGGCGCTGTCTGCCACGAGCTGGAAGCCGGCGGCATCACGCCGGGCGGTGACGTGTGTCTCGCGCAGGAGCGCTTCACCGAAGGCCTGTTCGTCTGCGCCGAGAAGATCGGCGAGAATGACGAGATCCGCCGCGACTACGTCATCCGCTGCGAACGTAATCTGCGCATGCCGATCTACTGGGTGCTGGACGAAAAGGCCAAGGTCGCCTCCTGCATCGACATGCGCGAAAGCGTCAAGCAGCTGATCTCGGAGATCGGCCTAGACTACTGGATGAAGGTCTCGAAGGAGTTCATCGAGGAAGGCCGCCGCGCCCAGCTCGCCCGCGCCCGCCAGCTTACCGTGCCCGGCATCTATCGCGGCCACACTTTTTACGGCCATGTCACGGCGGGAAAGCCCGGCTTCCAGCTGCTCGGCGATCCCGACTGGCTCTATAATATCCCGATCGAGATGGAGATCACCACCGACGGCAAGATCACCATGGACTTCGAGGGCACGCAGCCCTGGGGCTACCATTCGATGAACTGCACGCCGGCCGGCATGGATGGCGGCATGTTCGTGACGCTGACCCAGCACATGAATTTCGAAGGGCTGGTCAATGACGGCGCCTGGATGGCAACCGAACTGAAACTGCCGCACGGGACCTGGACCAACCCCGACAACGAGATGGTGGCGACCGCCACCTCGTGGGCGCTGCTGCTGCCAGCCTATGGCGTCTTCCAGCGCCTGCTGTCGCGCGGCTTCATCGCCCGCGGCTTCGTCGAGGAGGCCTTTGTCGGCCAGGTCAACAGTCCTATGATCGAAATGGGTGGCGAGAGCCAGTACGGCACGCCGTTCGGCATGGCCCATTTTGAATGCGCCGCCGCCGGCTCCGGCGCGCTCGCCATCAAGGATGGTCTCGACACCGCCTATGTCGGCTGGAACCCGGAATCCGACATGGGCAACATCGAGGTCTGGGAACAGTCGATGCCGATGGTCTATATCGGCCGCTCGATCGTGCCGAATTCCGGCGGTGCCGGCAAATATCGCGGCGGCTGTTCCTTCGTCTCGACCTGGCTGATCAACAAGACCTCGCATCTGCGGCTCCACACCTCCGAGCACTCCTCGCGTGTGTTCGACAACGCCGGCATGTGCGGCGGCTATCCGGCGCCGACCTGCCAGAAGCATCGCGCGGTGCGCAACTCAGACATTCACGAACTCGCCGCAAAAGGCGAACCGCTGGCGCATGCGCCCGGCATCGATCCGCATGTCTCCGACTACGAGCGGAACATCGGTGGCGACCATGTCGTGGTCGAGGGCCCCTACATCACCTCGCCGCACAAGTCCGGCGACATCTTCAGCCATTCCTACAATGGCGGCGGCGGTTACGGCGACGTTCTGGAGCGCGATCCGATCAAGACGGCCTGGGATGTCGAGAACGGCTTTCTCACCCGGCAAGCGGCGGACCAGGTGTTCGGCATCGTGCTGAAGGACGATGAGGACGGTTATCCCATCGCCGATATCGACGCCACGGTCGAGCGCCGCGCCGCCATGCGCAAGCAGCGTCTGGCGAAAGCAGTACCGGTGGCGGATTGGATCGCCAAGGAGCGCGGCCGCGTCAAAAAGGCCGATTTCGCCCCCGAGGTGAAGAAAATGTACGCCAGCGCGATCAAGCTGTCGCCGCGCTTCACCAGCGAATTCAGCGAGTTCTGGAACGTCGATGCCAGATCGATCTTCATGCCGGGAGCAAAACCATGACCTCGTACAGCAAGGAAGTCCTGGGCGATCTGGCGGCAGGCAAGCTGCCCTGGCCACAGACAAGGCGGATCATGAGTGCCTACAAGGACGATGACCGTTTCTTCAAGATGGTTGCCGTCTATCAGGATCGCGTTGCCTGGAAGGACCCGATCCTGCTGCCGGTCTCGGACCATCTGTTCATCTGCCAGAGCGGCGATGAGCGGATAACCCGCTGCGAATGCGGCCACTCCTTCGGCGACTATCGCAAGAACTGGAAGCTCAAGGCTGCGATCAACGTGCGCAACACCGAGGAGGCGCTGCGCGAAATCTATCCCAACAGTGATCTCCCCGATCCCGAATGGATGGAAATCCGCGAGTTCATCTGTCCTGAGTGCGGCACGCTGCACGAGGTGGAAGCGGCGGCACCTGGTTATCCCATAGTCCACGATTTCGAGCCCGACCTCGAAGGCTTCTATCGCGAATGGCTGGGCAAACCGCTTGCGCCGGTGTGATTGCCAAATCCGGTCAGGCCTGATTGCCTGTCCGGAACGCAGCGGAGACCGTGCGCCATGAAGAACCTTTCCGGCCGCAGTGCCATCGTCACCGGCGGTTTCTCGGGCATGGGCTTTGCCATTGCCACGGCTTTGGCTGAAGCCGGCGCCAATGTCGCCGTCGGCTCCTACATCGCGCCGTCCGGCGCCGACAGGTCCGACGCCGCTTACTATCCCGGCGCGGACGAAATCGAGCGCGTGCATGCGGCCCTTGCCGCCCACGGAACGAGGGTTCACGCCGCTCATCTCGACGTGCGCGACAGCGACGTCACCAATCGGTTCGCGGCTGACGCCGAGGCGGCAATCGGCCCCGCCGACATCCTGGTCAATGCCGCTGGGACGACCGCGGAGCAGCCGGTCTGCGGTCATCCCGATGCGTTATGGGACAAGATCGTCGATACCAACCTGACGGGCGCCTTCCGCGTCACGCGTGCGGTACTGCCGGGCATGATCGAACGCGGCTGGGGCCGCATCGTCAACATCGGCTCAACCGCCGCCTCGGTCGGCTGGAAGGACAACCCAGCCTACTGCGCGTCCAAGGCCGGCCTTCTCGGCCTCACACGCTGCGTGGCGCTGGAAGGGGCAGCGCATGGCGTCACCTGTGTCATGATCAGCCCGACCTGGGTCGAGACCGAACTGATGCGCCGCAATGTGGCGCAGGTCGTCGAGCGCGAAGGCAAGGGGCGCACCGCTGAGGAAGCGATGGCCGAGATCGCCAAAGGCAACCCGCAGCAGCGCATGCTGCAGCCGCAGGAGATTGCGGCTCTGGCGGTATTCCTGTGCTCGGATCTCGCCAAGGGCATCACCATGGAGAACATCCAGATCACCGGCGGAGCGCTTTGGTAGCGTCTCGGACGCGCAACCAGCCGATCTCTCCGCAGATGCCTCGCTGTAAGACAAGGTGACCGGATTTGCCATTGAGCGCCGGGCGCAATAGGTTATATTGCACTGCACAATGGAGACGCCGTTTATTGCAGGCCCATATTTGCGAAGATTCCGGCCGGCTCATGGCTTGCCGGCCCTGGGTCGTGTCGGCGGGACTCTGAGATGAAGATTCCAAAGTCCCTGCTGATCGATCCCGAGAAGAATTCGGTCTATGGCGCCTTTGCCGTAGTCGTCTCGATCTGGGCGTTTTCCTATTCGGTCATTTTCGGCCAGGTGCTGATCCTGGCCTACTATGCGGTCTGGCTTCCGCTCATCCTGGTCGACTACCGGCGGTTTTTGCGACATCTGTCCAGCGCCTGGCTGCCGCTGCTGTTTGCGGCCTATGTCTGCTTCTCGGTTTTCTGGTCGCAGGCTCCCGGCGTCACCGCAAGGACGTCGGTCCAATATTTTTCCCATATTGCCTGCGCCTACATAGCTGCGCGCACCGTCAGCGTGCGCACGTTGACCATAGGGGCGCTGGTCGGGATATTCGTCGTCCTTCTCTATTCTGTGAAGGTCGGGAATTATTCCGAGGATGTCCTCGACGGCACCGTGAACTTCGTCGGCGCCTTCGCCTCCAAGAATCAGATCGGCTTTGTCGGCTCGCTTGGCATCTATTTCTGCGTTGTCTTCCTTGCATTCTACAGACGCGGCCGGCTGAGCTTCATACTGGCGGTGCCCGTCGTGCTGCTGTCGGCCTATGTACTGGTCGCCTCGCATTCCGCCACCTCGATGGCCTCGATACCCGCGGTTCTGGCGCTGGTGGCGCTTCTTGCGATGAGCAAACTTCTGTCACGCCGCTATCGCCGGGTCATCTTCCTGATCGGCGCCGGCCTGCTGGTCGTGACGGCCTTCGTCGCCTTGAATCTCGGGCTGATGGACTTCGTCCTCGGCCTCTTCGGCAAGGATTCGACGCTCACCGGGCGAACCTATCTTTGGGAGCAAGGCTGGAACACGGTGCAGAAATCGCCGATTCTCGGCGTCGGCTATGCCGCCTATTGGGTGCAGGGCTTCGCTGAAGCCGAGCGGCTGTGGAACGAATTCTACATCACCACCCGCACCGGCTTTCACTTCCACAACACCTACATCGAGGCCCTCGTCGAACTCGGCTTCGTCGGAGCGACGCTGGTGTCGCTGATCATGCTGCGCACGCTCTACGGCCACGTCTCGGCGGTGATCTTCAAGGCATGGCAGGCGGACTCGGTGATCCTTTTCGGCGTGATGGTGCTGCTGCTGATCCGCTCCTTCGTCGAGGTCGAGATTCTCAACCCCTACATCATGGGTTCTTTCCTGATGTATTTCAGCTTCTTTAAGCTGGCGCGGCTGCCCGTTACCCGCAGGCGGCGGTCGCCGCGTCCCGAGCCGGCTGACGCGGCCGGGGGCGAGGCTGACTGGCCTCGGCATGCCGGCCGTCCGGCGGTCGCCGATCAGGCGTGAGCTATCGTCTCGGGACCTGAAGTCGCGTCAATACAAATTCCCCTGATCGAAGGCTCAAGCAGGCCGGGCGCGAGGCGGGAAATCCATGCCTCCGCGAAATAGACTGAAACGCTGGATTGTCAGACTCGCGTGCTCCGAGCGACCAGGACGTCCGGCGCGCAGCTGTTACTGTCCAAAAGCCGTGCTCCAGAAGCGCCAGCGCGTCCGGCCGGCACTTCCAGTTACGGCGCCGCGAAAACCAATCTCAGAACGTGCAAATGGGAATATCCGCGGACCATCCGCTCACAGAAGGCGACGAGCGTATGAAGCGGTTCTGCATTTCTGTAAAATGATGAACCGCTCAGCGCTTAGCAAGTCTACTGGCTGGCCAGCGGCGCCAGCTTGACCTTGATCACATCGCCAGGCAGCACCGGGGTTTCTTCCTTGGCGGCTATCTCGGTGGTCTTGCCATCGAGATTGCGCACCAGTGAATAGAGCAGGGTAGGTTGCTGATCGTTTGTTATAGCGGCCGCCATCGCGGGATCGCTGGCCTGGGCTATCAGGCCTTTCTGCATGTTCACCTTCAACGCGGCCTCGTTCAGGTCGGCTTCGGTCTGCTGCCGGTCAGTGGCGAGACTTGAACTCAAGGTGTTCTGGGCATCGATAGCATCCTGCTTCGCCTTGCTGATCGCCTGCTTGGCGGTGAGGATGGCGGTTTCGTAGTCCAGGATCTTGCCCTGCAGGTCGGCCACGGACTGGCGCGAATCCAGCAGACGGGCATTGGCGATCAGGCCCTTTTGCGCCAGCGGACCGATACTGGCGAGTTGCTGCTGCGCCAGGTCGACCTGCTGCTGCTGATTGACGATCTTCTTCTGCAGCGATTCGATCTCGGACTCTAAGACACCTTTCAGATCGTCGAGCGCCTCGAGTTTCAGCTTCAACGCCTTTTGGTCGGCCGTCAGGATCGTCATCTCGTCCGCGACGATGGCTGGCAGCCTTGGATCGCCCTCGACTTCCTTCGGCACGTCGAAACTCGCCTTGCCGGCCATGTCCGCATCGATGCGGGCGCGCCTGACGATCAGTCGAATGCGCTGGTCGTCGGAGATGTCGAACATGCCCTTGGCGGTGACAAGGTCCTTGCCGAGCTGGGGGCCGTAATCGGCGTTGCGCCTGATGCCGCCCGCGACGCTGATCGCCTTCAACACCGTCAGGTCTGGGACATAAGGAAATTGACCTGGGTTCTGGACTTCGCCCGAAATGTAGAATGGCCTGAACTGCGCCATCTCGACCGAGGCTTCCGGTCGGTCTGACAAAGCGAGCTTTTTCTGCAAAGCCTCGCCGATCGCCGCCGCGATTTCGGACGTGGTCTTGCCGGATGCCGGCAACTCGCCGGCGAACGGCACCGACAGCGTACCGGATGGACCGACCGTGTACTCGCCATTCACCGCCGACCAGTCACGAAATGTGCCTTCGACGGTCTGCCATTCGGCGACGCGGATGGTGAGCTTGTCTTGCGAGCCGAGGCGATAGTCGCCGGCGGCGGCGATATGCGGGACGACGAGCGCCATGGCAAGGCATGTGGCCAGCAAACGCGCCCGCCGCAGCCGGCCGGAATCCGGGCCGCTGCGAAAGGCTTCGAACAAATCTGTTTTCAACTCAACGTTCCGATCCGCTATAGCCCCATCGCCCGATGAGCTTGCGTCGAATGGCCGATGCCAATGTCTGGCATTGGCCACCGGCCGGTCAGTAAGAACCGCGCGACATCCAGACGGCCGGGACGGTCTTGATGATGATGCGAACGTCCTCGAACAGCGACCAGTTCTCGACATAGTGGCGATCGAAGGCGACGCGGCTGTCATAGGACACATCGTTGCGGCCGCTGACTTGCCACAGGCCAGTCAGGCCCGGGCGGGATTTCAGGTAATAGACGGCGGACGTGCCATAGATCTCCAGCTCGTCGCGCACGACCGGACGAGGGCCGACAAGGCTCATGTCGCCCTGCAGGATGTTGATGATCTGCGGCAGCTCGTCGAGGCTGAGTTTCCTCAGCACTGCTCCGACACGGGTAACGCGCGGATCGTTCTTCAGCTTGCGGGTGGCGATCCATTCCGCGTTGGCGTCCGGGTTGGTGGCGAGATAGGTTGCCAATACCCTGTCGCCGTCCGGAACCATGGTGCGGAACTTCAGGCAAGGAAAAATCCGCCCGCCGCGTCCAATTCGCCTGTGACCGTAGAAAATCGAGCCGCCGTCGGAAAACTTGACCAGCAGCGCTATCATGACAAACAGCGGGCTGAGTGCGATCAATCCAATCAGTGAACCGGCGATATCGAAGCTGCGTTTGAGCAAGCCGCCGATCGGTGGCGGAAAATCGATGTCAGCCTGCGAAAAGCTCGCCGTGGCCGACTTGGCAACGTCCCTCATGCCGTAAACTCCATGCGTTGAACGAATGGTTCAGCGCACGATACCAAAAAAATGTTGCAGCGCAACACACAATTTACCACCCCATTGAAATAGTCACGTCATGAATTGACTAAATAATAAGCTTGTCATGCACAAATTTCGGCGTATTTAGCACATTTGTGACAATAAATGGGCACGGCCGAAAAAATAGGGGCCTTTGTGGGGCCGTTTTTAGGCAGACCTACCTATCTGTCAAGGCAAGCTGCAAACTAGTGCTTTATCCTGCCCTAATGCATGGTGAAAACCGTATAAAATACTACTTAATATTGTCTATCTTACTGAAAATGCCGAGGAGAGCAGATCGGCTTAGCTCCCGTCGCGTGCATTGCAGCATGGCAGAGTCGATCGCAAAAGCTCGATCAAAAATATCCGAAGTTGCCCTTGCCGCCTATTGCTCGCCTTAATAGAATTGCAAATTATACCTGTCACGGTGACGACAGGTGGAAAAGGCCGGAAGCAACCGGTCGAGAGTGGGCGACCTTAACAAGCCCACATGACAAGGGACGGCGCTCGGGTGGGGCAATCGTGATAAATACCCGAGCCGGTTTATGGGCTGTTGGGCATGGCACTTCCAAAATTCATCCTCGGGATGATTTTCGCTCTGGCGATCGTCGTCGGCTGGTCCTGGCTGGGCGGTGCGTCGATAGGCACGATATTGGTGCGCGTCATCATCTGCGCCGTGATCATTCAGGCCGGCTATTTCGTGCTCATCTACACCATGATCGCCAGGAGCGCTCCGACGCCTGCCGACATAGCCCGTGACGCCGAGCGCAAACTGAACGCACCAGAGGTCGCCGAAAGCGAGAAGCTGGGCGGTGCCAGGCGCGGCCTGCATTGATGCAGATTGCTCAAACCTGCCCCCGGTTTGGAGGCATGCTTCGAAACAAGAGACCAGGCGCCGCGTGAATCCGTTTCGGCGCGTCTTGGTCGCCGGCTCACGCGACATCGGCGGGTTCGCTCTCTGACTGTTCCCCCGACAGCATCCTCGACAACCGGCTGCCGGTTTTTTCCTTCAACCGCCGATATTGGCCGACCTCGACGATACGGCCGTTTTCCATCGCCACCACCCAGTCGGCGAAGGCGATCATCGAAGGCCGGTGCGCGATGGTCAGGATCGTCATCGTGCCGCGCAATCCGTCGATCGACCTGGCGATCAGCGACTGGTTCTGCCAGTCGAGCGCGCTGGTCGCCTCGTCCAGGATGAGCAGCGACGGCTTGCGCAGCAGCGCGCGTGCGAGCGCGATGCGCTGGCGTTCGCCGCCCGAGAGCCGCACGCCGCGATCGCCGACCACCGTCTCGAGCCTGAGGTCGAGCCGTTCGACAAACTCGCCGGCGTGTGCCTGACGCAGCGCGGCCCACAGGTCGCCATCGCTGGCCCGTGGCGCGGCGAGGCGCAGGTTCGCCGCGATCGTGTCGTGCAGGAGGAACACGTCCTGCGGCACATAGGCCACCTGGTCGCGCCAGCGACGGCGATTGCTGGCATCGATCTCGACGCCGTCGACAAGCATCATGCCGGTGGTAGGCTCCAGCAGGCCAAGCAGCATATCGGCGATCGTGCTCTTGCCCGATCCGGACGGGCCGATCAGGGCGGTGACCTTGCCGGCCGGCAGGCCGAAGGTGATGCCGCTCACCACCATCTTGGCGCCAGCATCTCCGTAGGCGAAGGAGACACCGCGAATATTCAATCCCGTATTGAGGGAGAGTGTCCCGGCGTCGGCGAACTCGGTATGGCCTGGTTCGCGTTCGGCGTCGAAACGTGCCTGCAGGCTGCGCATTGCCGTAAAGGCGGGCAGGTTGATCAGCACTTGCTGGGCTTGCGTCTGCATGTCCATGAAGCGCGGCGCGATGCGCATGAAGACCAGGAGCAGGACGACGATCTCGGCCAGCGACAGGTTGAAGCGGACCAAAGCCACATAGATGAACAGGCTCAGGCCCACCACGCTCGCCACCTGGAATACCGCGGTGCCGATGGTGCTGTTGCGCACATAGTCGATGTTGTCGGCTTTCATCCTCTCAAGCGTCGACCGCAGTTGCGCGAAATAGCTGTCCTCGACATTCAGGCTCTTGGCCACCTTGATGCCGCCGAGAAATTCCGAAACCGTCCGGTACTGATCCTGGCGATTGGCAGTCAGCACACGGCCGAAGGCAGTGGCCCGTGCCCGGAAGGGCCGCAGCGCCACGAACATCAGGATGCCGATGACGACGGCAAACAGCGTCATGACCGGTGAGATGAACACGGAAACCAGGAGATAGCCGGCCAGAAGAACGGCGATCTGCACCAGCATCAGCAGTGCGAAAGCCGCGCCCTGGACGCGGTCGATGTCGCCGGTCAGGGCATGATCGAGATCGGAACTGCGCATGCGGGTAAAAACGCCCCAGCGCGCCTTGCCGATGCTTTCGAACAGGTTCATGCGAACGCGGTTGACGAAATCGAACAGCAATTTGGCCATGTAGACCGACTTGAAGCGATTGAACGCCGCCTGCGCTGCAACAAGCCCGACCAGCGCGCAAAGCACGGTCGTCAGCTGCAGCGTGCCGTCAGGCACCAGCCAGCGCACGAAATCATTGTTGGGCAGCCGAACAGCGAAATCCTGGTCGGCGCGTCCGACCAGATGCAGCAGCGGGATGAGCAGCAGGATGGAGATGCCCTCGGTCAGGCTGCCGAGGATGAGGAAGAACAGCGCCGTCCATGTTCGCCGGCCGCCGATCCGGGCAATGGCGGCGCCGAATGCGGCAATTTCTCGAAACAGCGACAGGCGAAGGATTGGCTTCGACATGGTTGCGCTCACGGCCGCCGACTGCCAGCCGACAGATCCTTTTCGATCAGATCCACGGCTTCGCCGATCCTGTCCAGGCCCGTCGGGATTTCCAGCCGGTACACGCCGATATGGTTAGCAATCCATGAACATTGCTGAAGATGCGCCGCCGCGAAGTCGTCGGGCAGCGCCGCACGGCCAAAGCGCGTCACATAGGAGAATTTGATGATGGCCGGCAGGGCGGCAATGGCGGGCAAGGGCGTGATGTCAGCCCTTTCGCCGCGCTCGAGGATATAGATCCTGGTCGCCGGCACCTTGTCGCCCGAAAAGTCACCGTTCAGGCGATGCTGCATTTTGTCGATCGCCGGATGCACTTGCGGCCGCACTTCCGCTCCCCCGAGCGAGATCGCCGCAGCGGCGTCGGCCGCCAGCTTGATCTGCGGAAAGCCCGGAACGGTCATTGGCTCACTCGGATTGGCAAGGTCCAGCGCCACCACGTCATCGGTAAGCAGTCGATGCCCGGCCCGGATCATCGCGCTTGCCGTCGTCGACTTGCCGGCTCCCTTGTCACCCATGAAGATGGCGCTGGTGCCGGCGGCGGCGATGGCACTGGCATGCAGGACAAGCAGGCCGCGCCGGTGCAAGAGCAGCGCCATGACCGGACCGAGCAGCGGAAACGCGAGCAGCGCATCGTCGACGCCGGGCGCCGGTTCGATGTCGATACGGCTGAAATCGGTGATCAGGAACGCGCCCACGGCATGCCAAGCCAGATATTGCCGGTCCGGCTCGAAACGAAAATCGGTCGCTGCTTCGGGCGCCGGCTTTGGCAGGTCGATCGCGCCGACAGCGATCACGAGATCCGCCGCCCCCGGCGGCGCCGGCTGCAGTTCGGGCAACATCACCTCCGACGCGATGATCAGACCATAGGCGCGGTAGAAGCGGCGTTCTCGCATGGCCCGGCCATGTGAAAAGGCATCATCATTGTATAGAGCGAGCTGCTCGTTGCGCGGCATCACGTGGGGCTCCCGCCGTGCTGGAGTTGCCGCAGCCAGAGCGACAGCGAGGCCGAGCGCCAGACATACTGGACATCCAGGGGGGCTGCCTGATCGGGCTGGCGCAGCAGTCGCGCATAGGCAGCACTCACTTGCGGCAGATTGACATAAGGCGCGATGCGGTTCGCATCCGAGACCAGCAGCTGTTCCAGGAGGTCGCGATGGTTGCGCAGCATGCCGTTGACGAGATTGGCGGTGAAGTCGATCTTGTCGCGCCGCCACTGCACCGCCTCCGGCAATACGCCTTGCATGGCGCGACGCAGCACATAGCGACCAAAGCCGTGGCTCAGCTTCTCCTCGCCCGGCAATGCCAGGCAGAACTCGACCAGCGGCTTATCCCAGAATGGGTATCGCGGCTCGACGCCGAAATTGGCGGCGGCCTTGTCGAGAACCTCGAAAGCATGCGGGACATAGCCGTTCGACAGGATCCAGCGATGGCTCAAGGCGTCGCTGGCCTGAACGCCGGGCGGCATATAGCCGGCCCGGTGAAACCGGTCGACAAGCTCGGTGCGCTTGGCAAGGTCCGGATTGATCAGGTCGCGCCAGCTTCGTGCGCGCTGCACGTGCGCGGGCTTGCGGATCCTGTTAAGGGCACGGTTGGCCAGATGCCTCAGCTTGGCGATGCGCCAGGCCGGCCCGTAGAGGGTCAGGAACTGGAGATAAAGGCCAAGCGTGCTGTCGCCATAGGTATTGGAGGCGCTGCGGACCTCGCGCCACAGATCCATCCATCGGCCGCCATTCGCAAGCTCGTGCAGGTGACCATGGCCTTGGGAAACGACCTCGTCGCCGCCATGGCCGTCCAGCAGCACCTTGATGCCCTTGGCGCCGGCAGTCCGGTAGATACCGCGGGTGAGCGTCAGGCCCGGCGCCAGGAACGTTCCTTCCTGTTCTTCCAGCACGCGTTCGAATTCGGCGAATGGGGCATAGTTGCCGACCGGGATCAGCGTCGCGTCGACCTTCTGCTGGTCGAGAACGGCATCGATGAAGGGCCGCTCGTCCATCGGCGAGCCCCTCTCGAAAATCAGCGAGAAGGTCGGCAGCTTCGGCCTGCGCGCAGCGGCATTCTGCAGGCCGGCGACACAGGCGATAGATGAGGAATCGAGGCCGCCGCTCAGCATTGCGCCGACTGCCGAGGTCCCTCGCATGCGGCTGCGCACCGATTGCGAGAACAGATGGGCGAATTCCTCCGATGCATCCGACCGCAAGGGCCGCGCCGACGGCTCGATCTGCCAGTATCGACGCAACATCACCTGTTGCGCGGTAACGGTCAGGCTGTGGCGGGCCGGCAGGCTGAATATATCGCTGTAGGGGGTCGACTGCGGGTCGTCGGGAAGCCCGGCCAGGAAACCGGAGATCTGGCGCTCGCTGACACGCGCGCGGATACCTTCGACGCCCAGGATCGGCCCGATCTCGGACGCAAAGGCAAAACGCCGGTCCGCCGCGTGGTAGTAGAACGGCTTGACGCCAAAATGATCTCGCGCGCAAAACAGCGATTGCCGCTCGTCATCCCAGATGGCGAACGCGAAATCGCCTTGCAGATGCTCCGGACAGGCTTCGCCCCAACGCAGATAGGCCCGCATCAGCACGATCGCGTCGGCCACCGACTGGTTGCGGATACCGAGCCTGGCCAGCAACTCGTCACGGTTGTCCAGCCGGCAATCGGCGGTGATGGCGAGCCGGCCGCCAGCCATCGTCAAAGGGCCTGGACCGACCTCATCCGATGTGTTGAGCCAGGCGTGGCCAAGGGCGATGCTGGTGTCCAGCCACCATGAACCGCCGTCGGGACCGCGATGGCGCATGCGCGCCAGCATTTGCTGAATGTCTGCCGCCGCGACCGCTGGTGCGTGTGCTCCGCGCAGCAGGATTCCGGCGACGCCGCTCATCGGCTGCCGTGGTCGACGAGATGGGCGAAGCCGTCGATCGATCCGCCAAGCACGATATGGTTGTCGCTGACCAGCCAGGCATGTGCTTTCAACTGCTCGCCCGTACCACGTTCGATGCCGATGCGTATCGTCGATTCATTGCCTTGGCGGGCGAGAATATACTGGCCGGAGAGCGCCTGGGTCAGGCACGTAGCGTAAGGGACGGAACGGGCCGCGGCGGCAACACCCCAGGCGACACGCCGCAGTTCGCCCATCGAGGCGCACTGCCGCGCGTCGAGCCGCGTCACCAGGCTGCGTACACGATTGTAGGACAGCAGGGTCAGCCCCAGCCGAACTGTCGCCACCACCAGCAGGCAATGGCCAAGGAAGATCATTTCCGAGCCGCTCAGGGAGAAAATCCTGACCAGCCCGTGCCGGCTTCCGCCGCGCTTCGACTGCTTGAGGCCTGTTTCCCTCGCGGGTTTCTGCCGTAAAGCCGTGGCCCGCGAAACCAGGGTCCGCGAAACTATGGCCTGCGAAACCAGCGCCTTGTGCTGCGTCGGCTTAGACAAGTGCCTCATGATGCCGTCTCGCAAGCCCATTTTCGGCCAGGCCCTTCAGCAATGCGTAGACATCGGCCTGGCAGCGCACCGGGTCGACATTATAGCGCGCAAGCACGGCGCTGCGGATGTCGCCGATCGACCGGGGCTCCTGGATCAAATCCCAGATGAAGGCGCCGACGCCATTCAGGCTGTAGTAGACATTGGATTTGAGATTGAGCAGCGCCAAGCCATCGCCGAACTCGCAAGCCACGGCATCCTTGGTCGCACTCACGCTATCGTGGTCGGCCAGATCATGGTCGGATTGCTTCCAGTTCATCCCCGCACCTCACTGACAAAACGCTTCGACATCTCCGGTTGGCGCAGGAGAAGTCGGGAGGCTGGCCCCCCGACCCCTCTTACGTCTGCTTTTGAATCCAGAGTCCCAAAATGTCACTCTGGAAACGGCTATAAGTCTCAGGAGAACGTCAGGTCGCCGATCGGCGTGTGCGCGGGGAACGATGCGTCGATCGCCGTGTTGCCGCCGCCACCCTGGGTGATGGTCTCAATCGAACCATGAACCGTCAGGCTTGGTGTCTCGTATTCATGCTTTTCAACATTCTGTTCCATTTTACTCTCCGATTTAGGACTGGAAACGGCCTGTCGAGTGCCGTCAGCACTTTTATGCTGCAATGCAATAGCTGCACGGCAGCATTTATGAGTCAAGACTGTTTTACCTTCCGTTAATCAATTACGTTGCTGGCGTCAGGACATGAGCGGCCATGCCTAAAACTTGTCACTTTTTAGCCGATTCCTTGGGCACGATGGCAGCGCCCGCGCTGATTCTTTAAGCATGTGATTTTGCTTGCATAAGTCGTTTGCTTTGTGCCTATTTTTAGGCCTCGCTAATGGAAAGAATTTTCTGTTTGGAAAATTCGGCCGGGGATCGGCAAAAGACCTGACAAGCATATTTCAGCCGCGGTTCTCACTTCTTTCCGACGCGATCTCGATAGGCGCTCGGTTGCAAAAATTCGCACTGCAAAAGGAAAGGCTTTACGGCACCGAGGTTTTTGGTGATGTTTGCTTCGCACATGCAGCATAAGTGTTCGCGCAAACCGCTTTCTTTGGAGATTGTGCGCTAAATGGCCTTGCCTGACGGCTCATACGAACGATTGCGCGCTGCCGGCTGTGCCGACGAGGTGGCCTACGTGCAGGCCTGCCTGCGATTGTATTTTGCCGGGCCGCACGCCGGCGCGGGCGACATTTCGATGCGTGATCTGGACGGTGCCAAAATTGCCGACATCGCCAGGCTGAACAAGGTCGCCACCTTTGTCCTCAAGGCCCTTTCGCGCGCACCCGCGCTTGAGAGGCCGCCTGAGCTTTTCCGATGGCTCGACACCTACCGCAGGAGAACGGTTTCGATGAACGCGTCCTGCATCATGGATTCCATGGCGGTCCATGATGTGCTGCGCGCCAACGAGATCGATTTTGTTTTTCTGAAGGGTCCGTTCCAGCAGCAGCTTCTCTACGACGACCATTTCATGAAGCCGTCCGGCGATGTCGACATTCTGGTTTCGCCGCTCGGATTTGTCAGGGCGCGTGATGCCCTTCGCAAGATCGGTTATGAGGTATCAGGCAAGTCGAACTCCGTCTGGTGGGTCCGCTTCCTCGGCGAACAGCACATGACCCGGGACGACGGGCCGAGGTCGTCCACGGTAGATCTCCACTACCGCCTCCAGCAGCCCGGCTCGCCAAGCCCGCGCGACGCGGACGGGTTCCTGCGGCGCAAACGACAGGTCGAAATCGCCGGCGCGACGGTGCCGTTCACCTCGGTTGCCGATACTTTGCTTTTGTCCTGCATCAGCGTTGCCAAGGCACTTTTCAACCGGGAACCCTGCGCGGGCTACGTCTGTGATATCGGCGCCAGCGCCGGCCGGCTCGACGAGGCGGATCAGCAGCGTTTGCTCGATGCCGCAACCGTGCAAGGTTTGGACGACACGCTGCTGCTTGGCCTGCGCGCCGCCGATGTGCTACTCGGCGGTGCTGGCACGCTGCTGTCGCAGCGCGCGACCAGGATCCTGTCGCGCATCGGCAATGAGGATCTGCTCAGCATGGTCATCGCGCCGTGGCTGCCGTCGCTCCGGTGGCCACAGCGGCGAACGGTGCTGTGGGAACTGTGCGGCCGCGCGCCGGTCCGCTATCTGGCCGAAGCCGGCTGGGCGGCGTCCGCCGATATCAGCCGCCGTATCTTCGAGCGGCCGGGGAGTCGCTGAATGAAGGCAAATCGGGTGCTGATGGCAATTCTGTAGGGCATCGAAGGAGTACGGGGCGAGGGCAAATCGATATTACCTGTACGAGAGGCAAATCCATGTCGATGACGAAATCCGAGGTCTGCGTGATCATCGCGGCAAAAAACGCCGCAGCGACAATCGCCGTCGCCATCGCATCCGCGTTGCGCGAACCGGAAGTGGCGGAGGTCGTCGTTGTCGATGATGCCTCCACCGACCACACCGCCGATGTCGCACGATCCGCCGATGATGGCAGCGGGCGGCTCTCCGTGATGCGCCTCGATGTCAATCGCGGCCCCTCCTTTGCCCGCAACGCAGCCATCGCCGGCTCGAAATCGCCGTTCATCAGCATTCTTGATGCCGACGATTTCTTCCTCGAAGGCCGGTTTCGCAACCTGTTTGCCGGCGCCGATTGGGATTTCGCAGCCGACAACATCATGCTGATCAGGGATGATGCGACGGGCGACGCGACGAAAATCGTCGCGCCGCAATTTGCCGCCGATCCGGAATTCCTCGATTTCGAGCGCTTCGTCGAAGGCAACATCTCCAGGCGCCGCGTGCAGAGGGGCGAACTGGGCTTTTTGAAGCCGGTGATCAGCCGTGCCTTCCTCGACCGCCACGGGTTGAGCTACGACGAGAGCCTGCGGCTGGGCGAGGACTATGAACTCTACGCCCGCGCGGTCGCATGCGGGGCACGGTTCAAGGTCATTCGCTCCTGCGGCTACGGCGCCGTCGTCCGCGCCGATTCTCTGAGCGGCCGCCACAAGACCCAGGACCTGAAGCGTTTGGCCGATGCGGATCTGGCGCTGCTGGCGATAGACAGTCTGCCAGAAGGCTCGAAGGCGGTGCTAAGGCGGCATGAACGGCACGTGCGCGACAAATATCGGCTGCGCAATTTCCTTGACGTCAAGGCTGAGCGGGGGCTGGCATCGGCTGCGGCTTACGCTTTCGCCAGCCTGTCCAACCTCGTCCCCATCGTCCAGGGCGTGGCTTCCGACAAGCTCGAGGCGCTGTTTCGTCGCGTCGGCCTTATGTCCAGCCAAAAACATGTCCCGCCGCGGCGTTTTCTGATGGCCGGAACCAGCATGGGCAAGGAACGCTGAGAGCGGACCCCGGTGCTTGCAATTTGTCCTCGCGGCACGTCATCACGGAAACCATTTCGGCCGGATTTAAGAGTTTACGAATTGGGTGGTTGCCTCGCGGCTCCGACGATGGCAGTCTATGTTGCGGTGCAGCATAGTGGACAACCAGCCGAACTGGCCCCCGATCGGATTGGTCTGATGTCTCTCCGGAGCAGGACAACGCAACACGAGTTTTTGAGCCCCGGCTGCGGGGATCGGCCAGAAGCCCGGCCCACAAGCCGGCGATGACAGGAACCTGAGTCCATGGCCTCGATATTCGGTTTCAGATCAAGGGATCCGGCCCGCGACCGGCAGGCCGATGTTTCACGTCTTGATCGTCTGGCAAAGCTGTTCGAGCAGATTGCGGCCGAGATCGAGGCCGAGAGAACCGGGCTTGAGAATCGCTACCGGACAACGTCGACCAACGCCGCCTTCCTGGTCGAAGCCATGGAAAACGGCTCAGCTTCCGACAAGCGGTCTTCGGAAGTCAGCGCACTGACACAGTCGATCCTGAATTGCGAACGCCGCATCGCGGCGCTGTCGCGCCAGGACGGCATGATGAAAGAGCTCCGTCATTCGCTGGATATGGTCTTCGACGAGAATGCCGATTCGGCCACCTCGGCGGAATTCGCCTGGCCGGCAGGCGCAGGCAGAGGTTGAACGTGAAGGCTCGGAACTGTTGCAACAGATTTGATGCAGGGCGGGAAGCAATCGAGAGGGTCACAAGGGAGGTCAAGGTTGGCCCGTTCAGGAGCGGTTCGAACGTCGACTTTGGGTTGGGGACACACAGCGCAAAGGTGAGTTTGGTATGAATTCGAATCCGAAACCTACGACAGCAATTGACGCACCGTCTCTCTCATATCGGGCCGGGCAAGCCGCCCGGCGGCGGCTGGGGTCGCTCGGTGCGTTGCTGCTGGCTGCTCTTGGCGCTTTCGTGGCAACCCCTTCCTACGCCCAGGACATTCCGACATCGCCGTCCTTCGTCGATGATTTCAAAAGCTTCGATCGTGCGCGCTGGTATGTTTCCGACGGCTGGAACAACGGCAGCCATCAGAATTGCACCTGGTCGAAAGGCATGGTCGGACTGTCGAATAATGTGCTGTCGCTCGGCTTCGAAAAGCAGACGTTGAAGGATCGCGACTACGTCTGCGGCGAGATCCAGACCAAGCAGCGCTTCGGCTACGGCACCTATGAGGCACGGCTGAAGACCGATACCGGCTCCGGCCTCAACGCGGCGTTCTTCACCTATATCGGTCCCAGCGACAAGCAGCCCTGGGACGAGATCGACTTCGAGGTCCTGACCAAGGACACCTCCAAGGTGCAGGTCAATGCCTATATCGCGGGCAAGGGCAAGAACGAGAAGCTCGTCGACGTGCCGGGCGGCACGGAGAACGCCTTCAACGACTACGCCTTCGTCTGGCAGAAGGACAGCTTGCGATGGTACGTCAACGGCCAGCTGGTGAACACGATTACCGACCCGGCGAAGCTGCCCAGCCATGCACAGAAGATATTCTTCAGTTTTTGGGGCAGCGATACGATGAAGGGTTGGATGGGAGCGTTCGCGGATCCGGGCCGCAAGCTTTCCCTGCAGATCGAGCGGGTTGCCTTCACGGCGCTCGGCGAACCCTGTCAATTTCCGGAATCGCTGGCATGCAGTGTAAAGTAGTTGGGAAAGTCGATTTGAACCGGCGGGACCGAAAACGGTCCGCTGCCTTGCATGGGAATGAAACCGAATGAATTTGACGGTGTTTGGAATTGGCTATGTCGGCCTCGTGCAGGCTGCGGTCCTTGCCGAAGTCGGGCACCAGGTCATGTGCGTCGACATCGACGCCGCCAAGGTCGAGCGGCTCAACCAGGGCCTGGTTCCCATTTTCGAACCCGGTTTGGAAAACCTCGTTAAGGAAAACCATGCTGCCGGCCGCATCAAGTTCACCACCGATGCCGCCGCCGCGGTCAGGCATGGCGAGATCCAGATGATCGCGGTCGGCACGCCGCCGGGCGAGGACGGCTCGGCCGACCTCAAATATGTGCTGGCCGTCGCCGAGACCATCGGCCGCGAAATGGACAAACCCAAGATCGTCGTCGGCAAGTCTACGGTGCCGGTCGGCACCTGCGAAAAGGTGAAAGCTAGGATCGCCGACACGTTGAAGAAAAGAGGCCGCGAGGACCTGGCTTTCGATGTCGCTTCGAATCCCGAGTTCCTCAAGGAGGGGTCCGCGGTCGCCGACTGCATGAAGCCGGACCGCATCATCGTCGGCACCGACAGCGAGGACACCGAGGCTGTGATGCGCGAACTCTACGCGCCGTTCAACCGCAACCACGAGAAGATGATCGTGATGGACGTGCGCAGCGCCGAATTCACCAAATATGCCGCCAACTGCATGCTGGCGACCAAGATCAGCTTCATGAACGAGATGGCCAATTTGGCCGAACAGCTCGGCGCCGACATCGAGGAGGTCCGCAAGGGCATCGGCAGCGATCCGCGCATCGGCTACCATTTCATCTATCCGGGCCTCGGTTATGGCGGCTCGTGCTTCCCCAAGGATGTGCGGGCGCTGATCAAGACCGCCGAAGGCGTCAAGTTCGATGCCAAGCTGCTGCGCGCCGTCGAGGAGCGCAACAACGCACAGAAATCGGTTCTCTTCGACAAGGTGGACCGCTATTTCAAGGGCAACCTCAAAGGCAAGACCTTTGCGCTCTGGGGCCTGGCCTTCAAGCCCAACACCGACGACATGCGTGAGGCGCCGGCGCGCGTCCTGATGGAAGCGCTCTGGAAGGCCGGCGCCAATGTGCAGGCCTATGATCCCGAGGCGATGCAGGAATGCCAGTCCATCTACGGGCTGCGCGACGACCTGCTTCTGTGCGGCACCAAGGAGGCGGCGCTGCGCGGCGCCGATGCGCTGCTGATCGCCACAGAATGGAAGAGCTTCCGTGCGCCGTCCTTCGACGCGGTGAAGGATGCGCTGACCACGCCGGTCATTTTCGACGGCCGCAACCTCTATGACCCCAAGGTCATCGCCCGCCACGGCATCGAATATCACTCGATCGGCAGAATGGCGGCATGAGACCAGGTCCTGGCAGACGGATGCAAGACCGGTCCGCACATGGCCTGCGGGCGCTGGGACTGAGCGGGTATTTCTGTGTGGAGTTGTAGCCGATGGTGCTGGACGTAAAGCCGGGGCAAATCACCAAGGACCATTTCGATCTCGTTGCGATCGGCTCCGGCTTCGGTTCGGCCTTCTTCCTGCATGAGTTCGCCAAGCGCCGAAAGGCGCGCATTCTGGTGCTGGAGTGGGGACGCCACAACACCCATGAATGGCAGCTCGAGCAGAACGTCAACACCGACATCGAAGACGAGACGACCTACAAGACCAATTCCAACAAGCCGTGGAACTACACGATCGGACTGGGTGGCGGGACGAACTGCTGGTTCGCGCAGACGCCAAGATTTCATCCCAATGATTTCCGGCTGAAAAGCACCTACGGCATCGGCAATGACTGGCCGATCAGCTATGACGACGTCGAGCCGTTCTATTGCGACGCGGAAGACATCATGTCGATCTCCGGCGATCCCGACATGGCGGCGATGCTGCCCCGCTCGAAGCCGTTTCCGCAACCGCCGCATCGCATGTCGACACCGGACAGGATGATGAAGGCGGCGCAGCCCGGCCAGCACTTCGTCATGCCAACCGCGCGGGCGCGGCTGCCGACATCGCAACGCACCTCGTGCTGTGCCAATCTGCGTTGCTGGCTGTGTCCGGTCGACGCCAAATTCACCGTCAACAACGGCTTGATGCACGTCTTCGAGCATCCCGACGTTTCGGTCTGCCTCGGTGCGGAAGTGCGCCGGCTCGATCACGTCGGCGGCGCTGTCCGTTCGGTCACGTTCAGCCATGACGGCAAGGAATACCAGGTCAGCGGCGATCTCTTCATTCTCGGCGCCAATGCCATCCAGAGCGCGGCGATCATGCTGCGATCCGGCCTGGGCGGCGAATTCGTCGGCAGCGGCCTGCATGAATCCTACGGCTGGAATTTCGAGGTCTATCTAGACGGCGTCGACAATTTCGACGGCAGCACCATCACCACCGGCCTGAATTTCGGCCTCTATGATGGTCCTCACCGATCGGAGCATGCGGCGGCACTGGTCTATTTCGAGAACCGCTGGCAGCACGGACTGCGTGCCGAAAAAGGGCGGCTACGCCAGGCGCTGCCGCTTGTCGTGGTCACCGAGGACTTGCTCGATCCCGAGAACTTCGTCACGCTTGACGAGGATGAGAATGCCTTCGTCAGCTTCAAGGCGCCATCGGACTATGCGGTGAAGGGCATGGCGCGCGCTCTGGAGAAATTGCCTGGCCTTCTGGCGCCGCTGCCGGTCGAAAAGCTCTTCGATCGCGGCATCCGGCCGACCGAATCGCACGTCCAGGGCACGCTGAGGATGGGTACGGGCGCAGCCGATTCGGTCATCGACAGCGGCATGATCCACCACCAGCTCAGAAATCTGGTCGTCGTCGGCACCAGCACCTATCCGAGCTGCTCCTGCGCCAACCCGAGCCTGACCGCGGCAGCGCTGTCCTTGCGGGCGGCGAGCCGGATCGCGTGAAAGGAGGTATCGCATGATCGAGATTTCCCGACGCTCGGCCCTGGCCGTCATGGCTGGCGGAGTGGTTTCGACAGGGGTCGCCTACGCCGCCGTTTCCTCGTTCTCGGACGAGGATCTGGTGCGCGTCACGCTGGAAAAATACCTTGGCAAGTTGAACATCCGCATCGAGCATCTGCAGCAGTTCGTGCTGGCGTTCCGCGACAGGAATCCATGGAACTTTCCGAGCGAAAAACTGAGTGACGCCGTCACCTTGGTGGAGGAGCTCAAACTGGGGGCCGCGCGCCGCTTGCTGCCCCAGCGGAAGCGGGAAGATCTGCTGCATTTCGACCGCTGGGTCGTCGCCGAATTCCATATGCTGACGGACTACGCCTGGCGCAGTTCGCCCAACGACCCGATCCGATTTACCGGCTGGCAATCCTGTACCAATCCCTTCGCCAATCTGGAGCCGCCGAAACTTGCCTGACGTCGAAAAGAGAGGCGGCGGACTTTGCTGTTGTCTCCGAGCAAGGAATACGAGATGCGACAAGGAGCCCGATCATGAAAGTTCTCTTTGCAGGCGGCAACGGCTACCCGCCTGAGTTCAGCGGCGGCGTTCAGTCGAGCACGCATCATCTGGCCGAACAGCTGATCGAGCACGGTCATGAAGCCGCTGTGCTCGCCGCCCTGTTCGGTGATGGTGTCTTCGGCTTCAAGGCGCGCGCCAAGATGAAGCTGTTGCGGCAGCCGGCGGTTGTCGACAGCTATCCCGGCTATCCGGTGGTGCGGGCCTGGTTTCCCTGGGAAGCGGCGGGCTATGCCGTCGACAGGCTGAAACCCGATGTCGCCGTGGTCCAGTGTCACAAATCGGTTCCGATCGGCAAGGCGCTGCAGGCGGAGGGCGTGCCTCTGGTCGTTTATCTCCGCAATGTCGAGTTCCATGAATTGGGCGGCGATCTGCGCGAATTGCATTCAGCGCTTTACATCGCCAATTCGGACTTCACCGCACGTACCTACAGACAGGAGTTCGGCATCGAGGCGGTGGTAATCCCGCCCACCATCAACCCGGCGCACTACTCGACGCCAACGACGGGCCAGTTCGTCACGCTGATCAACCCTTATGAGGAAAAGGGGTTTGAACTCGCGGTGCGGATCGCCGGCGCCTGCCGCGAAATCCCATTCCTGTTCGTCGAAAGCTGGAAGCTCGACGACGATCACCGGGCGCGGATCGAACAGACGATCGCTCCCTTGGGCAATGTCGTCCTGGAGAGCCGCACCAGCGACATGAAGACGGTCTATGGCCGCACGAAGATCCTGCTTGCTCCCAGCAAGTGGGAAGAGGCGTGGGGCCGCGTCGCTTCGGAGGCCCATTGCAGCGGAATCCCGGTTGTCGGCTCGCGGCGCGGCGGTCTGCCCGAGGCTGTCGGCTCCGGTGGCGTGGTGCTGGATTACGATGCTCCGCTGGCCGATTGGGTCGCGGCCGTCAGGCGGCTGTGGAACGACAACCAGGAATATGACCGGCTTTCAAGCCTCGCCCGCAGCTTCGCCGGGCGCCCGGAACTCGATCCCGATCGCCAGTTCATCACCTTCTTCTCGATACTGGACAGGGCGATGCAGCAACGCGCGCGACAGGCGGCCTAGAGGAGTTCGCCGTGTCACGGAAACGGCGAACTCCTCTAACTCTTTGTTTTGATCAATTCCCAAGGGAAAGCGCTATGCGCTTTTCCCGGGAAAACCGTTCACACTTTTCCTGGAATTGCCCTAACGGCGCCGCCTGAGCAGGTCAGGCCGGGCGTTTGACCCGGCTTTTCAGCGTCTCGTAGCCGCGGGCGCCAAGCAGGGCGCGGGCAATGGTCTTGGCAGCGCTCTTGCGGCCCTCTTGCGACTTGATCTGCCGCAGCCTTGCCGGCAGGTTCCTGGCCGCCTGACCAAGTGCCGGCAGCGACAGCGTGTTGGGAAAGCTGACCATATGCGTTTCCACGCACAGCACCGGCTTGCCTGACAGTTCGGTGATCCTCAGCGCCTGTTCGTGCTCGCTCTCGATGAACAGGATGGCATCGGACTTGCGGTAGAAGTCGGCCTTGAAACTGCCATGCGCGCCGAGCCGTTGCCGTTCCGCCTTGCTCGGCAGATCGAGCATGATCAACTGGTCGTATTTGATCTCATGCTTGGCGAGCCATGCCTCGGTGAGCGCGCGGTATTTCTCCAGCCGGCTGGTGACCAGCCAGCCGATCCTGTGGGTCGCGACATGGAGCGGCCGCGCTTCGCTGAGGAATTTCTCATAGGCCGGGCCGTCGTCGTTTTCCGCCTCTGTCGGATCGAGGCACAGCACGCCGTCAATATCGACGCAGCATTGCGCCAGGAATTTATGATGCATGAAGTTCCACTGGAACATGCGCGGATGCGGCACGACTTCGAAGACGAGGTCGGTTTCCTGGTGCTGGGGCTCAAGGCCGAACACGGCGGCAAAGGTGAACTCCGCCTCGATGCCCGAAGCCTGGATGCGGGCGCGTGCGTCGCGCATGGCGTTGCCGCCGGCGACGCTGTCGTCGATCACCAGCACCTTGCGCATCTCGGAAACCTTGCGGTCGAGAGCGGCACGGCGCTTGGTGACGCCAGACGTATAGATCCGACCTGCCAGGAAGCTGTCGAGATCGGTCATCGGGATGTTCGCGGCAAGGCTGACCAGCGTCGCTGCCAAAACGCCGCTTCTCGGCACACCGACCACGAGGTCGATATCGCGCGGCAGCCGGTGCAGGCCCCTGACGATGGCGTCGTTCATATCGGAGATCGATCGGTAGTGCATGGTTCAGACCTGGTCCTGGAGGAGATGTCCGTAGCAGTCGAAGACGCCCAAATTATTGCGCTTCGCGCGCCGCCGCCGCAGGCAGCCTTGCCGGCAGCATCTTGAGGGCCTCGCGCAAGGCTTCGCGGCCGGAGGCGAATGCCAGTGCGATGACGATGGTGATGAGGTAGGAGAGCACGGCGCCGCTGGCCAGGGCGACGACATGCTGCTGGGGCAGCAGGGGCTTGATGAACCAGATCACGGCCAGCGCCAGATGGGCGCCAAGCACGAACGGCGTTGCCGCGCGAAGCACATGGTGCGCCTGCAGCGGCCCGCTCCTGCCGACATAAAGCCACAGGAACGGCGTCCGCAGATATTCGCTGATCGCATAGGCGATCGCCACGCCCAGCGCGCCATAGGGCAGGCCGAGCATGAAAGCCAGCACCGACGTCACGGCCGTTATGATGCCCCAGCGCATGAAATCGCCGGAGCGGCCCTGGCTGACGAAAAGCCACCCGGCCGGATTGTTGAGCGGCTGCAGCAGCCCGGCAAAGCCGAGCGCCAGGAAAATCGAGCCGCTTGCGCGCCATTGCTCGCCGAGCACGAAGGGGATCAGCACATCCGACATCGCGGTGGCGAAGGCGACGCCGGGAAGCGCCACCAGAAGGATCAGCGGCATGACGCGCAGATAGGCGCTGCGGTAGCGATCCGGCTCGTCCTTAAGCCTGGAAAGCGCCGGAACCATCACCTTCGACAGCGGGTTGGTGATCTGGCTCAACGGAAACAGAAGCAGCTTGTAGGCGCGGTCATAGAGGCCGAGTTGCGCCTCGCCCCAATATTTGCCGATCAGCACATTGTCGAGGTTGCGGGCAAAGAAATTGGCGAAGTTGAAGCCGGTGATGCCGGCGCCGAAATTGATCAGCTCGCCGATGCCGGCGACCTTGCGCGGCAGGCCCGGACGCCAGCGCGAGCTCGCCCAATAGCAGAGCGTCGGCAACACGGCACCGGTCAGCGTACCGGCAAACAGGGCCCAATAGGAGCGATCGATAAAGGTCCAGGCGATCGACACCGCAAGCCCGGCAATGGCGCTGGCGACGTCGATGACGGCCAGCCGGCCGAACTGCATGCGGCGTGTCAAGAGCGCCAGATGCTGGGCGCCCAGCCCATAGGCCATGATCTGCAGCCCGAACGCAGCCACCAGGCCCGTCACGCGCGGCTCGCCGTAGAAGGCAGCAACCAGCGGCGCCGCACCCGCAAGCACGCAAGCCAGGATAGCGCTGACGGCGACATTGATCCAGAAGAGGTAGTTCACCTCCTCATGCCGGATGCCTGATTTCTGGATCGTCGCCTGGGTCAGGCCGAAATCCTGGAACAGGGCGATAAAGGCAAGCACCGGCGCGCACATCGCCACGACACCGAAATCCTGTGGCGACAATAACCGCGACAGCACGATGACGGACAGGATCTGTGTCGCGACCCGCACCGATTGCGCCATGGCCGTGACAACCGCGCCGCGCCCAACCGATTTGCGCAAGGAGCCTTCTGGCGGATCGAATGCATTGGCTTCCAAATTCAGGATTCCTGATTTTTTACGTGGATTTCCGAGCCCGAAATCCACGACCGCCGCCGACCACAAACTACGGCAATAATTTTGCAGTGCAACAGAAAACGTCGATGCGTGCAGCAAAAATGTTGCGATGCAGCAAGAGCTGTACTAGCATTCCCTCGGGTGGGCCAACAGCGGTCGAGTTTTTATGCTGCATGTCTTGTACCTTGTGCACGACGTTTCCGACCCGGCGGTGCGCCGGCGGATCACGATGCTCAGGGCAGGTGGGGCCCAGGTCACTTTGGCCGGCTTCCGTCGCACCGCGAATCCGATTGCGGATATCGAGGGACTGCGGCCGATCGACCTCGGCGCGACGCGTGACGGGCGATTCGGCCAACGCCTCGCGGCCGTCGCCAAAGCAGCCGTTTCGATAGGCTCGAAGCTTGGCGGCATGCCAAAACCGGATCTCATCATCGCGCGCAACCTGGAAATGCTGGCGCTTGCCCGCCGCGCCAGGTCAGCCTTCGGTGCATCGGTCCCGATCGTATACGAGTGCCTCGACATTCATCGGCTTGTGCTGCGCAACGATGTCCTGGGCAAGGCGCTGCGCGCCACCGAACGCTTTCTGGCCAGGGATGTGAAGCTGCTGGTGACCAGTTCTCCTGCCTTTATCGCCAATTATTTCAAGCCGTTCGGCCAGGTCGCGGCACCCATCGAGCTGGTCGAAAACAAATATTTCGAGGCCGCGACGATCTTGCCCGGCGCTCCGGAGGCTGAAGAGAGCCCGGCCGGTCCGCCATGGCGGATCGGCTGGTTCGGTGCGCTGCGCTGCCGCCGCTCGCTCGAGCTGCTGGCCGATTTCTCCCGCCGCATGGAGGGCCGCTTTGAAATCGTGCTGCGCGGACGTCCGGCTTTGTCGGAATTCCCTGACTTTCACGGCTTTGTCGAAGCCGAGCCGTGGCTGTCGTTTCTCGGGCCCTACCGCAATCCGGAAGACATGGCGGCGATCTACAACGATGTCCATTTTTCCTGGGCGATCGATTTCTTCGAAGCGGGGCAGAACTCCGAATGGCTTCTGCCCAACCGGCTCTACGAAGGCTGCCGTTTCGGCGCGGTGCCGATCTCTATGGGCAACACCGAGACCGGGCGGTTCCTCAAACAGCAGGATATCGGCGTGCTGTTGCCGCAGGCGTCGCCCGAAGCGCTCGAAGCCGTGCTCGGCAAGATGGAAGAGCATCGCTTCGCCAGGCTGAAAGGGCGTGTTCTGGCGCGCAATCCGAGGACCTGGAGCTACGATCGCAGCGATTGCCGGGCGCTTGTCGAGCGGCTGCGCAGCCTGACGGCCGTGCCCGGCTCCTTTGCCGCCGAGGCATTGGCATAGGATGGCCAAGGATGGACAGAGGCAAGATGGACAGAGGTTGATGACGCCGACGGAAAAACCCTCATCCAGCCTGATCGTTATCCCGTGCCTGAACGAAGCCGCCCATATCGGTGCGCTGCTCGATCAATTGCGGCCCGCAGCCGCCCGGCTTGGCGCCCGGATCATCGTCGCCGACGGCGGCAGCACCGATGGCACGCTTTCCATCGTAGAGGACGTCATTGCCCGGGACCCGCGGGTTATCCTGCTCCACAACAAGCGGCGCATCCAGAGCGCGGCGATCAATCTCGCCGTCGGTACCTTCGGCGATGGTGCCGACTATCTCATCCGCATCGATGCGCATGGCGGTTATCCCGACGATTATTGCGACCGGCTGGTCGAGGAAGCTTTGGCTACATCAGCGGATTCGGTCGTCGTTTCGATGCTGACCAGCGGCAGCGGTGCCGTGCAGAAGGCGGCCGCCGCGGCGCAGAACTCCAAGCTCGGCACCGGCGGTTCGAAGCACAGGCATCTTTCGCAGGGACAGTGGATCGATCACGGCCATCATGCACTGATGCGGATATCGGCGTTCGGCGCCGTCGGCGGCTACGACGAAACGTTCAGCCACAACGAGGACGCCGAGCTCGATTATCGCCTGCGCAAGGCCGGCTACAAGATCTGGATGAGCGGCAAGACGCAGATGGTCTACTATCCGCGCGCCTCGCTCTCAGGCCTCTATTTCCAGTATCTCGGCTACGGTCGCGGGCGTGCCAAGAATGTGCTGAAGCATCGCGTCATCCCGAAGGTGAGGCAGATGGTGCCGCTGCTGGTGTTCCCGGTGGTGCTGCTGGCGGCCTTCTCCTTCGTGCACTGGCTGGCGGCGGTGCCGCTGCTGCTGTGGGCGTCGGTGTGCCTGGGCTACGGACTGGTGACGGCTATCCGCCAGCGCAAGGCCGACGTGGCGCTGGCCGGCGTCTCGGCCATGGTCATGCATCTTGGCTGGTCGGTCGGCTTCTGGCTGCAGCTTCTCGGCCTCGGCTCGCGACGAGGAGTGGCTTGATGGCGGTGTCGGCAAAGAACCGCAGCATCGACATCGGCGTCTGCACGTTCCGCCGGCCGGAACTGGCCGACACGCTGCGCTCGCTCGACGCCATGGAGATGCCGGCGGGATTCGATATCCGCATCGTCGTCGCCGACAATGACGACACCCCGACGGCCCGTGACCTGGTGGCGGCGCTGTCGCGGGAATTGACGGTGCCGATCCACTATCAGCATGCCCCGGCGCGCAACATCTCGATCGCCCGCAACGCCTGCCTCGATGCGAGCACGGCGGATTTCGTCGCCTTCATCGATGACGACGAGACGGCCACGGCTCCATGGCTCGCCGAACTGGTCGCGATGGCGCAGCAAAGCGGTGCCGCCGCTGTGCTCGGCCCGGTCAGGGCGCGCTATCGCCCGGATGCGCCGGACTGGATGCGGCGCGGCGATTTCCATTCGACCTTGCCCGTCTGGGTGCGCGGCGAGATCCACACCGGCTACACCTGCAACGTTCTGCTGCGGATGGGCTCGGATAGCCTGCGCGGCCGCCGCTTCAGCCTGGCGCGTGGCCAGACCGGCGGCGAGGACACCGAATTCTTCGACCAGATGCACAAGGCCGGCGGCCGCATCGTCTTCTCGCCAGAGGCGTGGGTCGACGAGGTGGTGCCGCGCTCCAGGGCGGTATTCGACTGGCTCGGCCGCCGCCGCTTCCGCGTCGGCCAGACGCATGGCCATCTCCTGGGCAGTAGCGCCAGCGGCATCGGCCTGGTCAAGCAGGTCGGCCTGGCCTCGGCAAAGGCCATCTATTGCTTCGCCTCGGCACTTCCGGTCGTCGTCAGTCCGGTACGCAGGAACCGCAGTGTGCTGCGCGGCATTATGCATGTCGGTGTCGTCAGCGGCCTCGTCGGCATCCGCGAAATCCGCCTCTATGGCCAGCCTTCGCCACAGGAGGGAGGCAAGCGTGCAGCCTGACGTCAGCTCTGTCCCCGATGTTTCCTTCGTTATTGCCGCCTACAATGCCGAGGCGACCCTTGATCGGGCGATCGCCAGCGCCATCGCCCAGAAGGGCGTCAGCGTCGAAATCATCGTCGTCGACGACAAGTCGCGCGATGCGACGCTCGACGTGGCGCGGGCCTATCCCGGGGATATCGTCCGCGTCGTCGCCCTGGCCAGCAATCGCGGCCCCGGCGGCGCCAGGAATGCCGGCCTCGACGCCGCCCGAGGCAGATGGATCGCGGTTCTCGATTCCGACGACGCGGTCTTTCCCGGCCGGCTCGCGGCCATGATCGCTCGTGCCGAAAGCGCGGATGCCCAGATCGCCGTCGATAATCTGCAGGTCGTTCGCGAAGATGGCGTCATCGAGGACGCGATGTTTCCGCAGCAGTATCTGGAAGGCTTGCGCGAGATTTCGCTGGCCACCTACATCGCCGGCAACGTCGTCTTCGAATCCAAGTTCAACCTCGGCTATCTCAAGCCGATCTTCCAGCGCGAGTTCCTGAACGAAAACCGGCTTCGCTACGACGAAAAGCTGAGGATCGGCGAAGACTACGTCCTGTTTGCCGAAGCCCTGGCCAAGGGCGGCAAATGCGTGGTCGAGCCTGATATCGGCTATGCCTATCATATCCGCAGCGGCTCCATTTCGCGCGTGCTCGAGCTTCACCACGTCGAAGCGATGAGCAAGGCGGATGCCGAGTTCGCTCAAACCCATCAGATGGACGAGGCCGCGCAAGCCGCGTTTGCCCGGCGCGGCCGCAGCCTGCGCAAGGCCTCCTCGTTCCTGTCGATGGTTCAGCACATCAAGGCGCGGTCCCCGCTCAAGGCGATCCGGACGGCGCTCAGCGACCCGGCGGCGGTCAGGCATATGGGCATGCCGATCGCCGTGCGGTTGCGAAGAATGGCGGCACAGTTTGCCGTCGGGGTGGGGAGGTGAAGATGCAGGCACATGGAGGGATTTTTCGTGGCCTGTGAATGGATTGAAGTCGATCTCCTCAGAAGGAATTTGCGATGAAGAAAATCAGGAAGGCCGTGATACCGGTGGCGGGGCTTGGAACAAGGTTCCTGCCGGCGACCAAGTCGATGCCGAAGGAAATGCTTCCCGTGGTCGACAGGCCTGTCGTGCAATATGCGGTGGACGAGGCCTTCGAAGCGGGCATCGAGCACATCGTCTTCGTGACCGGTCGCAACAAGGCGGTGATCGAGGACTATTTCGACCTGCATCCGGAATTGATCGGCACCCTGGAGCAGACCGGCAAGAAGACCCAGTTGGAGGCGCTCGAAAGCATGCTGCCTGTGGCCGGTGCCACCAGCTTCATCCGCCAGCAATCGCCGCAAGGCCTCGGCCATGCCGTCTGGTGCGCGCGCGAGGTTATCGGCAACGAGCCCTTTGCCTTGCTGCTGCCGGACATGGTGTCCTTCGGCGGGCGCGGATGCCTAGCCGAAACCGTCGAGCTTTATGAGCGCACGGGCGGCAACGTGATCGCCGTCGAGCGTTGCGAACCGAGCGAGACCAACAAATACGGCATCGTTGGCCGTGGCGCCGAGATCGGTGGCGGTTTCGAGGTGACGGCCATGGTCGAGAAGCCGGCGCCGGCCAATGCGCCGTCGAACTTCTACATCAACGGCCGCTACATCCTGCAGCCCGAGATTTTCGCTCTTCTGGGCAATCAGCAGCGCGGCGCCGGCAACGAGATCCAGTTGACGGATGCCATGGTTCGTCTGTCGAAGGATCAGCCGTTCTTCGCCCAGCCTTTCCTCGGCCGCATGTTCGACTGTGGTTCCAAGGAAGGGTTCATCCAGGCCAACATCGCCTTCGCGCTGGCGCGCGATGACATGAAGGGTCCGGTTTTCGAGATGCTTCAGGAGTTCGTCCGGTCGCATGAACGCCAGGAAGAAGCCGCATAATGCCCATCTTTCGGGAGCATGGTCAGATGGCTGGCGAAGAGGGGCCGGCAGGTTCTCGCCGTCTGGCACGACGCTTGCTTCGCTTCTGGCGATGCTCCCGATCTTCGAGGCGCCTGCAAGCCAAGGCATGATCCCGGAAAGTGGGTCCCGGTTTCCGGAAAAGATCATGTTGAAACAGTGAGATAGAGCCCATTGCGACGGACCGGCTCTAGAATTGGACCGAAGATGAATTATGCCAATTTTCCTCTCGACAAGAGGATGCCATTGCCGAATTCGGACGCAGGAGACGGCGAAGACTTCATCGATATCGAGCGGCTGCTTGGCATGGCCGCACGGCAGGCCAAGGTGGTTGCCGTCTGTGCCGTCATCGGTCTCTTCCTGGGCCTGTTCTATTTGCAGACAACGCCGCCCAAATATCAGTCGGTCGCGAGCGTGCTGATCGACGAAGGCTTGAACAAGATTGTCGACGATATCTCGGCGGCGTCGACAACCATGCAGACCGATTCCGCCATCCTGAGCCAGATCGAGATCCTGACCTCGACGCGGCTTGCCGCCGTGGTCGTCGACAAGCTGAAGCTCGACCAGAACGACACGTTCATGAATCCGCCCCAGTCGGCGCTTGCCCAAGGCATAGGCCTTATCCGCAGCGTGATTCAGTATGTCCGCCCCAGCCCTTCCCTTCCGGGTGGCGCCGACTTCAGCAAGCTCGACCCCGCCGCCCGCGATGCGCTGATCGCCACGTCGCGCCGCGACTACGCTATCCTCAAGCTGCAGAACGAGATCCGGGCGGAACGCGTCGGCCGAAGCTACGTCATCGCGCTCGGCTATCAGGCGACGGATCCGGCCTTGGCAAACGCCATCACCAAGGCCTATGCCGATGCCTATCTCGCCGATCAGCTCGATGCGAGCTTCGATGCCACCGAGCGGGCTGCGGTGTGGCTGCAGGGCCGGTTGACGGAGCTGCGCCAGAGTTCGCAGGCAGCTTCGCTCGCGGTTGAGAAATTCAGGGCCGAACATGGGCTGGCCGCCAACAGCGATGGCCAGCTGATGAGCGACAAGCAGCTTTCCGACCTCAACGCCCAGCTTATCGTGGCGCAGGCCGACACCGCACGCGCCAGCGCCCGCTACCAGCAGTACAAGGCCATTGTCGACAGCGGCTCCGAAAACGCCTTCAAGGATGCCGCCATATCGAGCGACCAGCCAAGCAGTTCGGTCATATCGGCGCTCAAGACCCGCTACCTCACAGTGGCCAAGCGGCTGCAGGACGTCGAGGCGAATTTCGGCCCCGAGCACCCGCAGGCGGTGGCTCTCTCCAAGGAGAAGGCCGACATATCGACGCAGATTTTCGGCGAGCTGAAGCAGCTGACCGAAAGCTATCGCAACGAGTATGAGGTGGCGCAGGCACGCGAGACCGCGCTCAGGGCCAACGTCGCGGCCGCGCAAGGCAAGAGTTCCGTCGACAACCAGACGCAAGTCAAGCTGCGTGAACTCGATCAGCAGGCGACGGCGCTCACCACGCTCTATCAGACATTCCTGGGTCGTTACGAGGAAGCCGCGCAGCAGCAATCCTTCCCGGTCGGCAAAATCCGCATCATCTCGGACGCCTCGATGCCGTTTGCCGCGTCAAGCCCGCGCACCATCGTCGTGCTCGGACTTTCGCTGGTGCTTGGCCTGCTGATGGGCGCCGGCTTTGGTGGTCTGAACGAGTTCAATGAACGCTTCTTCAGGACCGGCGAGGACGTGCGCGACCGCGTCAACCTGAAATTCCTCGGCTATCTGCCGACGATCGGCGGCAAGCTCGGCAAGGAAGAAAAGCCGGGCGATACCCAGGTGGACGCCAAGACCACTCAATCGCTGTCGGCGGCCGAAAGGCGGGCGCGCATGCGGGTCAGCATCGATTCTCCAGCCTCGATGTTCTCCGAAACGCTGCGCAGCGCCAAGATCGCCTTCGACGTCGTGATGGAAGGGCAAGGCAGCCGCGTCATCGGCATTATCTCGGTGCTTCCCGGCGAGGGCAAGTCGACGGTCGCGGCAAATCTCGCGGGCTTGCTTGCCGCCAATGGCGCCAAGACGCTGCTGATCGACGGCGACTTGCGCAATCCCGGCCTCAGCCGGGGCCTTGGCATGGAAGCCGAGCAGGGTTTGATGGAAGCCGTTGTCAGCGGCCAGACTTGGCAGTCTGTCGGCAAGATCGACAGGCAGACGAAGCTGGCGATCATCCCGGCGGTGCTGCGCGGTCACTTCTCGCATACCAGCGAACTTCTCTCCTCGGCCGGCATGCGGCGCTTCATCGAGAACGCCAAGGAGACGTTCGAATACATCGTCGTCGATCTGCCGCCGCTCGGACCGGTGGTCGACGCCAAGGCCTTCGCCCCCTTGGTCGACGGGTTTGTCCTGGTCACCGAGTGGGGGCGCACGCCTCGCGCGATGGTCAGGTCGATGCTGGAATCCGAACCCTATGTCGCCAACAAGATCGTCGGCGCGGTGCTGAACAAGGTCGATTTGAAGAAACTGGCCAAATACGGATCGTTCGGTGGCTCGGAAAAGTTCTTCGATAAATATTCGAGCTACTATCTGGAAAAGTCGGAAGTGCGCGGCAAGGCGCCGGTCTGACATCGGTCATTGCGCGCGTGGGGCCACTTTGAGGTGTATCGATCTTCAGGTCAGCACACCTGAACATCGATGCGTCAGGAGAAGATCAGCCTGCCTTGCTTGTCGGCGATCCTGACGGCGGTCAGGCGTCCGCTCTGGAAGGCGGCTGTGTCGATGCCGAGCCGGCGCCCTTCGAGCTTCGGGACATCCACCGGCGTATGCCCGTGCACCACCCAGCGGTCGAGCAGGTGTGTTGCCTCGAAGAAGTCCGAACGGATGGTAATTAGGTCGTGGTCGGTTTGCGCCGCAAGGTCGACGCCGGGCCTGATGCCGGCGTGGACAAACACGAACTTCCGCGAACGGACCATGATCGGCAGCCCGCGTAGGAAGCTGACGTGATCCTCTGGAATGATCTCCCTTATGCGCCTGTCGATCTGCGCGCTGCTCCCGTAGAGGCTGGTGAGGCGCGCCGGATCGATGCCGTAGGAAAACAGGGTTTGCAGGCCGCCCGTCGCCAGCCAGGGCTCGCGCGACAAATGTCCGTCGAGATAGTTCAGCATGGCCATTTCGTGGTTGCCCGCAAGACAAATGCGCTGAAACCCTTTCGGCGCCGGCGCCAGAAGGTGATCGAGCACCCGCGCCGACTGGAGCCCCCGGTCGATGTAGTCGCCAAGCATGACGATGATCTTGCGGCTCTGGAAGCGCAGCGAATCGAGCAGGATGTTCTGCTCCAGGGCGCGGAGTTCCTTGTAGCAGCCATGCACGTCGCCGATCGCGTAGACAACGGCATCCTGCATGTCGATATCCAGGCGCGGACGCGCCGCGATGCGGGGTTTTCGCTGGAACAGGGTCACGTGCGGCGTCTCGAGGCGAACTCTCATGCGGAAGGCATAAGCGCCTGATATCTTGCCCGAAACGGAGAATTCCGCAATCGTGGAAAATGCAACCACGCCGGGTTGGGACCGCCAATGCATGTCGCCCAAAAATGAGCTCGGTTTTGGAAGAACGGCCTGTGTGGAAACAAAGCCTGAATCCGCTCAGGCGCGACATGCTTTACGTCGGCCGTCCGGCCGGTAATGCCGGATCGTCGTCAGGCTGCCTTGAGCCGATAACGGAACACGGTGTGGTCGAGCAGCAGCCGGATGCGTGGTTCGGCCTCGATCGCCACCAGCCAGCTTGCCGCGATCATCGTCGCGCCGACGACCGCCATCGAGAACAGATGTGGCAGACCGGCGCGGACCAGGATGCCGAGCAGGGCCGCGCCGACGACATCGTGCAGCAGGTAGAGCGGATAGGTCATCAGCCCGATCCGGCGCCAGCCGCTCCAGGAAAGGTCGAGCCGCAGCGACCATGCCATCAGCGCGATGCCGATGAGGAAGATGAGGATCGGCGGCGCGAACGGCATATCCCGCCCGACCTTCAGGATATGAACGTCGACCGAACTGGCGATCTGCAGCACACTACCGGCCAGGAACAGGGCGCAGAAGGCAAGTCGGGCGCCTGTCACCGCCTTGAAGCGCATCAGCCACAGCATGACGCCGGTGGCGAAGAAAACGCCGTGATGCACCAGAAGCAGGGCGAGCGTGCGTGTTTCGGCAAGATCGGCCCAGCCGAGCGGGTAATACAGGCACCAAAACAGCGTGCTGACCAAGCCGATGGCGACGGCCACAATCTCCATCAGATGGAAGCGGCCAAGGCTGAGTAAGATCCAGACGATAGCATAGAAGGCGATCTCGATGCCCAGCGTCCAGTAGACGCTGTCCACCCAAGGCGCGTACGGAACGAACAGGCCGGTGCGTAGGAGCCTGATAACGGCATCGGTCGGCCAACTGAGGCCGACAAGCAGCAGCACCACCGCCGTGACCGGTGCGCAGATCCAAACCGCCGGCGCCAGCCGTTTCACCCTTGCTTCGAAAAACTGTAGGGGTGTCGACCTTTCGGCGCTGAAGGCGATGACGAAACCGCTGATGACGAAGAAGATCTGGACGCCGACCCAGCCGGATTCGACCCAGGCGCCTATTGCCGGCTGCGGGGGAACGCCGCCCGTCGCGCGCGCCGAAACACCGTCCGGATACGCCCACACCCAGAAGCCATAGTGGTAAACCATGACCATGACGGCGGCGAGAAAGCGCAGGATGTCGACGCCGCCAAATGTAATCTTCTTTTGAGCCATGCGACCTGTGTCGATGGCCCCCCGCAAGCACTGTAGGGCGCATTGCTGCGTTGCACAATAAAAGATTGCTCGTCGATCCGAAAAGCGGCCTCGACAAGCCAAAGCCTTCAGCCGCTCAAAGGCCGATCCCACGGTCCTTCAGGGCCTTGGTGATCTCCTCGAGGATGATCGGATCGTCGATCGTCGCCGGCATGGTCCATTCTTCCTTGTCGGCGATCTTCTGCATGGTGCCGCGCAGGATCTTGCCCGAACGCGTCTTGGGCAGGCGCTTGATCGTCACCACCGTCTTGAAGGCGGCTACCGGGCCGATGCGTTCGCGCACCAGGCCGACCACCTCGTTCTCGATGGAGCCGACATCGCGGGTTACACCTGCGTTCAACACCACGAAGCCCAGCGGAACCTGGCCCTTCATGGCGTCGGCAATGCCGATGACCGCGCATTCGGCGACATCGGGATGGGCCGAAAGCACCTCTTCCATGGCGCCGGTGGAGAGCCGGTGGCCGGCGACATTGATGATGTCGTCGGTGCGGGCCATGACGTAGAGATAGCCGTCGTCGTCGACCATACCGGCATCCGCCGTCTTGTAGAAGCCGGGGAACTCGTCGAGATAGGCTTGGCGGAACCGTGCGTCGGCATGCCACAGCGTCGGCAGGCAGCCGGCCGGCAGCGGCAGTTTGACCACCACATTGCCCAGTGTGCCGCGAGGCACCTGATGGCCAGCATCGTCGAGCACGCGGATGTCGTAGCCGGGCATCGGCACGCCGGGCGAGCCGTATTTCACCGGCAACAGGCCAAGGCCGGCGGGATTGATCGTCATCGGCGAGCCGGTCTCGGTTTGCCACCAATGGTCGACCACAGGCACACCTAGCTTCTGCTCCGCCCATTTGATGGTTTCCGGGTCGGCGCGCTCGCCGGCAAGAAACAGCGTGCGGAATTTCGAGAGGTCGTGTTTGGCAATGAACTCGCCCTTCGGGTCCTGCCCCTTGATGGCGCGGAATGCGGTCGGCGCGGTGAACAGCGCGACCACGCCATGCTCCGCTATCACCCGCCAGTAGGTGCCGGCATCGGGCGTGCCGACAGGCTTGCCCTCGAACAGGATGCTGGTGCAGCCATGCAGCAGCGGTCCGTAGACGATGTAGGAATGGCCGACCACCCAGCCGACATCGGACGCCGCCCAGAACACCTCGCCCGGCTTGACGCCGAACTCGTTTTCCATCGTCCATTTCAGCGCGACCATGTGGCCGCCATTGTCGCGCACGATGCCCTTGGGCTGGCCGGTCGTGCCCGATGTGTAGATGATGTAGAGCGGATCGGTGGCCAGCACCGGCACGCAATCGACATTGGCGCCCGCTGCCCGTTCGCGAGCGACCGCATCGGCATAGTCGATGTCGAAATGCTCCTTCATCTCGCAGCGCAACTGGTCGCGCTGCAGGATCAGGCAGGCGTCCGGCTTATGGCGGGAGATCTCTATCGCCTTGTCGAGCAACGGCTTGTAGGCAACGACGCGGCCCGGCTCCAGGCCGCAGGATGCCGAAATGATCAGCTTCGGCCTGGCATCGTCGATGCGGGTGGCAAGCTCATGCGAGGCAAAGCCGCCGAAGACCACCGAATGCACCGCGCCGATGCGGGCGCAGGCGAGCATGGCGATGGCCGCCTCGGCCACCATCGGCATGTAGATGATGACGCGGTCGCCCTTGCCGATGCCGCGATTCTTCAGCACAGAGGTGAGTGCAACCACCTCGCGCTTCAGCTCGGCATAGGTGAACTTCCTGACCATTCCTGTGATGGCGCTGTCATGGATCAGCGCGATCTGATCGGCGCGCCCGCCCGCGACATGGCGGTCGATGGCGTTGTAGCAGGTGTTGCAGGTGGCGCCGGTGAACCAGCGGCCATAGACGCCGGCCGCGGCGTCGAACACCTTGTCCCAGGGCGAATACCAGTCGATGCCGCTAGCCGCGTCCGCCCAGAAGCGCTCCGGGTCGCGCTTCCAGCCTTCATAAACCTCGTGATAGCGTGAAGCCATCCGTACCTCCCCGGGAAATGTTTTCTTCCTTCCAGATAGCGCGCTCTAACCTTGGCCGCAAATCCACGCCATTGTGGCGACGGCATCGACCTGGCGCTTGGGGGCAAGCAGCTATGAATTGCGAGACAGGATTGGGGTTGGTGATGTTTGCTGCTGTGCGGTTCATCGGGCGCTTTGCGCAATCATCGGTCACGGGCGCCCTACTTGCTATGTCCACCGGAACCGCTGAAGCCGGCGATGCCGCGGCACGGCACATCATCGGCTTTTCGCCGGATGGCGCTTATTTCGCCTTCGAGCAATATGGAACGCTCGACGCCGGTGTCTCGGACTCCGGCTGGTCGCAGATCGATATCATCGATACCCGTACGGATCAGGTGGTTGGCGGCAAGCCGATCCTCGTCGTCGACGAGACGGAGGAAGCGACACTGACCCTGGAGCAGGCGAGGGCGCAGGCCGCCGCTCAGGCAGCGCCCGTTCTCGCCCAATATGCGATCACATCTGTGGCCGAGCAGGCCGCTTCCGACAAGTTTACCTTCCCGGGCGAAATGGTTGCCTACAACGACATCTCCCGCCTCGAACAGGTGTCGCGGAAATGGCTGGCGCCGCTCCATGGCGAAACAGGCATTTCGACCATCCAGCTCGACGAAATCCTGGCGGCCAGCGCGACCGATTGTTCGGCGAGTTTCGATGCGACGCAGCAAGGCGACCAGGCACTTCAAGGGGAAAAGCCACTTCAAGGTGAGAAGGCAGGCAAGGCGCTCGGCTTCCGGCTGACGCTCCAAGGCCAGGATGGCAAGCCGATCAAGATCCTGCACGAGGACAAGACCGTGCCGGGCTCAAGAAACTGCCCGACCTCCTACAGCCTGTCGGAATCCTACCAATTCACCCCGGCCGGCAAGCCGGCGGTGATCGTCGTGCTGGTCCAGCGTTTCAGCCAGGGTTTCGAGGGGCGCGATCGTCGCTTCCTCGCGGTGACCGGGCAGCCACGCTGAGAGGTTGCGCCCAGGCGCCGGCAGCCGCTGTGTCTGAAGGTTGTTTCTAGATCGGCAGGGCCACAAGCATGAAGCCAATGCCGCCAGCGATCAAAATGGCTGTAGCCAGCGCTTTTCTGTGACGTTCGAAGCTCGTCGGAGCTCGCTCCCAATTGTAACGCATACGCTATCTCCCCAATACCCGGACAGGTTTTATCTTACTTAGGGGAAGAAATGCAACGTCCGCTGCCGGCAGGCCCGCTGCTTGTCACATTTCACCGATGACTATTTCTGGGACGAATGCGGCCGGGAAGACGCAACCGAGCAGGTTCTAACGCGACTGGGGCGGAGAATCTGTCAGCAAAGCCGTTGGTCCCGTGCACTGGGCTCCCATGATCGGCTGATAGACAGCGCTCCACCTCCGCGCTATCTGATTTCCGGGATGAGCGTGGCTTGGAGGGGCGTGGTGGAAATAGTCTCTGGAACCGTTCTGCGGCTAGCCGAGGATGCCTCCGTGCAGCATGTGGGCGATGGCGCAGTCGTGCTTTTGGCGCGCAGCGGCCAGCTTTATACATGCAACGGCACGACCGAAGCCTTTCTCGACAAGGTGGACGGCGCGCGCAACCTCGACCAGATCGTCGACCTGCTTTGCGAGGAGTTCGAGGTTGACAAGGGGACGCTCGATCAGGACATGGCGGCACTGGCCACGGATCTGATCTCTGAAGGTATCCTCGCCGCGCCAGGTGCTTGATGGCTGACGGCCCGCTCCTGCGCGCTCTGTTTCGCTGCCATCTCTGGGCAAGCGCGCGGCTGATGCCGGTCCTTGTCACCAACCGGAGCTTCGAGGAGGTGCTCAAATGGGCGCCGCTCGCCTCGTCGACGCCCTATCGCGGTCTGCCGTCCGCCTACATCGTCGCGAGTGTCAACCGCGCCGTCCGCCATCCCTGGCTGATGCGTGACCGCAGGTGCCTGAGGGAGGGTCTGCTAGGTCATCGTTTCCTGCGCCTAGCCGGTTTCGATCCGGACCTGCGCTTCGGCGTCGATCCGCAGTCGATGCAAGCGCAGCGCCTGGCAGCGCATTGCTGGGTCTGCCTCGATGGCAGGCCGGTGGTCAGCGACAAGCTTCCCGGCATGGTCGAAATCTATCGTCATCATGCCGATGCCGTAAAGGCGCGCCCCGCTTGACCAGACCTTCAGCCTGCTATGGCCTCAACGGCCTGATCCTTGGCATATCGGCCGAGCGCCCCGAGCTGTGGCAGGATTTCGACCGGATGCTGGGCAGCCTGCGTATCGCGGAACCCGTCGAGCCGGACTTTCGTCTCGAGATCGCCGAGACAGTCACCTTGGACGAGGCACCCAACGGATCCCTCGTCTTCGATGGCGAGGTGCCGGAGGATGGTCACTGCCGGATGATCGAGGATGGTGGTATCATCCATCTGGTCTTTCCCGAGCGTCAGACCGTTGCCATCAATGGCGTGGCGGGCTGGGCCGAACTCCGGATCCGCCCTGGCGCGAAAGCCGCGTGGACACCGGCAATGCTGGTGCTCGACGCCGCGCTCGACGCCGGTGGCCAGCATATGCTGCACACTGCCGGCTTGACGTTGCCGGACAGCGATGCGGTGGTGCTGATCCATGCTCCGAGCGGCACCGGCAAGACCACGACGTCGCTCGCGCTGGCAACACAGGGCTTTGGCCTCTGCTCCGACGACGCCATGATCCTGAATGTCGCTTCTGGCAAGGTCGTCGCCTGGGGCTTGCCGCGCGCCGTAAAAATCCACCAGAAGACTGCCGAAATGATCCCGCAGGTGGCGCGATGCCTTGGCCAGACGTGGGATCGCAACAGCGAACAGCCCGTCCCGCTTGAAAGGCTGAGTGGGATCGTTCGGGTCGAAAACGCGACCGCCCGGCCGGTGGCGGCCCTCCTGCACCTGGCGCGTTCCGCCGACAGCCAGACCCGGCTCGTCGCCATGGCCGGGACCGACGCAATGGTGGCGCTGGCAGTGGACAATGTCCGCACGGGCATGACCGGGCTGCTGCCCATGCAGAAGCGCCGGCTGGCGACCATCGGCGGGCTGGTCAATGCGGTGCCGACCTTCCGGCTGGAGGTGGGCGCGCGCCCGGCTGACGCTGCGGCGCTGATCAGCGCCACCCTGGATTGACGTCAAGTCAGGCTACTTGCGGCCTGGCCTTGGCCAATCTCTGGATCCACCGGAAGGCGTCGCGGCGCAGGCGCGAGCCCAGTCTGTCCCTGGAATTGACGCCGAGCAGCGTATTCGTGGTGATCAACCGCTTGGCCAGCCGTATCGAGAGATCGGGCTTGATCCGGGCGGCGAGTTCAAGCGCTCGGCTCTCCTTGAACAATTGGCCCGTCACATCGAGCACAACAGCCAGTTCGAGTCCGATGCCGGTCATGCGGGCAGCATCGAACAGGCATGTTTCCGCTTCCGGCGACTGCAGCGCCCGCACCCCTTGCAGCACGTCGACGCAAAGCTGCAGCCGGTGGAATTTGTGGCCGCCGGCGGCGTGAACGATGGCGATCGTCAGAAGAGCCGCCGGCGTGTCGGTCGCGTCGCCGTCGATGGCGCGCAATTCTGGGAAACCCAGCGACAGGCGCCGCCGCATGCCGGTGTCATGCACGAGGTCGCCATGCAGTTCGACCAGCAGGCTGGAATTCTCCTTTTCGAGCCATTTGAATTCCTGCAATTCGTAGGATTCGGCCTCGTTGCTGCCAAGCTCGAAGCCGCATGCCGCGATCACCCGGTTTGCCCTGGCCAGATTGGCGGGTTCGACGAGGATGTCGATATCGGTGAACGGCCTGTCGGCGACGTTGCGGTAGAGCTTTCGCGCGAAGGCCGGCCCCTTGACGATCCGCGCCGGAATATTGTCCGCCGCCAGTCCCTTCATGATGCGGTCGCCATGATACTTCAACAGCATCGACTGGCCGGTGGCGATCGTCGCTTTCTGGCGCAGGTCCTCCAGTTTGTCTCCCAACTCCTGATCCGATGGCAGTTGCGCGTCGCCGCTGAGCTTGCGCAGCATGATCGGCAGGACGCCATGGAATTCGGCGTTGTCGAGCAGCGACATCAGCGTCTTTGCCGACAAATTATCGACGTTGACAGTCGGCGCTTCCGGATCTGCGTAGCGCAGCAGCAGCTTTTCTTCGGCAGGGGTAAGGGGTGGCAGCATCAACCCGGACAATGTTGCGATTGAAGGGAAAGATGTTGCAGAAAAGCAGGGTGGAAGCCAGCTTTACATACCCCAGCGCAGCGCTGCCGTGTGTACCGGCGCATCCCAAAATCCGGTCGTCTCGTCGTCGAGCATGGTCAGCGTGATCGAGCAGCCGGCCATGTCGAGCGAAGTGACGTAGGAGCCGACCAGCGAACGGGCCACCGTCACGCCACGCTTCTCGAAGATCAGCCGTGCGCTGTTGTACATCAGATAGAGTTCCATCAGCGGCGTGCCGCCGAAGCCGTTGACGAACAGCAGCGCCGGACCCTTCGCCCTGTCCCCGAGATCGCCCAGGATCGCGGCACAGATCTCCTGCGCGATCGCATCGGCGCTTTTCAACGTGTCGCGCCGGCGGCCGGGCTCGCCATGGATGCCGACGCCGAACTCCATCTCGCCATCGCCGATGCCGAAAGTCGGCTTGCCCGCCGCCGGCACGGTGCAACTTGTCAGCGCCACGCCCATCGAGCGGGTTGCCGTGTTGACGCGGTCGCCCAGCGCCTTCAACGGCGCCAGCGCCAGGCCATGTTCGGCCGCCGCGCCGACGATCTTTTCCACCACCAGCGTGCCGGCGACGCCACGCCGGCCCGTCGTATAGGAAGAATTCTCGACGGCGACATCGTCATTGGTCACGATCTGCTGGACGCCTTCCGACATCTCGGCCGCCATGTCGAAGTTCATCACGTCGCCCTCATAGTTCTTGACGATGAACAGGCAGCCGGCGCCGGTGTCGACGGCTTGCGCCGCCGCCAGCATCTGGTCCGGTGTCGGCGAGGTGAACACCTGGCCGGGGCAGGCGGCGTCCAGCATGCCGTGACCGACAAAGCCGCCATGCAGCGGCTCGTGGCCGGAGCCGCCGCCGGAGATCAGCGCCACCTTGCCCGGCCGCAAGGTCTTGCGCCGGATGAATTTGTGCGCGTCGCCAAGCACCAGGATGTCGGCATGGGCGGCCACGAATCCGTCGAGGCTCTCGGTCAGCACCGTGTCCACCGAGTTCATGAACTTCTTCACGATCGTCTCCTCCCGAAATAGGCCTTCCAAACAATTCCAGGAAAAGCGTGTCGCGTTTTTTCCGGAATTGCGTAAAACAAAGCGTTCGATCAGCTACCCTTGCCGGTGATGCTGGTGATCTTCTGGATGAAGTCGTTTACCGCTTTGTCGAGCGCGGCGTTCTGCTTGTCGTCGCCGAAATCCGGCACGATCAGCGAGACATGCCGCGTCTTGCGCATGCCTGATGCGATCGACATTTTTCCCGGATGCGCCTGATGGTAGGCGGCGAGAAACTGGTCACGCTCGGCCGGGCTGAAATGGCACACCGAAAATATAGCCGGCAAATGTTTTGACGGAATCGGGATCGAATAGGCCGGGCTGGAAATCTGCGTGACGAAGCTGCGGTGCTTGCCGAGCGCATCGGCAAGGCGCTGGCGCATGCCGGATGGGCGCTGGTCGATGACGTGCGACAGGATCGTCTTGTAGGCGCGGATCGCCTCCTCGGAGCCAGGTTCGGGTTTGATGTCGACCATGCCAGCCGCGCCTAGACAGAAACGTCCGCGATGGCTGCCTTGGCCATGGCGAGTTGCGCCGGAGCGACGGAAAGATCGCGCAGGCCGGCCTCGAGCAGTGACGGTATCGAGGCGGGATCGCCGCCGGCATCGCCGCACAGGCTGACCGGTATTTTTTCTCGTTCGCCAAACGCGGTCACGGCAGCGATCAGCCGCAGCACGGCTGGATGACGGACCGAATTGAGATGGGCCACGGCAGCGTTGTCGCGGGCGGCCGCCATGACATATTGGGTGAGGTCGTTGGAACCGATCGAGAAGAAGGCGGCCTCTGTAAAGGCTTCCGGCACGATCGCCACCGAAGGCACCTCGACCATGATGCCGAGCGGCGGCATCTTGTTCGCGATACCGCGCGCGGCAAGTGCTGCCTGTTCCTCGGCGAACATCGCCGCTGCCTGTCGGTATTCCTCCACAATGGCGATCATCGGGAACATCACTTTCAGACTGCCATGCACGGCGGCGCGCAGCAGCGCACGGATCTGTACACGAAACACCTCCGGTCTTGCCAGCGACAGCCTGATTCCGCGTTGGCCGAGGAACGGATTGCTCTCGTCGACCGTGAAGCCTGGCACCGGCTTGTCGCCGCCGGCATCGACGGTGCGGATCGTCACCGGCTTGTCGCCGGCCCACTCCAGCACCTTGCGGTAGGCGCGATACTGCGTCTCCTCATCCGGCAGCGACTTGCCGAACAGGAATTCGGTGCGCATCAGGCCGACACCGTCGCAGGTGGCGATGTCGATGCCGTCGACTTCGGACGGGTCGGCGATGTTGACCTGCACGCGTACCGGCGTGCCGGTCCTGGTCGCCGCCGGCCGCGCCAGGAAAGTCCCGGCTTGGTCGCGGCGCACCGTGAACGACGAAGACAATTGGCGGAAGGCGTCGATTTCAGCCTTGGACGGCAACAGCACGATGCCGCCATGTTCGGCATCGAGCAGTGCAATGCCGGAAAAGTGAGCCGGCAAAGCACCAAGCCCGACTATCATGGGCACGCCGCGCGAGCGCGCCAGCATGGCGACGTGGCTGGCTGTGCTGCCCGCCTTCAGCGCGATGCCGCCGCCGCTGCTCCAGTCGGATTCGAGAAAGCGCGTCGGCGCGATGTCCTCGCCGCAGAGAATGGCGCCGGCTGGAACCTGGACGTCACCAGCCTCGGTCAGTGCCCGCAGCACCTGATCCCTGATGTCGCGTATGTCGGCGGCACGTGCGCGAAAGTAATCCTGGTCGGAAGCATCGTAGCCGGCGATTTCGGCGTCGAGCGCCTGCCGCCATGCCTGATCGGCCGGCTGGCCGGCGTGGATAGCGGCAAAGGCCGGGCTGCTCAGCGCATCATCTTCCAGCATGGCGATCTGGAACTCGAGGATGTCGGCGGCGTCGCCTTCAGCCGCGTCTATCAATGCGGTGAGGCGGCCCGCCGCGATGGCGATTGCGGTTTCGAGCGCCGCCTTCTCGTCGTCGGCCGTTTCTTTGCCGACATAGGAGCCGACAGTCTGGTCGAGATCGAACAGCGGCCCTTCGGCATAGCCGGCCGAGGCCGAAATGCCTTGCAGCCTAAGCGGTTCGGACATGGTCCGTGCCTTCGTCGAAATCGCGGCGCACCAGCTCGACCAGCGCATCGACGGCATCATCGGCGCCGTCGCCGCTGGCCCTGATATGCAGCAGCGTGCCTTTCGGCGCCTTGGCCGCCATCACCTTGACGATGCTCTTGGCGTCGAACCATGGCCCGTTGGCGGCCAGCGCTATTTCCACCTCGGCGGCGAAAGTCTTGGCCAGCTTGGTGAACTTCACCGAAGGACGCGCGTGCAGGCCCACCTCGTGGGTGACGACAACGGTCGCTTTGGCGGATGCGGACATGTCTTCAAGCTTCCCGTTCACTCACGACGGCGACAATTCGTGCGCCGTCGCCACCACTTCCCTGAGCGAGGCGCCGCCTGAGGCCTCGGTCGCCGCCATCACCGCGCCTTCGACGATCGGCGCGTTGCAGACGATGATCTTGTGCGAGCGTGGCTCGCCGATCATCTCCACCGCCATTTCCGAGTTGGTCTCGGCACCGCCGAGATCGACCAGAATGGCGACACCGGCTTCCGACCAGGCCTTGTCGATGGCGCCCATGATCGCCTCGACATTGGTGCCGAGCCCGCCATGGCCGTTTCCGCCGCACCATGCAAGCGGCACTTCGTCGCCCACCATCTGTCGCACCATGTCGGCCGTGCCCTCGGCAACCAGCGGCGAATGCGAAACGATGACGATGCCGACATTGCTCATGGCTGACCTTCCAACGTTTCGACGATCGTGCGCACCAGAAGCGCGGTCGAACGTGCACCGGCATCCATGTGGCCGATCGAGCGGTCGCCAAGGAACGAGGCGCGGCCACGCAAGGCTTTCATAGGCACGGTCGCCTCGGCCGCCGCGTCGGCGATATCGGCGATTTCAAGAGCTGTCTTTCCCTGCGGCAGCGCGTCATGCACCGGCTGCAGCACGTCGAGCAGGGTTTTTTGTCCGATCTGCGATTTGCCCCGCGCGGCCACCGCTTCGATCGCCTTGCCGAACGCTGCCGTCAGATTGGCGCGATTAGGCGCCGCTGAAATCTCCTTGCCGAGCGCCAGGAACAGGGTGCCGAATAGCGGGCCGGAGGCGCCGCCGACCGTCATCACCAGCTTGGTGCCGATCGCCTTCAGGGCATCGGGCAGCGGTTTGGCCGAAAATGCTTCGGCTTCGGCGCGCACGGCCTCGAAGCCGCGCTTCATGTTCAGCCCGTGGTCGCCGTCGCCGATCGCCTGGTCGAGCGCCGTCAACTCCTCGGCGTGAGCGGCAATGGTATCCGCAGCGGCCGCGATCAGCCGGGCAAGGTTCAATGCCGCCATGTCACCCGCATTCCCGGTTTCCATGCCGCCCGCAGTATCGAAAGAACGCTCATTCGACAACTGGAGCATGAATCAGGCCGCTTCGTGGAGCGCGGCCGCCGCCGCGAAAACCTCGGCCACTGCATAGGCGCCGGGGTCGGCCACGCCTTGCAGCTTGCTGCCGACATAGGCGGACCGCCCGGATTTTGCCCTGTCCATGGCAGCGGTGGCCTCGGCACCATGGCGAGCCGCGATAGCCGCTTCGTCCAGGCTCTTGGCATCGAGCGCTCTGAGGGCAGGCTCCAGGGCATCGACCATTGTACGATCCCCCATCCTTGCGCCGCCATAAAAGGTCATCCGCTCAAGGCCGGCAAGCAGCGCCTTGGCCAAGCTCGCGCCGCTATCCAGAGCCTGCGCCGCCGCCGTGAAGAAGATCGACAGCAGCACGCCGCTGGAGCCGCCCATCGAGGCGCTCAGAATGTCGCCCATCGCGCCAAGGGTCGCCGCCGGCTCGGCAAGCGGCAGCGCATCAAGCCGCTCGAGGATGCTGCGCGCGCCGGTCGCCACCGTCGAGCCCGTGTCGCCGTCGCCCGCCTTGGCGTCGAGCCCGTTCAACGTGGTTTCCAGCGCGATCAGTCGTTCGCAGATGGTGACGAGAAGAGAGCGGGTCCGTGCATCCTGGCTGGGCTTGCGTGCCGCGCTCTGTCCGGCCGCTTTCGCCATCGGCACCACGGCAGGCGGCACAACCGGCTTTGCCGGCATCCAGGCGTGCGGACCGACCGGCGCCTGCAAGGCCGTCTCGCGCGCGGGGTCGAGCCGGATCAGCGACAGCGAGAAGCCGTTCATGTTGAGCGCCGTCATCAGCGGGCCCGGGCCGATCGCCAGCTTGATGGTTTTGGCCAGCGGCGAGGCAAGCACTGCGTTGGCGATAACGGACATTTCGAGCGGCGGCACCGAACCGAGATTATTGATCAGCAAGGCGTGGCCGGCCCTGGGATCAAGCCGTGCCGCTAGGCGCGCCGCCATGATCGCCACCAGCCTGTCGGCGCTCTGCACCGCAATCCGCTCGACGCCCGGCTCGCCATGGATGCCGAGGCCGAGCTCGCCATCGTTCTCGCCGAACCTGTCTTCGTGCGGCTGGCCGGGAATCGAGCAGGACGACAGCGACATGCCGAGCGAAACGATATCCTTCGCAGCCGCCCGCGCCGCTGCCGCAACTGACGCAAGATCGTGGCCGGTCTCCGACAAATGGCCTGATATCTTGTGGACGAACAAGGTGCCGGCAACGCCGCGCGGCTGGGCAATGTCGGGCAGCGCGATGTCGTCGGCGACGATCACCATCTCGACGGCAAAACCCTCGGCGCGCGCCTTCTCTGCCGCGAGGCCGAAATTGAGACGGTCGCCGGTGTAGTTCTTGACGATCAGCAGGCAGCCGGCCGAACCGGTGACCGCGCGAATCGCTGCCAGCACCGCCTCGACGCTTGGCGAGGCAAAGATCTCGCCCGAAACCGCCGCCGTCAGCATGCCCTTGCCGACGAAGCCGGCATGGGACGGTTCGTGCCCGGCCCCGCCGCCGGAGACGACGCTGACTTTCGTCCTGTCCCAGTCGGTGCGCAGGATGACCTTGATCTCGGGATAGCCGTCGAGGCGCGCGAGATCGCCGGAGCCAATGGTCCGTAACAGGCCGTCGAGCGCCTCGGTGACGATCGTTTCCCTGCGATTGAAAAAGTGCTTCATCGAATTCGTCCCGTACTGGCAAAGTCAAAACCGGTGCTGAATCACCGAAAACCGCTCACATCAATCGCTGTCCATCGGCGTCGAAATACAGCGGCGCCCGGTAGCGGATCACCACTCTGTCGCCCTGCGCCAGATCCGTGTCGGGATCGGTCAGCGTCACCAGTTTCTTGGTCCCTACCGTCACATGCAAATGGTTCTGATCACCGAGATGCTCCACCCAGTCGACAACGCCGTCGGCGTGACCATTCGCGGCCTTCGCGATCGAAAGATGTTCGGTGCGCGCGCCGATCGTCTTGGTCCCGGCCGGTGCGCCGCCGTCAGGCAGCAGTCCGGTTGGCAGAAGATTGATCGCCGGCTGGCCGAGCCTTGCCGCGACATGCAGGTTTGCCGGCTCGGAATAGATGGTGCGCGGCGAACCGATCTGCACCAGCACGCCATCGGCAAGGATGCCGATACGGTCGGCCATGGTCATCGCCTCGATCTGATCATGCGTGACATAAAGCATGGTGGCGCCGAGTTCGGTCTGGATGCGCTTCAGCTCGAGCCTGAGATCGCCGCGCAGCTTGGCATCGAGCGACGACAGCGGCTCGTCCATCAGGTAGATCGAGGGCTTGCGCACCAGCGCCCGGCCGATGGCAACGCGCTGCATTTCGCCGCCCGAAAGCTTGGTCGAGCGATTGGCGAGCTTGTGATGGATGCGCACCATCCTGGCCACCTCCTCGACCCGGCGGCGGATCTGCTCTTCCGGCATCTTTCGGGCCGGTGAGCGCAGCGGGAAGGCGAGATTGTCGAACACCGACAGATGCGGATAGAGCGAATATTGTTGGAACACAAAAGCCGTGTCGCGCTCCGCCGGCGACAGTGTCGTGGCATTGTGTCCGCCGATCTCGATCGTGCCGGTATCCGGCCGTTCCAACCCGGCGATGAGCCGCAGCGTCGTTGTCTTGCCGGCCCCGGTCGGCCCGAGCAGCACGACGAATTCACCATCTGCTATGTGCAGGTCGAGGCCGTCGACGGCGACATGGTCGCCGAAACTCTTGGTCACGTTCTTGATGTGCACCTCAGCCATGCTGGGCCCTCCGCTCCGAGGCGACATCGTGGATCGCGGTTCTCACCGCGCGGCCGGACCCCTTCTCGAACAGCGACAGCCGCGCGCTGCTCAGCGTCAGGCCGACATGATCGCCGGTCGAGAGCCGGATTTCAGCCGGCACGCGCGCCTTGATGATGCCGTCCGCCGTCTCCACCGCGACGATCTGCGTGGTGCCGAGATATTCGGTGCCATAGATGGCGCCACGCAGCTTGGAGGCGTCGTCGAAGCGTATGTGCTCCGGGCGGATGCCGAGCGCCATGTCGCTCGGTGCGATGTCCTCGCGCACCTCCGGCACCGCCACCTTTGCACCTTGCACGATGATCTCCCTGGCGCCCTTGGCGAGTCCGCCGCCAAATCCCAGAAAGTTCATCGGCGGCGAGCCGATGAAGTCGGCGACGAACATGGTCGCCGGGCGGTCGTAGATTTCGCGTGGGCTTCCGAATTGTTCGATGACACCATGGTTCATCACCGCGATCTTGTCGGCCATCGACATCGCTTCCATCTGGTCGTGCGTGACATAGACCGTCGTGGCGTGGATGCGGTTGTGCAGCTCGCGCAGCTCGCGGACCATCAGATCGCGGAATTCGGTGTCGAGCGTGCCGAGCGGCTCATCCATCAGGAAGCATTTTGGCCGCCGCACGATGGCGCGGCCGAGCGCGACGCGCTGGCGGTCGCCGCCGGCCAGGCCGGAGACGGATTTGTTGAGCAGATGGTCGATGCGCAGCAGCTTCGCCGTCTCCTCGACACGGGTGCGGATTTCGGCCGAAGGCATGCCTTGCGCCAGGAGCGGGAAGCCGATGTTCTTGCGCACATTCATGTGCGGATAGAGCGCGAAGAGCTGAAAGACGAAGGCGATGTCGCGCTCGCGGGCCCGCAGCATGGTGACGTCGTCGCCGCCGAGCAGGATCTGGCCGCCGGTCGGCAATTCGAGCCCCGCGATCATGCGCAAGGTCGTCGTCTTGCCGCAGCCGGACGGGCCGAGCATGACGAAGAACTCGCCATCCTCGACAACGAAGTTGGAATCCTGCACGGCGACGAAATCGCCGAAGGCCTTTCTCAGGTGCTGGACGCGGATTTCGGCCATGATTATTCCGGGAATTTCGAGACGATGATGAACATCACGGTGCCGGCGAGCATGGTGATGAAGGAGTAGGTGTAGAGCGACAGCACGAAGGGCTGGAATAGCATCAGGAAGCCGATGGCGATCAGCGCCGTCGCGATGTTTTCCATCAGCCCGCGCCGTGCCCAGACCGGCCAGCGCGATTTGCGTTTATCAGGCTTGGTCAGGCTCATTTGCGCACCGCGCCGAAGGTGATGCCGCGCAGCAATTGTTTGCGAAGCAGGATGGTGAAAACCAGGATCGGCACCAGGAAGATCGTCGTGCCGGCCGCTACCGCCGGCCAGTCCTGGCCGCCTTCGCCGATGATGGTTGGGATGAAGGGCGGCGCAGTCTGCGCGGTGCCGGAAGTCAGGAGTGCCGCGAACGCATACTCGTTCCAGGCGAAGATCAGGCAGAAGATGGCGGTCGCTGCAATGCCGGTCGTCGCTTGCGGCAGCACCGTGCGCCAGAAGGCCTGCAGCCGCGTGTAGCCGTCGATCATCGCCGCTTCTTCATATTCGCGCGGGATCTCATCGATGAAGCCTTTCAGCAGCCAGACGGCCAGCGACACGTTGACCGCTGTGTAGAGCAGGATCATGCCGAGCGCGGTGTCCGACAAGCCAAGCTCGCGGTACATCAGATAGATCGGAATGGCGACGGCGATCGGCGGCATGAAGCGCGTCGACAGGATGAAGAACAGGAGGTCGTCGGCGAGCGGCACCTTGAAGCGCGAGAAGCCGTAGGCCGACAGCGTGCCGAGGAACACGGCGCAAAAGGTCGAGCCGAAGGCGATGATCAGCGAATTGACGAAGCGCGGCAGGAAGTTGGACGGACCGGCGATCACCATGTTGCGCTTGCGCGTGGTCTCGTCGCAGAAGCCCGTCGCCGGGCCCAGCGAGTTGATGTATTCCGGCGTCTGCCGGGTCCGCGTCGTGAACAAATTGCAGTAGCCTTCGAGGCTGGGCTGGAACAGGATCTTGGGCGGATAGGCGATCGAATCCGGCGGCGTCTTGAAGCTGGTGGCGAAGATCCACAGCAGCGGCACGATCGAGATCAGCGCATAGGCAATGATGATCGCGCCGGCGATGCGCTTCGAGTTGCTGCTCGGTGCGACGACCGAATGGGCTGTGGTCAGGCTCATCTCTGCTTCACCTTGTTGAGCGCTTTGACGTAGATGTTGGCGAGGCCGAACACCGCGACGAACAGGATGATGGCGAAGGCAGAGGAATAGCCCGTGCGCCAGCTCTCGAAGGCCTGCCGCTTCAGCGTTATCGAGGCGACCTCGGTGGTGGAGCCCGGCCCGCCGCCGGTCAACAGATTGACCATGTCGAACATCTTGAAGTTCTCGATGCCGCGAAACAGCACAGCCAGCATGATGAAGGGCAGCGCCATCGGCAGCGTGATCGACCAGAATTGCCGCCAGTTGGAGGCGCGGTCGACCTCGGCCGCCTCGTAGATGTATTCGGGGATGGAGCGTAGGCCCGCGAGGCAGATCAGCATCACGTAGGGTGTCCACATCCAGGTATCGACGATGATGATCGACCAGGGCGCCAGCGAGACGTTGGAGAGCATCTGGATATCGGTTGGCGGGATCCGCGTGACGAAGGATATGGCGTAGGCGAACAGGCCGATCTGCGGCTCGTAGAGGAAGCGCCAGAAATTACCGACCACCGCCGGCGACAGCATCATCGGCACCAGGATCAGCGTCGTCCAGAAGGCATGGCCGCGGAACTTCCGGTCGATCAGCCAGGCCAGCGTGAAGCCGATCAGCGTCTGCAGCAGGATGGTCCAGAACACGAAATGCGCCGTCGTCTGCATGGCGATCCAGATATCCTTGTCGGCGAGGATGCGCTGGTAGTTCGCAAAGCCGAGGTTCTTCACCACCTCGTTCGGGCGGTTGGCCCGGTAGTTGGTGAACGACAGATAGATCGCCCAGAACAGCGGAAAGATGTTGATGGCCAGCAGCAACAGGATCGTCGGCGAGATGAACAGCCAGGCGAGGCCCTTGTCGCTGATGCCCCGGACCTTGCGGGCCAACGGCTCCGGGGTCGCCCGAGCAACGTTCTCCGCGGTCCGATTGAGCATGGTGAGTCCTGCTTCGGTCACTTGGTCGTCTCTGTCATGGAATTTATCTGAACTGCGTCCCGTGCCAAGGGCGGCACGGGACGCTAGGGCCCTAGCTCGGGAGGAGCCGGGGTTACATCTTGCCGTCGTCCTGGAAGACCTGCGTCCAGTCCTTGACCAGGCCGTCGAGCGCATCCTTGGCCGAGCCCTGGCCGGCCACGACATAGTCATGGAAGCGTTTCTGCGAAGCCTGCAGCAGCGGTGCGTAGCTCGGCTCGGCCCAGAAGTCCTTCACGATGGCCATCGAGTCGAGGAAGGTCTGCGCGTAGGGCTGGCTGGCCGGGAACTTCGGATCCTTGACCACCGCGTTGAGGCAGGAATAGCCGCCGAGGGACCACCATTTGGCCTGCACGTCCTTGTTGGCGAACCACTTGATGTATTTCAGCGCCGCCTCCTGCTTGTCGGAATAGGACACTACCGAGATGCCCTGGCCGCCGAGCTGGGCGAACTGCTCACCGTCGGGACCCTTCGGGTTGACGAAGTAGCCGATCTTGTCGCCGCCGACATTCTCGTCCTTCTGCAGGCCCGGCCATGTGAAGGCGAAGTTCATGTGCATCGCCACCTGGCCGGATTTGAAGGCATCGACGCCTTCGCCCATGTAGCTGTTCGACGCGCCCGGAGGGGTACAGCAATCATAAAGCGCCTTGTAGAATTCCAGGCCCTTCACCGACTTGTCGGAGTTGACGAAGCCTTCCATCTCGTAGGGCTTCTTCGGGTTTTCGTACTGGAAGCCGTAGCTGTAGAGCACGTCCATGGCGCCCATGGTGATGCCTTCCGAGCCGCGCTCGGTATAGATCGAGGCGCCGTAGACGGTCTTGCCGTCAATCTCGCGCTTCTGGAAGAACTCGGCGACCTGCTTCAACTGGTCGAAGGTGGTCGGCGGACCGAGATCCCAGCCGTACTTCTCCTTGAATTCCTTCTGCAGCTCCGGCTTGGAGAACCAGTCCTTGCGATAGGTCCAGCCGACGACGTCGCCCATGGCTGGCAGCGCCCAGTAGTTCGGCGTGTTCTTCGGCCATTCCGAATAGCCGACGACGGTTGCCGGCACGAAGTCGTCCATGCTGATCTTCTCCTTGTCGAAGAAGTCGTTCAGCTTGACATAGTGGCCGTTCTCGGCCGAACCGCCGATCCACTGGCTGTCGCCGATGATCAGGTCGCACAATTTGCCGTGCGAATTCAGCTCGTTGAGGAAACGGTCTGCATAATTGGTCCACGGCACGAACTCGAATTTCATGCCGATGCCGGTTTCCTTGGTAAAATCCTTGGACAGTTCGACAAGCGCGTTGGCCGGGTCCCAAGCGGCCCAGCACAGCGTCAGGTCTTCAGCGTGCGCGACATTCGAGACGGCTGTCGACGCTGTGATCGCCGAGGTCAGTCCCAACGCCAGTTTCAAGCTCGATTTCATGACTTCCTCCCATTTGCGAAACGCGCCCGGATGACGGTTTCAAAAAGCCCTCAACCCCTCTCCTCAGGGGCCCAAACATGGCGGCGCGGTCACGCTGCGGATGTTTAGTAATTTGTTTAGTGATGCAATTTTTACTAAACAAGGCAAGCGAATTCGTTGCTGCGCCGCAGCATGCTTATGGCGATGTCTGAAAACCTTGGGAAAAGCGCGGGTCGCTGGTCGGCCTACCGAAGCTCTTCAGGCCGATTCTGACCAGGACGTGGGGCAGCCTCGGTTTTCAATCCACCCTTCTGGTGCTCACCATCACCTTGCGGATTGGCGGCGCCGGCGGCAGCAGCGCGCGGATATCGGCGAACGGGAACGACGGTTCGAAACGGAACGCTTCGGCCGATGAGCCTTGCGCGCTGTTGCACTGGCCGGCGCGAAAGGCGTTCTGTGTCCGCGCGATGTCGACGAAGCGGTCGGGATCCTGCGACTGATGCATTCGGATCGCCTCAGCTTTGACGTCGGCATACCCGGAAATGTCGACGTAGTGCGTCGGCGAAAAACCGGTGCCGCCCATCGTGTCGGCATGCAGCACCGGGACGGCGAAAGACGCCGCGATGCGCACGCCGTCCGACAGCGCGCGATGGTCGGCGTGATAGTCGTTGGGCGCATGCGTGATCACCAGATCCGGGCCGGTTTGACCAATCAGTGCTTTCAGAGCTCCGATCAGCGCTGCATCGGCCACCAACTCGCCGTCCGGGAAGTCGAGGAAGCGTGGCATTGCGCCTACCAGCGCAGCCGCGGCCGTTGCTTCATCGCGACGGACACGAGCGAGAACAGCGGGATCACTCGTGCCGCCCCTGGCACCATCCGTGGCCATGGCAAAAGTGAGCTCTGCGCCTTGCGCGGCATAGGCGGCCATCGTACCGAACATGAAGATCTCGATGTCGTCCGGATGCGCACCGAGCGCTAGGATTTTCAAATCACTCTCTCCCCGGAACTGGAACAACGTGACGAACGGAATCCTGCTCGCCCTGATCGCGCAAGCTATTCGGGCAGCGATGCCGTTGTCAAAAGCCTGGGCGGTCAGCTCACGATCTTCGAGATCGGCTTTTTCATAACCTTGTTCGCGGGCTTCTTCCTATTCTTCACGCGACCTGCGGGCGAACGCTGGCGCGATTTCTGGCGCACCAAAAGGCCATGGGCGGTGCAGGCGCGCGCCTGGGCGGGTATCGCTTCCGGCGTGCTCAGCGTCTACGCCTTCACCACCATTCCGCTGGCCGAGTCCTATGCGCTGATCTTCCTGGCGCCGCTCTGCGTCACCATCCTCTCCACGGTGATCCTCAAGGAGAAGGTCGGCCCCTGGCGCTGGCTGGCGGTGGTCGCCGGTTTTGCCGGTGTCATGCTGGTGGTGCGGCCTGGCTTTCGCGAGCTCAATCTCGGCCATCTTGCCGCCTTCGGCGTTGCCTTCCTCGCCGCCATCAGCGTCATCCTGATGCGCTCGCTGGCGCAGCAGGAAAAGCGCACCACCATGCTCGGCGTGCTGGTCGGTTGCGGCCTGCTGTTCAACGGCATCGGTGCCGCCGCCACCGCCTTCACTGTTCCCAGCGGAAAGCAGTTGCTGTGGCTGGTGATGGCCGGTGCCTTCACCGCAGGTGGACAATTCCTTCAACTGCTGGCCATGAAATACGCGCCCGCCAACCGCGTCGCGCCGACGCATTATTCGCAGATCGCCTGGGCGGTGATCCTCGGCGCGTTGTTTTTCCAGGAATATCCGGACGGACTGTCGCTGGTCGGCCTGGCGGTCGTTGGCGGCGCCGGCCTGTTGACCATGGTGCGGGAGGAGGCGCGGCTGGGCACCGTGCGCTGGAACCCCTTTTCGCGCACCCGGCTTTGAACCGACTCTGGTTGCGCCGTGGCCGTAACCGCTGATATGCGGGCGCCATGACCACAAAACCCCTGCCGGAGCTTCCTGTATCCGCCGTGCTGCCGGCGCTGAGGGAAGCGCTTGGCGATGGCAACAGCGCCGTGCTGGTGGCGCCGCCGGGCGCCGGCAAGACGACGCTGGTGCCGCTGGCGCTGCTCGACGCGCCTTGGCTCGGCGCCGGCAAGATCATCCTGCTTGAACCGCGCCGCCTCGCCGCCCGCGCCGCCGCTCGCCGCATGGCTGAATTGCTTGGTGAGGAGCCCGGCGCCACCGTCGGCTATGCCATGCGCATGGAAAACCGCATTTCGGCAAAGACCAGGATCGTGGTCGTCACCGAAGGCGTGCTGGCGCGGATGATCCTCGACGATCCCGAATTGCCCGGCGTTTCGGCTGTGATCTTCGACGAATTCCACGAGCGCTCGCTCGACGGCGATTTCGGTCTCGCTCTGGCCCTCGACGTGCAAGGGGCGCTCAGGCCGGATCTGCGCTTGGCTGTGATGTCGGCGACGCTCGACGGCGCACGTGTCGCCAAACTCATGTCGGGCGCGCCGGTGATCGAGAGCGAGGGTCGCGCCTTCCCCGTCGACATCCGCTATGACGAGCGTCCCGCCGGCATCGCCATCGAGGATGCGATGGCCAAGGCGATCCGCGCCGCCCTTGCCGACGAAAGCGGCAGCGTGCTTGCCTTCCTGCCCGGCCAGCGCGAGATCGAGCGCACCGCCGAACGGCTGGCCGGCAAGGTCGGCACCGATACCGACATCGTGCCGCTCTACGGCATGCTCGACGGCAAGGCGCAGGACGCCGCGATCAAGCCGCCGCCGGCAGGCCGCCGCAAGGTGGTGCTGGCCACCTCGATCGCCGAGACCTCGATCACCATCGACGGCGTGCGCGTCGTCATCGATTCGGGCCTGTCGCGCCTGCCGCGCTACGAACCGGCCAGCGGCCTCACCCGGCTCGAAACCGTGCGCGTCAGCAAGGCTTCCGCCGACCAGCGCGCCGGCCGTGCCGGACGCACGCAGCCAGGCGTCGCCATCCGGCTGTGGCGGGCCGAGCAGACGGCTGCACTTCCCGCTTTCACGCCGCCGGAAATCCTCGAGGCCGATCTGTCCGGACTGCTGCTCGATTGCGCTGCCTTTGGCGTTGCCGATCCGGCAGGGCTCGCCTTTCTCGATCCGCCGCCTGTTCCGGCCCTTAGTGAGGCAAGGGCACTGCTGCGCGCGCTGGATGCCATCGACGAGACGGGCCGCCTGACGGAGGCGGGTGCAGCGATGCGCAAGCTCGCTCTGCCGGTGCGGTTGGCGCACATGGTTGCCGAGGCAGCCGGCAGCGGCCATGCCTTCGAGGCGGCGATGCTTGCGGTGCTGCTCACCGAACGCGGTCTTGGTGGCGACGGCGCCGATCTGGAGCGACGGCTGATGCGCTTTCGTGGGGAAAGATCTCCGCGCGCTACCGCCGCCAAGCAGCTCGCCGAACGGCTGGCGCGGCAGGCCGGCACCTCTTCACCCTCCCCCTTGTGGGGAGGGTCGATCCGCGAAGCGGAGCGGGGTGGGGGTAGGCCGAGCGCTGCACTCCCACCCCGTCTCCCTCGCCTTGCTGCGCAAGGCGCGCTCGCCGACCCTCCCCACAAGGGGGAGGGTAAGTCAGCCGGTCCCCTGCTCGTCCACGCCTGGCCGGATCGGGTGGCGAAGGCGCGTGGCGAGCGTGGCCGTTTCGTGCTGGCCAACGGCTCCGGCGCCATGCTCGACGCCGGCGATCCGCTGGCGGGCGAGCCGTTTCTGGTCGTCGCCGACCTGCAGGGCAAGGCACAGAATGCGCGCATCACGGCGGCGGCGGCGATCGGCGAGGACGATGTCCGCGCTGCGCTGGCGGACAGGTTCGAGGTCCGCCGTGAAACGAGCTTCGACCGCGACAAGCGCGCCGTGCGCGTCCGCGAAACAGTGCGCCTTGGCGCCATCACGCTTGCCGAGCGCATGCTGCCGCCGCCAATCGGTGCTGACGCTGATCGCGCCGTCCTCGATGCGGTGCGCCAGCACGGGCTGTCGCTGCTGAATTGGAGCAAGGAGGCGCAAACGCTGCGCCAGCGGCTTGGCTGGCTGCATCGCGGCCTTGGCGCGCCCTGGCCCGACATGGCGGATGCCGCCCTCATCGAGCGCCTCGACGACTGGCTGCTGCCTTACCTCGCCGGCGCGGCATCGTTTGCCGCCATCGATGCGGGCGTTGTCTCGGCCGGACTGACCAGCCTCGTGCCGCATGATCTGCAGCGCAGGATCGATACGCTGGCGCCGACCCATTTCGATGCCCCGTCGGGCAGCCATGTGCCGATCCGCTATGACGGCGAATGGCCGGTGCTGGCGGTTCGCGTGCAGGAGCTGTTCGGCCTCGACCGCCATCCTTCGATCGCCAATGGCGCCGTGCCGCTGACGCTCGAACTCCTGTCGCCGGCGCACCGGCCAATCCAGACGACGCGCGACCTGCCCGGCTTCTGGCGCGGCTCCTGGGCCGATGTGCGCGCCGACATGCGCGGCCGCTATCCCAAGCATGTCTGGCCGGAAAACCCGCTGCTCGCCGCCGCCACCGCCCGCGCCAAACCGCGCGGGACCTAGCGTTCCTGGTCCTACGGCTGTAATTCATGGCCATGATCAACGTTTTGCGTTCGCCCGATTTCCAGCAGAGCCAGAGACTGCGCCTCAACACGCTGATCCGGTTGCGCTGGCTTGCCATTGTCGGTCAGAGCCTGACGGTGCTCGTCGTCGCCTATGGGCTGAAGTTTCCACTGCCGGTCAGCCTCTGCTTTGCCCTAATCGCCTGTTCGGCCTGGATGAACCTGTTTCTCGCCTTTCGCTTTCCGGCGGCGCACCGGCTCACGCCGCTTGCGGCCTTCGGCATCCTCATCTTCGACAGCCTGCAGCTTGCCGGCCTGCTCTACATGACCGGCGGCCTCACCAACCCGTTCTCGCTGCTGATGACCGTGCCTGTCGTCATTTCGGCGACATCGCTGCCCCTGCGCCTGACCGCCATCCTCGGTGGGCTGGTCATGTCGGCGGCGACCTTTCTGGTCTTTGTCCATCTGCCGCTGCCCTGGCATGAGGACGCGCCGCTGGCGATGCCTTTTCTCTATGTCGCCGGCATGTGGATGGCGGTGCTGTCCTCGATCGCCTTCACCGCCATATACGCCTTCCGGGTGGCCGCCGAAGCCCGGCTTCTTGCCAATGCGCTCGCCGCAACCGAGCTCGTGCTGCAGCGCGAGCAGCACCTTTCGGCACTCGACGGGCTGGCCGCCGCGGCCGCGCACGAGCTCGGCACGCCGCTCGCCACCATCGCGCTTGTCGCCAAGGAGATGGAAAAGGCGCTCGGCAAGGATCCGAAATACGGGGAAGACGTGACGCTGTTGCGTTCGCAGAGCGAGCGTTGCCGCGAGATTCTCAAGCGGCTGACCAGCCTGTCCTCCGAGGGCGAGGCGCATCTTTCGCGGTTGCCATTGACTTCGCTGGTCGAGGAGGTCACCGCGCCGCACCGGGACTTCGGCATCTCGATCAAGCTTCGGCCCGGCGAACGCATCGGCCCCGAGCCGGTCGGGCGACGCAATCCGGGCGTCATCTACGGCCTCGGCAACTTGGTCGAGAACGCCGTCGATTTTGCCCGCAAAAGCGTCACCGTGCGCTGGAGCTGGGACGAGGCCACCGTCACCTTCTCGATCATCGATGACGGCCCCGGCTTTCCGGCCGAGATCATCGACCGCATCGGCGAGCCCTATATGTCGACGCGCCAGGGCAATGAAACCGGCGGCGGTCTGGGCCTCGGCCTGTTCATCGCCAAGACCCTGCTCGAACGCTCTGGTGCCGTGCTCGATTTCCGCAATTCGAGCGGCCTGGGCGAGGGCGCCATGGTCCAGATATCGTGGCCGCGTGGTGTGTTCCTCAATCCGGAAATCACTTCGGCCAGCATGTTCGACACCGCCTGAGAGCCTTGAAGGACCTCTAAAAATTGGACAAGGAGGCTCAGGAACTATATTTGCGTAAAATTAAGGCAGCAGGAATTTTGAGACTATGACAGGCGACGAGAATATTGGCGCAATGGTTGAAGGCGAGGACACCTCGCTGCTTGTCGTCGATGACGACAAGCCGTTCCTCACGCGTCTGGCCCGCGCCATGGAAGCCAGGGGCTTCGTGGTCGAGACGGCCGAGAGCGTCGAGGAGGCGGTTGCCAAGGCGCGCGCCAATCCACCCGCCTACGCCGTGGTCGACATGCGGCTCGGCGACGGCAACGGCCTCGACGTGGTCGCGGCCATCCGCGAAAAGCGCGAGGATTCCCGCACCATCATCCTGACCGGCTACGGCAACATCGCCACCGCGGTGACCGCGGTGAAGCTCGGTGCGGTCGATTATCTCTCCAAGCCCGCCGACGCCGATGATATCTTCGCGGCACTCACCCGCACCGCCGGCGAGCGCGCGACGCCGCCGGAAAACCCGATGTCAGCCGACCGCGTTCGATGGGAGCATATCCAGCGCGTCTATGAGATGTGCGAGCGCAACGTCTCCGAGACAGCGCGCCGGCTCAACATGCACCGACGCACCTTGCAGCGCATACTGGCCAAGCGGGCGCCGCGTTAAGGCCGCCGTTTGCCATCTTGCGGGATCGAAGCCCGCCAAAACAGACGGCATGACGGAGGCGACATGCAGGACTTGAAGCATCGGCCGGTTTCCGTCTTCCGCGAATTCCTCGATAGTGAAGCGGCTGGCGGCATCATCCTGATGGTGGCGGCGGCACTGGCCCTGATCGTCGCCAATTCGCCGCTCGCCGAAACCTATTTCTCCGCGCTCCACGCCTATCTCGGCCCGCTCAGCGTCTCGCATTGGGTCAATGACGGGCTGATGGCGGTGTTCTTCCTGCTCGTCGGACTGGAGATCAAGCGCGAGATGCTGGACGGCCAGCTCTCCACCTGGCCCCGGCGCGTGCTGCCCGGCATTGCAGCCGCCGGCGGCATGGTGGTTCCCGCACTCGTCTATGTGGCCGTCAACCGCGACAATGCGGCCGCCCTGTCCGGCTGGGCGATCCCGACCGCCACCGACATCGCTTTCGCGCTCGGCGTGCTGTCGCTGCTCGGCAGCCGCGTGCCGGCTTCGCTGAAGGTGTTCCTCACAGCACTGGCGATCATCGACGACCTCGGTGCCGTCATCATCATCGCCATCTTCTACACCAGCGGCCTGTCGCTGGCTTATCTGGGTGCTGCCTTCGCCGTCATTGCCGCGCTTGTCGTGCTCAACCGCATGCGGGTGATGACGCTGGTTCCCTATCTCGTGCTCGGCGTCATCTTGTGGATGCTGGTGCTGAAATCCGGCGTCCATGCCACGCTCGCCGGCGTGGCGCTGGCGCTGACCATCCCGCTTGAGCGCTCCGCCGGCATCGGCCACGATCTCGACCATTCGCCGCTGCACCGGCTCGAGCACGGCCTGCACAAGATTGTGGCCTTCGTCGTCATCCCGATCTTCGGCTTTGCCAATGCCGGCGTTTCGCTGGCCGGCCTCAGCGTCAGTGCGCTGATCGAGCCGTTGACGCTGGGTGTCGCCGCCGGCCTGGTGGTTGGCAAGCTGGTCGGCGTGTTCGGCTCCTCGGCACTTGCGATCCGGCTCGGTCTTGCCGACCTGCCCGCCAATGCCGGCTGGACGCACATGATCGGCATATCGCTGCTGTGCGGCATCGGCTTCACCATGAGCCTGTTCATCGGCCTGCTCGCCTTCGCCGGCGACGTGGCGCTGCAGGACGCGGTCAAGGTCGGCATCCTCGCCGGCTCCTTCATCGCCGCCATTCTGGGTGCTGCCGTGCTGCTCATGGCGACCGCCAAGGGTGGCGTGGAGGACGATGAAGAGCAGAGCCGGTCCATAGACTGAAGGACGGGCCGTTACTCGCTCTCACCCTCCAGCGCCGGCACCGACACGCCGGCAAGCTCTGCCGCCAGCAGCCGCGAAGCGCCGGCCCGCGCGACCCGCAGCATCAGCGCCTTGCGCGTTGCCGCTGCCATGCGGTGCTCGGGCGCATCGCGCAGGATCTCGGCGCCATAGCCGTCGGAAAGGATGAAGCCGCATTCCTGCGGAAAGATTTCCGAGGGCACGCCGGGATGGGTGGCGAAGAAGAAGCGGTCGGAATGCAGCCGGTAGTCGGGCCATTTGCGGTCGACCCTGAAATCCTCGATCGAGGATTTGATCTCGATTATCCAGATATCGCCCTGCCGGGTCAGCGCGACGAGGTCGGCGCGGCGGCCCGTGGCCAGCGACAGCTCGGGCAACACATGTGCGCCCATATCCATGAGCAGCCGCTGTACGCCGCGCCGCACCAGCATGGCGCGTTCGGACTGGCGGCCGTCGATGAGAGGATTGATGGGGATGGGGGAGATGATCGGCATGCCAGGCACCATGCCAGATTCTGTTCACGGTTTGAACCTGTTTTATGTGGGCGCTTTCAGGTAATCGTCGGGCTTCCACTCTTTCATCGCGGGCTACTTCCGCGCGATCCATTCCGCTAAACCGGGCTCAATGTCGTCGCTATCCGTATACTCCCGGATCAAAAGCTCGGCCTCGGCCCGCCATTTGTCCTCTGGAATGTTCTTCTGGATGACGATTTTTATGAACGCGCTGCGCAAAATATCGCAGTCAAAAGCCGATACCGAGCTATCGAACTGAGACATGGCCAACCTCCCATCCATAAGGGCGGGAGCTTAGCGTTACTCTCAATCACCGGTGCGCCGTTAACCCGTAGCCGGTGACCTTGGGATTTTAATACGCTGTGAGGTGGCTTCAATAAGGATTCACTGTACATTTTTAACCAAGCGGCTGGGCCTCAATTGCCGGCCAATTCGCGCGCTCTAGCTCCCGGCAGGCGGCAACCCCTCAAAGAAGCCGCAGTGGCCGGCGCGGATCATCATTCATCCGGCAACCTGCGCCGGCCATTTTGGCGTTGGGCCTGTCAAATACATAACCGCCTTTATGTAGGCGATCGTGTAGTTGTCGGACCTCAATGAACGCCCGTTTGGACAGCAGGTTTAAAACCAGCACTCCAGCCAAGATCAGGCCATGCCGACAAAACCTGCCACGTCGGGCCGTTGCCCGTAGACAATCCAAGCGACCAGCGCGACCAGAACAATGCCGCCGCCCGCCCATACTGCGTAGGCAACGCCGACCGGTATGCGGTCCAGCACCTGGGACAGAAAGAAAAACGCCGTAGCGTAACCGAGCAGCACCAACATCGACGGGCCAAGCCTGGTGAAGCCTTCCGAGGCCTTCATCGCGCTGGTCGCGATGACCTCACCGACAATAGCCAGGGCAAGAATGGCATAAGCTGGCATTCGATGAACCTCCAGTGGCGGGAGGCATCTAATGATCAGAACGCTACGATGGCGTCACGTTCACTTTCCCGTGATCGTGCCTCGCCGCGAGCGGCGCAGGGTCTCGTCGATTGCAAGGGCGCGCGCCTGTCCGATGAGGCCCACCCAGCTACACTCCGGGCTGCGTCGCTCCTGTTAATTAGCTAGAGCGAATATAAATGAAAGGTGATATTTTCGAAGCAGCCGGGGCTCCCCCAATACACCCCGCTCCGGTCAGGCCCGGTGGCGGTCCACCCAAAGGAAGGCTACTGGGCCGATCCCTGCAACCAACCGGTGACCCGCTCGTTGACCCATGCCGGGTTGATCCCCCGGCACTCCAGGACCTGCCCGCTGCCGAGGGGCGGCGGGCCTTTTTACCGATTGGGTTCAAGCCTGCAGCGATAGCGAAGGCGCCGGCGGACTCCGGGACCTTCGCGTTGCAGGTCTCGTCAGAAGTGGATCCAGAAGGATCTGCGGAAACACCTGCGGCGCCAGGAACCGTGGCGCCAATAGCGACGGCAAACCCGCCTCCACCCGCGTCGACGACGGCGGCGGTGCCACCTGCGGTGCCGCACGAACTCGACGCCGTCCTGGACATCGGGACCATCCGGGTCGAGAATGTCGTCGGACGGTTTGTCGAGCTCATCGAGAATGCCCGGCCCCGTATTGGGGATGCCGGCCAAGGCGGTGGCAGGACGCGCGATTGCGACGACGGTCGCAGCCCCTGCCAGCCCAAGCATTCTAGTCAGAAACAATCGCCGATCCATGCCAATCTCCATCGTTGATCATTGCAACAAGGGAAGACATAGCGCGTCAGATTGACGCGCCCAGATGCCGAAGAAAATTGGATCAATCGCTCTGCTGTGCCGGCGGTGGGCCTATTTAGCGATCTCTGACAATCCACGCGGCCAAATGCGCCTGTTCCCGGGGATCATTCCTCCGACAAGCCGGTCGCCGTTGCGTCCGTTTCGATGCTCACCGGCACGCCCTGGCGCAGGGAGTTGCTGACGTGGAAATCGCCGCGGCCCTTGTGATGATCTCCGCCGGGTCGGAGCCGTCCAGCGTCGTGCAGGAAACCGTCATGGTTGACGAAGTCGCGAGCAAAGGCTTGCCTTCGAGGTTCAGCGTCACGGTCACGGCGATCTTGTTGAGCGTTATGCCAATTTCCTCGGCAACGTAGCGAAGGTCGTTGCAGAAGCAGCCGCCGATCGCCAGGGCGAGCAGCTGGCCGCCATTGAAGCCCAGGCCCATGCCGCCGGCCTTGCCTTCGGGCCGGTCGACGATGATCGTGTGGCCGCCGGCCCAGCCCATGGCCGCCTGCGTGCCCCCCATATTGCGCAGTTCGACGCTCATCGAGACCATTTGTGGACGTCCTCCCGGCAGGAGTCGACCAGGCGTCGGGCCTCGTCGACGTAGGGTCATTATGCAGCCGCAGAGGTGCCCCTGTCGCTGAGCAACGCCGCTCCCGCCATGTCATCAAGGATCGGACAATCCGGCCTTTCGTCGCCGTGGCAGACATGGATCAGTTTCTGCAGCGTCGAGCGCATCGACTGCAACTCGCGCACTTTCTCCTCGATCGCCGTGACATGGGCGGCGGCGATTTCGCGCACGTTGTGGCTGGCGCGGCTGCGATCCTGGTAAAGCACCATCAACTGGCGGCAATCGTCGATGGAAAAGCCGAGATTGCGCGCGCGGCGCAGGAAGGCCAGCCGATGGATATCGTCTCCGGAATAATCGCGGTAGCCATTGGCGGCCCGCGCCGGGGCGATCAGGCCGATCTCTTCATAGTAGCGGATAGTCTTGGCCGGCAGGCCGGAGCGGTGGGCGGCGTCACCGACATTCATGACGGTTCTCCTCGATTTCCAGGAGCCCATGGAGCAGGCCCCTTGAATTTGCTTCACAATCCTGTGAGTCCTGTTGCCAAAATGCCATAGTGATACGCTTACCGGTACGTCAAGGCAGGCATATAGGCATCGCGCGCTTGGCAAGCAAAGCAAATGCCAGCATGAATGATGATGAGAGAGCGGCCGACTCGTGCCGCCGAAGTTGGGCGGGGCACCGGATCACCTGATGCGCATGAAGTCGTTTGCAATCATCGCCGCACTGGCGCTCTCCACTGCTATCGCCGGTTGCAGCACCATCGGCTCGCAGATCTTCTCCAACGACTACGGCGCGGTCACCGACGCCGGTTATCAGCTGCCGCGCATCCCGATCGAGAAAGTGCCGATGAAGTACCATCGGCAGGAAGTGAACTACGACAGCCCGGAAAAGCCGGGCACGATCATCGTCGATACGCAGAACAAGTTCCTCTACTTCATCGAGGGCGACGGCAGGGCCATTCGCTACGGCATCGGCGTCGGCCGCGAGGGCTTCGAGTGGCATGGCACCGCCCACATTGCGCTCAAGCGCGAATGGCCGACCTGGACGCCGCCGAGGCAGATGATCCAGCGCCAGCCGGAATTGGAAAAGTTTGCCGGCGGCATGGAGCCGGGCCTGAAGAACCCGCTCGGCGCGCGCGCCATGTACCTGTTCAACAAGGGCGGTGATTCAGGCTATCGCCTGCATGGCAGCCCGGAGTGGAATTCGATCGGCAAGGCTATGTCGTCTGGCTGCATCCGCCTGATGAATCAGGACATTATCGACCTCTATGACCGCGCCTCGGTCGGCGCCAAGGTCATCGTTCTCTAGATTTCGTACGCGGACCGTCTAGGCAACAACGGACGTCCCAAGCAGAAAACCGGGCAATTCGGCCCGGTTTTTTGTTGTTTGCCTCTAATGCGTCGAGAAGGAGGTCTCTACGAGACCTGCTCGACCTGCTGCACTTCCGGCACGAAATGGCGCAGAAGGTTCTGGATGCCGTGCTTCAGCGTCGCCGTCGAGGACGGGCAGCCGGCGCAGGCGCCCTTCATGTGCAGGAACACCGTGCCGTTCTCGAAGCCGCGGAAGGTGATGTCGCCGCCATCCTGGGCGACCGCCGGGCGCACCCGTGTATCGAGCAGTTCCTTGATGGTGATGACCAGCTCCTCGTCGGCCTTGTCGTAGAACTCACCGGTCTGGCTGGTCTCTGCGGCCGGGCCAGCCTTGGCCATGACAGGCGCGCCGGACATGAAATGCTCCATGATGGCGCCGAGGATCGCCGGCTTCAGATGCTGCCAGTCGGGGCCATCCTTGGTCACGGTGATGAAGTCATAGCCGAAGAAAACGCCGGTGACGCCAGGAATTTCGAACAGCCGGCCGGCCAGCGGCGAGGCGACGGCGGCGCTGTCGGCATCGCGGAAATCGGCGGTGCCTTCCAGAAGCACTTCCTTGCCGGGCAGGAATTTCAGCGTCGCCGGGTTTGGCGTCGATTCGGTCTGGATGAACATGGCCGTCTCCGTGCCCGTTTGGGCATCTAGTTTGGAACAATTCTAAATAGGCTCAATTGGATGGACATTCAAGCGAAACGCATCGCCGGAACGGCTGGCTGGCGGAATGTTTTTTCGCGCCCAAAATCGGAGCGGCATCACCTGAAGAGCAAAATCTCAGGCCAGGCTGTCTATTTCCTCGTCCGACAGGTTCTGCGGCACGACAGTCACCGGGATCGGGAAGGCGGCACCCTTGCCGGCCACGGCGCCGACCAGCGGCCCCGGGCCTTCCTTGCCCGCACCGGCGGCCAGCACCAGGATGGCGATGTCCTGGTCTTCCTCGATCAATTTGTGGATCTCTTCCGTCGGCTTGCCTTCGCGCACCACCATCTCGGGCTCGATGCCGAGCTTCTGGCGCACCTTGTTGGCATAGCTGTCGAGTGCGGCGCGCGCCGTGGCGTTGGCTTCCTCGCGCATGATCTTCTCGACACCCAGCCAATGCTGGAAATCGTCCGGCACGATGACATAGAGCAGCACCAGCGTGCCGCTGGTGCTCTGCGCCCGTTTCGAGGCATAGGCGACGGCGCGCTCGCATTCCGGCGTGTCGTCGATGATCGTCAGGAATTTCCTGCGATGGCCGGCTTCGCGGCTGAGGCGTTTGGAGACCATGTCTATCTACTCGGTGTCGTGCGGCCGCAATCTGCCACTGCGGGGGACCGGCGGCAAGCCGCCGGCCTTGTGCCAGTGCACCCGATGTCGCGATCAGCCCTGCAGCAGGCCGATAATGTCGCGCACCGTCTTCATCGTCGCTTCGGCCAGCACGCCGGCGCGCTCGCCGCCATCCTTGAGCACCGCGTCGACATAGGCGCGGTCATCCGAAATGCGGCGCATCTCGCTGGCGATCGGCGCCAGTTTTTCCACTGCAAGATCGGCCAAGGCCGGCTTGAACACGGAAAACTGCTGGCCGGCGAATTCCTTGAGTACATCCGCCTTCGACATCTCGGCGAGACCCGCATAGATGCCGACCAGGTTCTCCGCCTCGGGCCGGCCGGCCAGGCCGTCCAGCTCGCTCGGCAACGCTTCCGGGTCGGTTTTGGCCTTGCGGATCTTCTTCGAGATGTCATCGGCATCGTCGGTCAGGTTGATGCGCGACAAATCCGACGGGTCCGATTTGGACATTTTCTTGGAGCCGTCGCGCAGCGACATGATGCGCGCCGCCGGCCCACCGATGACCGGCTCGGTCAGCGGGAAATAGCCGTTCACGGTCTCTTCGCCGACCTGCATCTCGACGCCGATGCCAAGGGCCGCGATGCGGTCGGAGAAGTCGTTGTTGAATTTCTGCGCGATGTCGCGTGTGAGTTCCAGATGCTGCTTTTGGTCCTCGCCCACCGGCACGTGGGTGGCACGGTAGAGCAGGATGTCGGCAGCCATCAGCGAAGGATAGGCTAGCAGGCCGAGCGACGCGTTCTCGCGGTCCTTGCCGGCCTTGTCCTTGAACTGCGTCATGCGGTTCATCCAGCCGATGCGCGCCACGCAATTGAAGATCCAGGCGAGCTCCGCATGCTGCATGACCCGCGACTGATTGAAGACGATGTGCTTCTTCGGGTCGATGCCCGAGGCCAGGAACGCAGCGGTGATCGACCGCGTCTGGTCGGCTAGGTCTTCATGAACGAGTTGAGCTGTCAGCGAATGCAGGTCGACGACGCAATAGATGCAATCGGAGGTGTCCTGCAGGGCGACGAATTTCTTGATGGCGCCGAGATAGTTGCCGAGGTGCAGATTGCCGGTCGGCTGGACACCGGAAAAGACGAGTGGCTTGAAGGCGGTCATGATTGTCCTCATGGCTTGTGGAGGGCCGTATAAGCGTGATTCCGAAAAGTTGCAGACTTTTCGGAGCCAATCACGCGGCTGGAAACCGCGCGCGGCGAAAGTCTTGCGACGGCGCGCTTATGGACGAGAGCGGTGAGAGGATCAAGAGGCCATTGGGCCTTGGAGCAGACTATAAGGAACAGGGACAAGAAACCGGGAGTGTCTCGGTTTGAAATTTGAAATATGCGAAAGCACCTATATGCTTCGCGGAAAGCAGGGGCCGGAGACTTGGCGCGAGTTTGGAAGATTGTACGCCACGGGGCGCCCGATCAATGGGAGGATTCCATCCCAGAGAAGTCGCTGGCCGAAGGGCAATTAGTCGTGCTTCTATCGCGGCTAGCCGCGAGCCATCTGCCACCCGTCGCCACGACCCCATTGCCACGAAACGCTCCGCGGTTCACTACGTCGCTCACTGTCAAAAACGACCGCTTTGGCAACAAGCACTTCATCATGTACGCGAGCGGCAGCCGGGTGCATTACATAGCGACCTTGGAGGAGACGCCTTGAATGCCCACCGGATCTGAAGGTCAGAAGCGCCCCGCCGGCGTGGTCGGTATGCAAGAGGCACTGCAGCGCAGGCGCAGCCGCGAGACGCCGCTGGAGACCGCGGCACGGCTTCGGGCCGAACTCGGAATTGAACTGAGGGGGCGGGCGCGCAACACCTTGCCACCCTCCGTCTACGACGAATTGTCTGGAGAAGACTAATGTTTGTCGAAGCAGCCGCTATCGTCGCAATGAGGGGTGGGACATTGCAATAAATTCCGGCTCACGGATCTGGAGACTGTTCCCTAGTCGGCGGCGATCCTTTCCGTCCGACATTGCGCCGGATCATCCCGAAATCGGCGCCGCCGGTGGCAAACGCGGTGATGAAATAAAGCAGCGCCCCACCGGCAACCAGCGACAGCAGCGTCGCCGCCTTCACCACCAGCGGCGAGCCCGGCCCAAGCCTGATGGCGAACCAGTGTTCGGCAAAATAGAGCGCAGCGCCCATCACCACGGCGGACAGCACCAGACGTGGGATGCGCTTCATCAGCGGTACGTCGCGGCCCCAATGGCCGCGCCGGATCAAGACGCCGAGCAGCATCACCGCGTTGACCCAGCCGGCGACGGCCGAGGCCACCGCAATGCCGGGCGCCCCCATCCGTGGAAACAGCGTCAGCGCCGTGGTGACGTTCACCGCCACCGAGATGGCGGCAAAGATCATCGGCGTGCGCGTATCCTCACGGGCGAAATAGCCTGGGGTGAACGCCTTGATCAGCACGAAGGCCGGCAGGCCGAGGCCGAAGATGGCCAGGATCGCCGCCACCGTCGGCGTCGATCCGTTGGCGGCGAACGCGCCGCGCTCATAGACCAGCCGCACGATCGGTTCCGACATCACCCAGAGTGCCGCGGCTGCCGGCAAGGTCAGGAACAGCGTGAACTCGACCGAGCGGTTCTGCAGATTGGCCGCCTCGATCAGATTGCCCGACTTCAGCGCCCGCGACAGTTCGGGCAACAGCACGATCGCCACCGCAACGCCGACCACGCCGAGCGGCAACTGGTAGATGCGGTCGGCGTAGGCGAGCGAGGACACCGCGCTGTTCTGCGCCGAGGCGATCGCCGTACCGATCAGTTGGTTGATCTGGGTGATGCCGCCGGTGATGGCCGCCGGCAGCGCCAGGATCAGCAGCCGCTTGACCGCGGGCGTCATTTTGGGACGGCGAAAGCCGATCGAGATGCCGGCATGGCGCACCGCCACCCAGACGATCGCCAACTGCACCAGTCCGGCGGCAAGCACGCCCCAGGACAGCCCGTAGCCGACTGTCAGGGCATCCGAGCCCTTGTACCAGGCATAGGCGAGCACGCCGATCAGGATGATGTTGAGGAACACCGGTGCCACCGCGGCGGCGAAATAGCGGCGCAGCGAATTCAGCATGCCCGCCATCATCGCGCCCAGCGACATGCAGATCAGATAGGGAAACATGATCGTCGCCAGCGTCACCGTGGTGTCGAACTTCCCCGGCGTGCCGGCAAAACCCGGCGCCACCAGATAGCGCACGATCAGCGGCATCGACAGTTCCATGATGATCGTCAGCGCCAGCAGCGCCGTGAACAGCACGCCGAACACTTCCTCGGAAAAGCGCTTGGCGCCTTCGGTACCGTGGGTCTCGATCTCCTTGGCGAACAGCGGCACGAAGGCGGCGTTGAAGGCCCCCTCGGCAAACAGCCGGCGAAAGGTGTTGGGAAACTGGAAAGCGGCGTTGAAGGCATCGGCAACCGGTCCGGTACCGAGTGCAGCAGCCATCAGCATCTCGCGGCCGAAACCGAGCGCGCGGCTCATCAGCGTGCCGGAAGCGACCGTTGCGAATTTCTTGACGAGGCTCATGCTTTTGGGAACTGCCTGCGCAATTGGGACAAAGTGATGGTCGTTGTCACTCGGCCGCCGCCCTGGGCTTGCCGCCGCGTTCGGGCACGATGCCTTCGAGCGTTGCCATCAGCCGATTGCGGATGGTGGCGATGCGGGCCGGGCTATCTATCTTCTGGCCAGTGAGATCGGTGACATAGAAAGTGTCGATGACCTTTTCGCCGAAGGTGGTGATGTGGGCCGATGCGATGTCGAGCGACAGGTCGGAAAGCGTTCCGGTGATCTCCGACAGCAGTCCCGGCCGGTCGAGGCCCTCGACCTCGATGACCGAAAAACGGTTCGACAGCGTGTTGCGGATTTCGGCACGCGGTGGGATCTTGAACACCTTGGAGCCGCGCCGCGGCTTGGTGCGCTTCTCGATCATTTCCGGCAGCCAGCTCTTGCCCGACAGCACGTCCTCGATCAGCCGGCCGACACGTTCGGCGCGCCGGCGCTCGTCCTCGTCGCGATCGAATTCCCTCGAGATCAGGATGGTGTCGAGGGCGCGGCCATCCGACGTCGTGAAGATCTGCGCGTCGACGATGTTGCCGCCGGCCCCGGCGCAAGCCCCGGCGATCACCGACAGCAGGCGGGGATGGTCCTGCGCCAGCACGGTGATTTCGGTCACCGCCTCGAACTGGTGGGTCTTGACCATGGTGGCGAGCTTGTTGCCTGCCACATCCGCCTCGCGGATGAACTCGGCATGGCGCAACTGGTCTGCGAGATCGACGGTCAAAAGGTAATTCTCGTAGTGTTGGCCGACATAGCGCTTGCGGGCCTTGTCCGGCCAGTCGGCAAGCGCCTCGGCCAGGCGCTCGCGCGCCGCCGCCGTGCGCTGCGCGCGCGACACTTCCGAAAACCCGCCGGTCAGCAGCAATTCGGTCTCGTAGTAGAGCGTGCGCAGCAGCTGGCCCTTCCAGCCGTTCCAGACACCGGGTCCGACGCCCCTGATGTCGCAGACGGTGAGGATCAAAAGCAGCTTCAGCCGCTCGACCGACTGCACGATCGCGGCAAAATCCTCGATGGTCTTGCGGTCGTTGAGGTCGCGGGTCTGCGCCGTCATCGACATCACGAGGTGGTTCTCGACCAGCCAGGCCACGGTTTCGGTATCGGCAGGCGACAGCCCCATATGCGGGCAGATGCGACGGGCGATCCTGGCCCCCGCCTCGGAATGGTCCTCCGGCCTGCCCTTGGCAATGTCGTGCAGCAATACGGCGACATAGAGCGCCTCGCGGCTCTTCTTCAGGCCCGGCATCAGCGTGTGCGAGAGGGGGTGGACCTTTTCGCCGTCGCCGCGCTCGATCTCGGCCAGCACGCCGATGCAGCGGATCAGATGCTCGTCCACCGTGTAGTGGTGGTACATCGAGAACTGCATCATGGCGACGATCTTGCCGAAATCCGGGATCAGCCTGCCGAGCAGTCCGGCTTCGTTCATGCGACGCAGATTGAGTTCGGCATTGCGATCCGAGGTCAATATGTCGAGGAACAGCCGGTTGGCCTCCTCGTCGCGCCGCAGCGACTTGTTGACCAGGCCGAGCGAACGGGTCAGCAGCTTCAGCGCGTCAGGGTGGAATTCCAGACCGTGCTTGTCGGCGAACCAGAACAGCCTGAGCAGATTGACCGGATCGCGCTCGAAAACCTGGTCGTCGGCGATGTTGATGCGGTGGTTGTCGACAATGAAATCGGAGGTGCCGGCCAGCTTGCGTTTGCGCCTGGAGAAAGTCAGGAAGATGCGGTTGAAGCCAGGAACGTGCTTGGCCTGCTCCTCCTCGAGCGCCGCGCAGAAGATGCGGGTCAGGTCGCCGACGTCCTTGGCAACGAGGAAGTAGTGCTTCATGAAGCGCTCGACCGCCGACAGGCCGGGGTGTGTGGTGTAGCCGAGACGTTCGGCGATCTCGCGCTGGATGTCGAAATGCAACCGCTCTTCGGCCTTGCCGGTGAGGAAATGCATGTGGCAGCGTACCGCCCACAGGAAATCCTCCGCCTTCTGGAACTCGCGGTATTCGCCCTCGGTGAAGACGCCCTTGTCGACCAGTTCCTCGCCGGTGCGCACCCGATAGAAATATTTGCCGATCCAGAACAGCGTCTGCAGGTCGCGCAGGCCGCCCTTGCCGTCCTTGACGTTGGGCTCGACCAGATAGCGGCTTTCGCCGGCCTTGGCATGGCGGTCATCGCGTTCGGCAAGCTTGGCCTGGACATATTCGGGGCCGGTCGTGCGCACCACCTCATGGTCGAAGCGCAGCATCAGTTCATCATAGAGCTTTTCCTCGCCCCACAAGAAACGTGCTTCGAGGATCGAGGTGCGAATGGTGACATCGGTCCGCGACAGGCGCAGGCATTCGTCGATATTACGGGTGGCGTGGCCGACCTTCAGCCCCAGGTCCCACAGCATGTAGAGCATGTATTCGACTGTCTGTTCGCCCCACGGCGTCTGCTTGTAGGGCAGCAGGAACAGAAGGTCGATGTCGGATCCGGGCGCCAGCGTTCCACGGCCGTAGCCGCCGACAGCGACGACGGCCATGCGCTCCGCCGAGGACGGGTTCTTGACCCGGTAGACATGGGTGACGGCGAAATCGTAAAGCGCCCGGATGATCTCGTCCATGAGATGCGACAGCCGCGCCGCGCAGGCGCTGCCGCCGCCATCGTCCATCAGCATTCGTTCGGCAATGGCGCGCCCTTCCGCCAGTCGTCCCTTGAGCAGTTGGAGCACGCCATTGCGCGCGGCCCGCCCTGAGCCATCATCCGCCGTGGCCGCGGTCAGCGCGGTCATCTCGCGGCGCAAGGCTTCGCCGTCGATCAATTCGTCGAGCTTCAGGGAGATTCTTGCCATATATCCAGTCGGCCTTGCCGTTCGGCGGCGTCTATAGCGCGTTTTCGTGGCGCTGGGTATGGGGCGTTGAAAGCCGGTTCAAGACCCGGTTGAGCTTTGGCTCGGATAAGTAAATGGAATAACCATTCTCCGCTTCAGTCGACAGAAATCGACAATGCGCTTGCCTATCCGCCGAGCCTCGGCTTTGACCTTCGCTATGGCTGTCTTTCTGCGTTTCCCGGTCCCGGCGGCGTACTGGATATCCCGCTTTTCCCTGAGCAGGCTTGGCAATTGGAGCGCCCTGTCGCCAAGGAACTGATCTTGCGCGCAGAGCGCAGGAACAAGCTGATAGATTGTCTCGCCTCGCAAAACCGAAAACTCGGGGTTGAAGACAAGGTCGTCGACAGCGATGCCGATCTCCTCGGTGGCCTTGATCAGGTCGAGCGCGGTTTGCCTGGAGATGATGTAGCCGGCGGTTCCTATATGTCCAGCGTCGAGTTTGGATGTGGAAAAGCCGTGACCGATGTCAATGCGCTTGCGTCGGATCACGGTCTTGCAAAAATAGCTTTCGAGCTTGACGACTTCGGCATCGGCTGGAATCCAGTTGCTGTCGCGAAGCAATGCGCCGGCTTTCGCGGCAAAGACGATGTCGTCCTCGAAGATTGCCCCGTAGCGAGCGTCGCCTTGCGCTATGGCGGCCCAGCAGGCCCGGTGACTGAGCAGGCAGGCGATCTCGCCGTCAGTCAATGGCAGCCTGTTCCGATATCCGACATTTTGCGGCAGCTGGTCCAGGTCCGGCCGATCCCGTGCGTCGATGGCCTGAACGCGTTCGAACGGGACGCCGATGCGGGCAAACTCCGCCGTCACACGGGCAAGGCGATCGGGAGACCGATCGAGATTGATGACCAGACGCTTCATTGCCAAAGAAAATCTCACCCCCGGGACGCTCGCTCTCTAGCAGGCGTGGTGTTGCCGCGTGAGACTTTTTCTGGGGGAGGATGGACGCGCCGTGGACCGGAGAAGAAAAGTCGAAACAGCCCTTGACCTTCCAGTTACTGGAAGCCTTATCTCCACGTCACACGCCGATAAATCAAGGCATTTTCGAATGACGCATTCCGATCACGATCATCACGCGCATGGTAGCTGCTGCTCGACAAAAGGCGCCGTGCCCACCACGAAGAGCGTCGTCCGCGATCCGGTCTGCGGCATGACTGTCGATCCGGTCGCCGGCAAGCCGACGACCGAGCATGATGGCCATCCCTATCATTTCTGCAGCCAGGGCTGCCGCACGAAATTCGTCGCCGAGCCGGAAAAATTCCTGACGGCCACCGATCCGGTCTGCGGTATGAGCGTCGATCGCGCGACAGCCAGGCACTTTGCCCGCCACGAAGGCCAGGGCTTTTACTTCTGCTCGGCCGCCTGCCAGGCGAAATTCGAGGCGGAGCCGCAAAAATATCTCGGCAACAGGCCGGCACCGCAGCCGATGCCCAAAGGCACGCAATACACCTGCCCGATGCATCCCGAAATCATCCGCGACAAGCCAGGATCCTGCCCGATCTGTGGCATGGCGCTGGAGCCGATGGGCGTGCCGACGGGCGATGAAGGGCCAAATCCCGAGCTGGTCGATTTCACCAGGCGGTTTTGGGTGAGCGCTGTCCTTTCGGTCCCCCTTCTGATCATCGCAATGGCGCCCATGATCGGCTTGATGTTTGAAGGCCTGGTCGAGGACCGGACAAAGGTCTGGATCGAACTGGTCCTGGCAAGTCCGGTGGTGCTTTGGGCCGCCTTTCCCTTCTTCCACCGCGGCTGGGACTCGCTGGTCAACCGCAGCCCCAACATGTGGACGCTGATCTCGCTCGGCGTTGGCGCTGCCTATCTCTACAGCGTCGTCGCCACGCTGTTTCCGGACATTTTCCCGCATCAGTTCCGCGGCCATGGCGGTGCGGTGCCCGTCTATTTCGAGGCTGCCGCCGTCATCGTTGCGCTGGTCTTCCTTGGTCAGGTGCTGGAGCTGCGCGCCCGTGAAAAGACCGGTTCGGCGATCCGCGCCTTGCTCGATCTGGCGCCGAAGACCGCGCGGCTGATTGCCGCCGATGGTTCCGAAAACGACGTGCCCCTCGACGCCGTCAAGGCCGGCGATCGCCTGCGCATACGCCCCGGTGACGCCGTGCCGGTCGATGGCACGGTGCTGGAAGGGCGGTCCTCGATCGACGAATCGATGATCACGGGCGAGCCGTTGCCGGTCGAGAAGGTCGAGGGCGATGCGCTGACCGGCGGCACGCTCAACAAGAATGGTGCGCTGATCATGCGCGCTGAGAAGGTTGGCGCCGAGACGACGCTGGCGCGCATCGTCGAGCTCGTCGCCAAGGCGCAGCGCTCGCGCGCCCCGATTCAAGGGTTGGCCGATCGCGTTTCTTTCTACTTTGTCCCGGCCGTCGTCCTTGTCGCGATTGTCGCTTTCACCGCCTGGGCCGTGTTTGGACCCGAGCCCAGCCTGATCTTTGCCATCGTCTCGGCGGTGTCGGTGCTGATTATCGCTTGCCCCTGTGCGCTCGGCCTTGCCACGCCGATGTCGATCATGACCGCCACCGGGCGCGGAGCGCATGCCGGTGTGCTGATCAAGGAGGCCGCAGCACTCGAACGCTTCGCTTCCGTCGACACGCTGATCGTCGACAAGACGGGGACGCTGACCGAAGGCCGGCCGAAGCTGACCGATGTCGTTGCGGCAAACGGTTTTTCCGAGGAGGAATTGCTGGCGCTTGCCGCCGGTCTGGAGAAGGGGTCGGAGCATCCGCTGGCTGAAGCCATCGTCGACGGCGCCGCTACGCGCGGCGTGACAGTTGCCGAGGCCAGCGCCTTCGAGGCGGTCACCGGCAAGGGCGTGTCCGGTTCGGTCTCGGGAAAGACGGTCGCGCTCGGCAATGCCGCGATGATGGCCGACCTTGGCGTCGACATCGCATCCATCTCGGCCAAGGCCGAGGCGTTGCAACTCGAAGGCAAGACGGCGATGTTCGTCGCTGTCGACAAAAAACTGGCCGGCATCGTCGCCGTCGCCGACCCTATCAAGGCAACGACGGCCGAGGCGATCAAGGCGCTGCATGAAAGCGGCTTGCGGATCATCATGGCAACCGGCGACAATGAACGCACGGCCAACGCGATCGCCAGAAGCCTCGGCATCGACGAGGTCCGCGCCGGCCTGCTGCCGGAACAGAAGGCAGCCCTTGTCGAGGAACTGCGCGCAAAAGGCGCCGGCGTTGCCATGGCCGGGGACGGCGTCAACGACGCACCGGCCCTTGCCGCCGCCGATGTCGGCATCGCCATGGGCACCGGCGCCGATGTCGCCGTCGAAAGCGCCGGTATCACTCTGGTCAAGGGCGACCTCAACGGTATCGTGCGCGCCCGCACGCTGGCGCAGGCGACGATCCGCAACATCCGTCAGAATCTGTTCTTCGCCTTCCTCTACAATGTGCTGGGCGTGCCGGTCGCCGCCGGCGTGCTCTATCCGCTCACCGGCACGCTTCTGTCGCCGATGCTGGCGGCCGCGGCGATGAGCCTGTCTTCGGTGTCGGTGATCGCAAACGCATTGCGGCTGAGAACATTGAAACTCTGATCCAAGCCCCCAAATACGAAACCACCCAACAGGAGACCATGAATGACCTTCGCCAAAAAACTCGTGCTGCTGCTGATGGCGGCCGGAATGCTGGTTGCCGTCTTCCTCGAAAGTGTTCCGGCGCAAAGTGAGGAGATGAAACACGACATGGGCGCCATGGCGACGGACGCGACCAGCCCCTCGACCGAGGGCTACAAGGCAGCGATGGACAAGATGCATGCCGACATGATGGCATCTGAATATACCGGCAATGCCGATGTCGATTTCGTCAAGGGCATGATCCCGCACCATCAGGGTGCCATCGACATGGCCAAGGTCGAGCTTGCCAACGGCAAGGATCCGGAAATCCGCAAGCTGGCCGAAGGCGTCATCGCCGCGCAGGAAGCCGAGATCAAGCAGATGCAGGCCTGGCTCGCCGCCCATCCGGTGAAGTAAGTCTTCAGCCATCGCCAGCTCGGCGAGAACGCCTCTGGATTTCTCGTCCAGCCTGTGATGCGATCGGCCCAAATGGAGCCCGCCATGCCGCCGACCATCAGAACCACCAAACTGCCCTCAGGCGAAGCCGTTCAGGTGCTTGGCCAGGGCACATGGAAGATGGGCGAGGATATCAGTCGCCGTGCCGATGAGGTGAATGCCCTCAAGCTCGGCCTCGACCTCGGCATCACACTGATCGACACTGCCGAAATGTATGCCAGCGGCGGCGCCGAGGAGGTGGTGGCAGAGGCTATTGCCGGGCGCCGTGACGAGACCTTCCTGGTCTCGAAAGTTCTGCCATCGAACGCTTCGCGCGCGGGCGTGCAGCGCGCCTGCGAAAACAGCCTGAAGCGCCTGCGCACTGACCGCATCGATCTCTATCTGCTGCATTGGCCGGGCAGCGTGCCGCTGGCGGAAACGGTCGCGGCCTTCGAGGCCCTGAAAAAGGCGGGCAAGATCCGTCACTGGGGCGTCAGCAATTTCGACACCGACGAGATGGAAGAGCTGATCGGCTTGTCGGATGGCGGCAATGTCCAGACCAACCAGGTGCTCTACAATCTGGTCCGGCGCGGCCTCGAATTCGACCTGGCGCCGTGGAGCCGGCAGCGCGGCATTCCGCTAATGGCTTATTCGCCGGTCGAGCAGGGCGCGCTGGCGCGCAATGCCAGGCTGGAAGCCATTGCCGCCCGCCACAAGGCCACGGCGGCACAGATCGCCCTGGCCTGGGTGATGCATCAGGAGGGCGTCATCGCCATCCCGAAGGCCAGCAGCCAAGAGCATGTCCGCCAGAACGTCGCGGCGCTCGACATCAAGCTTACGCCGCAGGACATCGCCGATCTCGACCGTGGCTTTCCGCCACCGACGCGCAAACGCGGGCTGGAGATGATTTAGGCGCGCAGATAGCGAAGGCCGCGTTCCGTCACACCCCCCTCTGGCCTGCCGGCCATCTCCCCCGCAAGGGGGAGATAGGCAGCTTCCGCGCTCCGCTCTCCTTGCATGGTGATTGGCGAAAGCCAAGGTGACGTCCGATCTCCCCCCTTGCGGGGGAGATGCCCGGTAGGGCAGAGGGGGGTGCTGTCCCGCCGACCTTTACTGGCTACGCCAGTCCCTTAAGCCGGTAAAGCGCCTCCAGCGCCTCGCGCGGCGTCATCTCGTCGGGATTGATCGCGCCGAGCGCGTCGCCGAGCGCATCGTTTTTCGTCGGCTTTGGCGCTTCGCGCTTCACCGCCACCGAAAACAGCGGCAGGTCATCCACCAGCCGGTTGGTCTTGCCGGAGACTTCGCCTTCTTCGAGCTGATGCAGCACTTCCTTGGCCCGGTCGACCACCGCTTCCGGCAGCCCGGCCAGCCGCGCCACCTGCACACCGTAGGAGCGGTCGGCGGCGCCCTTGCCGACCTCGTGCAGGAAGACGACGTCGTTTTCCCATTCCTTGACCCGCATGGTGACGTTGTGGAGCCGCGCCAGCTTGCCGGCCAGCGAGGTCATTTCGTGAAAGTGAGTAGCGAAGATCGCCCGGCAGCGGTTCTTCTCATGCAGATATTCGGCCGCCGCCCAGGCGATCGACAGGCCGTCGAAGGTGGCGGTGCCGCGGCCGATCTCGTCGAGGATCACCAGGGCGCGCTCGCCGGCCTGGTTGAGGATTGCCGCCGTCTCGACCATCTCGACCATGAAGGTCGAGCGGCCGCGCGCCAGATCGTCCGAGGCGCCGACACGCGAGAACAGCCGGTCGACGACGCCGATATGGGCCGAGGTCGCCGGCACGAACGAGCCGGTCTGCGCCAGGATGGCGATCAGCGCGTTTTGCCGCAGGAACGTCGACTTGCCGCCCATGTTGGGGCCGGTCAGAAGCCAGATCGCGCCATTCTTGGCGCTGCCCTCCGGCGACAGGTCGCAATCATTGGCGACGAACGGGCCTTCGCCCGAACGGCGCAAGGCCTGCTCGACCACCGGATGCCGGCCCCCCAAAATGTCGAAAGCAAGGCTCGAATCCACCACCGGCCGGCACCAGGCTTCGCTTTCCGAGAGAAGCGCAAGTGCCGCCGAGACATCGAGCACGGCCAGCGCATCCGCACCGGCGCGGATCTTCTCCGCTTCGCCGACCGCTTCCGCCGTCAGCGCGTCGAAGGCGGCAAGCTCGATGCTGAGCGCCCGGTCGGCGGCGTTGGCGATCTTGGTCTCGAGTTCGGCAAGCTCGGTCGTCGTGAAGCGCATGGCGTTGGCCATGGTCTGGCGGTGGATGAAGCGAGCCTTGGCGCCGTCGCTGCCGGTCATGATCGCGTGGTGATTGGCGGTCACCTCGATGTAGTAGCCAAGCACATTGTTGTGGCGGATCTTCAGCGAGCGGATGCCTGTCTCGTCGATCAGCGAGCGCTCCAGCCCGGCGATCACTTTGCGCGACTCATCGCGCAGCGCCCGCATCTCGTCGAGATCGGGGTGATAGCCGCCGCGAACGAAGCCGCCGTCACGCTTGAGCAGCGGCAGTTCGTCGCCAAGCGCCTGTGTCAGGTGCTGGGCCAGCGCCTGGGGCAGCGCGTGGATGGCAGCGAGTGCCGCCGTCAATTCCCTGGGCAGGGCGGTCGCGGCAAAGATCTCGGCGATCGCGCCGGCAGCCTCGAAACCGGCGCGCAGCGCGCCAAGGTCGCGCGGACCGCCCCGGTTGAGCGCCAGCCTGGACAGCGCGCGCGGCATGTCGGCGACGCTCTTCAGGCTCGACCGTACCGCCTGGCACAGCCGCGTTTCGGCACGGAAGAACGAAACCGAGGCCAGCCTGCCGCCGATCGCCACCGGGTCGGTCAGTGGCGCCATCAGCCGGTCGGCGAGCAGCCTTGCGCCGCCGCCCGTCACCGTGCGGTCGATCGCCTTGAACAGCGAGCCTTCGCGGCTACCCGACAGAGTGCGTAAGAGTTCCAGATTGCCGCGCGTGGCCGGATCGATGAACAGGGTCGATCCTTGCTCTTCGCGCTCGGGCCGCGACAGCGGCGGGCGCTCCGCCTTCTGCGTCTTCTCGACATAGGCGATGGCGCCGGAGATCGCCGACAGTTCGGCGCGCGAAAAGGCGCCAAAACTATCCGGTGTCGCCACATCGAAGAAGCGGGCGATGCGTCCCGTGGCCGAGGCCGAATCAAACAGCGACGGCGGCTGCGGGCTGGCGACGCGGCCAAGCACGTCGAACACCGGTTTCAACTCCGGATCGTGGAACACCGGCTCGGCGACGATCAGCTCGCGCGGATCGACGCGGAAAATGTCGGCCAAAAGCCGGTCGGCGGTGGTGTCGGTGACGCGGAAGGCGCCCGTCGAGATATCGATCCAGGCCAGCGCAAAGGAGTGATCCGCTCCGCCTTTCACCCGCCCCAGCGCCATCAGGAAGCTCGATTCCGACGGCGCCAGCAATTTGTCCTCGGTGATGGTGCCCGGTGTCACCAGCCGCACCACGTCGCGGCGCACCACCGATTTGCCGCCGCGTTTCTTGGCCTCGGCCGGATCCTCGATCTGTTCGCAGACGGCAACGCGGAAACCCTGGCCGATCAGCTTTTGCAGATAATCGTCGGCGGCATGCACCGGCACGCCGCACATCGGAATGTCGAGCCCTTGATACTTGCCGCGTTTGGTCAGCACGATGCCCAACGCCCGGCTCGCCTTCTCGGCATCGTCGAAGAACAGCTCGTAGAAATCGCCCATGCGATAGAACAGCAGCGAATCGGGGTTCGCCGCCTTGATCTCGATGAATTGCTCGATCATCGGCGTGGCGCCGGCGTGGGCGGTCGGCACCGGCGTCATCGCCTCGGGGGCGTCTGGCTCGTTCGGGCTGTGCATGTTCATGCGCGGCACGCTAGCAGATGTGATGATGCGGTTTAATGCCAGAGCTTCGAAAAACAGGGGACGACGGGACGGCAGCTTGTCCGCAATTGCCGATGCGGACGGCGATTCCAGCGCGCTGGCGGTTTACACGCGGCGGCGCGTGGTCTTAATTCGGTCCGACACAAAGCACCCGCTTCAACGAGGTGCTGCACCGGTGAGGAAATCAAGAACATCATGGCCAGGAAAACCGAGAACAACGGTCCGTCCGTCAGTGCGCAGGAAGCGCTCGAATTCCACGCCATGGGTCGCCCCGGCAAGCTGGAGGTCGTTGCCACCAAGCCGATGGCGACGCAACGCGACCTCAGCCTCGCCTATTCGCCTGGCGTCGCGGTTCCTGTTCTGGCCATCGCCGAAGACCCCTCGCGCGCCTTCGACTACACGACGCGCGGCAATATGGTCGCCGTCATCTCCAACGGCACCGCCATTCTCGGCCTTGGCAATCTCGGCGCGCTGGCCTCCAAGCCGGTGATGGAGGGCAAGGCGGTGCTGTTCAAGCGCTTCGCCGATGTCGATTCCATCGACCTCGAGGTCGATACCGAGGACGCCGACGAGTTCATCAACTGTGTGCGTTTCCTCGGGCCCTCTTTCGGCGGCATCAATCTCGAGGACATCAAGGCGCCGGAATGCTTCATCATCGAGCAGCGCCTGCGCGAATTGATGGACATCCCGGTCTTCCATGACGACCAGCACGGCACTGCGATCATCTCGGCCGCCGGCCTGATCAACGCGCTGGAAATCACCGGCCGCGACATGAAGACCACAAAAATGGTCTGCAACGGCGCCGGTGCAGCCGGCATCGCCTGTATCGAGCTGATGAAGGCGATGGGTTTTGCCCCCGAAAACATCACTTTGTGCGACACCAAGGGTGTGGTGTTCCAGGGCCGCACCGAAGGCATGAACCAGTGGAAGTCGGCGCATGCGGTCAAGACCGAGGCGCGCAGCCTCGCCGAGGCGCTCGACGGCGCCGACGTCTTCCTCGGCCTCTCCGCCAAGGGCGCGCTGACCACCGCCATGGTGCAGTCGATGGCCAAGAACCCGATCATCTTCGCCATGGCCAATCCCGATCCGGAAATCACGCCGGAGGAGGTCGCCGAAATCCGCACCGACGCCATCATGGCCACAGGGCGTTCTGATTACCCCAACCAGGTCAACAACGTGCTCGGCTTCCCCTACATCTTCCGCGGCGCGCTGGATGTCAGGGCAACCACCATCAATGACGACATGAAGATCGCCGCCGCGCAGGCGCTGGCGGCATTGGCACGCCAGGATGTGCCCGACGACGTCGCCGCCGCCTATCAGGGCAACCGGCCGAAATTCGGCCCCAACTACATCATCCCGGTGCCGTTCGACCCGCGCCTGATCTCGGCCATCCCGATTGCGGTGGCCAAGGCGGCGATGGATTCCGGCGTCGCCCGCAAGCCGATCCTCGATCTCGATCGTTACGCGCAGGAACTGTCGGCCCGCCGCGACCCGATCGCATCGACCCTGCAGCGCATCTACGACCGCGTGCGCCGCCAGCCCAAGCGCATCGTCTTCGCCGAGGGCGAGGAGGAGCAGGTCATGCGCGCCGCCGTCTCCTATGTGAACCAGCGGCTCGGCACCGCCATCCTGCTCGGACGCGACGACGTCATCAAGGAAAACGCCAAGCACGCCGGCATCGACCTCAACAAGCAAGGCATCGAGATCATCAACGCCCGCCTGTCGCGCCGCAACGGCATCTACACCGACTATCTCTACGAGCGCATGCAGCGCAAAGGCTTCCTGTTCCGCGACTGCCAGCGGCTGATCAACAATGACCGCAACCATTTTGCCGCCTGCATGGTGGCGCTGGGCGACGCCGACGGCATCGTCACGGGTGTGACCCGCAACTATTCCACCGCACTCGACGACATCCGCCGCGTCATCGACGCCAAGCCCGGCCACCGCGTCATCGGCGTCTCGATCGTGCTGGCGCGGGGCAAGACCGTGCTCGTCGCCGACACCGCCGTGCACGACATGCCGAACGCCGAGCAGATCGCCGACATCGCCGAGGAGGCCGCGGGCTTTGCCCGCCGCATGGGCTATGAGCCGAGGCTCGCCATGCTCGCCTATTCGACCTTCGGCCATCCGCAGGGCGAGCGCTCCGAGCGCGTCCAGGAAGCGGTGCGCATCCTCGACAAGCGCCGCGTCGATTTCGAATATGACGGCGAAATGGCCGCCGACGTGGCGCTCAATGCGCGGGCCATGGCGCAATATCCGTTCATAAGGTTGACCGGCCCGGCCAATGTGCTGATCATGCCGGCGTTCCACTCGGCCTCGATCTCGACCAAGATGCTGCAGGAACTCGGCGGCTCCACGGTCATCGGCCCGCTGCTGGTCGGCTTGAACAAGCCAGTTCAGATCGTGTCGCTCAACGCCAAGGACTCGGACATCGTCAACATGGCGGCGATCGCGGCGTATACGGCGGGGACTTGAGCGGCGAGCCTTAGCGGTGAGTCTGCGAGGCGTTCAGCCCGGCGCGAATACGCGCGCGGCCTCAACGACCTCGTCGACCTGATCCTGCCGAAGCAGGTCGACGGGAATGCGGCCGTCGAGCTGCGCCGAGGGCCGCGTCAGCCACAGCCATGCGAGCCTTGGATTGGTGATCAGCGACAGCACGTCGCGAATGCCTGCAACCGGCCGTCCGTCGACGAACTGCGCCAGCGGGAAGACATGTTTGCGGCCGCCCTTGCGCAAGGCGATGACCTCACCCCGTCTCTGCCAACGGTGCAGGGTCGAGCGGGCGATGCGCAAATGCTCCTCCAGATAGGTCGAGCCGGCGACGCGGCCCGCCCAGTCCTCGAGCAGCATCGATTCGAGATCGTCCGACTTTGGCAGCGAAGGAGGCTCGACATCGGCCAACGGGGTCATCGGCGGATTGATCACGCCGGCAATACCGGCTTCGCTGCGGCGCGCGGCTTCCGCCGCCAGCGCGCGCACGAATTTCGAGGCCAGGCCGGGCAGGTCGGCATGGATGGCGTCGATGGCGCGCTGGTGCTTCGGTGACAGCAAGGTGACAGCGGACGCTATGCTGCCGGCGATCTTGCCGACCGAGACCATGGTGGGCTTGTTGATGGCCTCGTCATAGTGCGCAAGCGCGCGCTCGACGTCCTCCGCGACCATCTCCGCGAAGTCGTCCTGTTTGAGGCCCTGAATCTGAAATCTGTTCATGCATCTGTCTTCTGGCCGCGCGCTCCCCTCAACTGCGGCCGATTGTTGAATCTCTAGAGCGGAAAGCGGAAATCGCGGCGGCAACGAATCCGGCCGCCCGACAGCATGCTGTCTAGCATTTCTTGACACCCCAACGGACTGAGGGCGCACCGAAATGTCAGTCGCGGGACGCCCGGATTGCGTGTAGGTGCGATGTATGACAGCCGCGCGACGGTGAGAAGCGGTCCGCGCAGCGGACGAAAAGCCAATTGCTTGGCTTTTCGAGCTTCGAACGCCCTGAGCCTGCGAAGGGCAGCGGCGCGACCGGCCGCCTACGGCACAAGCGCCGGGCTTTAAGGTTACAGCAACCCCGCCTGCTCAGCCTCGCGGCGCAGATTCTGCCGTGGCCTGGGGCCGATCTGCTGGATCACCAATCCGGCCGCCAGTGAGCCAAGATCGCCGCAAGTCTGCAGGTCGCGGCCTTGCGTGTAACCATGCAGGAAGCCGGCGGCATAGAGATCGCCGGCGCCCGTCGTGTCGACCAGTTCCTTGATGGCGGTCGCCTTGATGACCACGGTCTCGTCGCCGCGCACGATCACCGAGCCTTTTTCCGAGCGGGTGACGGCGGCGATCCGGCAATCCTTGCGGATCTGCGCCAGCGCCTCGTCGAACGACGATGTCTGGTAGAGCGACTTGATCTCGTGGCTGTTGGCAAAGACGATATCGACCGTGCCCGAACGCATCAGGTCGAGGAATTCGTCTCGGTAGCGGTCGACGCAGAACGAATCCGACAGTGTCATGGAGACTTCGCGGCCTGCCGCGTGCGCCAGCTTGGCCGTCTGCCGGATTGCTTCCTTGGCGCGCGGCGGGTCCCACAGATAGCCTTCGAAATAGGTGACCTTGGCGCCAGACGCCTTGTCGGCTTCGACATCCTCAGGGCCAAGCTCGACGCAGGCGCCGAGATAGGTGTTCATCGAGCGCTCGCCGTCGGGCGTGACGAAGATCATCGAGCGCGCCGTCGGCGGCTCACCCTTGAGCGGCGTGGTGTCGAAGGCGACGCCCTGCGCATGGATATCGTGGGCGTAGATTTCGCCCAGCGCATCGTTGGAGACCTTGCCGAAGAAGGCGGCGCGGCCGCCGAAGCTGGCGACACCGGCCGCCGTGTTGCCGGCACTGCCGCCGGACGCCTCGATCGCCGGACCCATGCGGCTGTAGAGCAGTTCGGCGCGTCGTGTGTCGATGAGGTTCATCGCGCCCTTGATGATGCCGTTGGTCTCGAGGAATTCCTCGTCGCACTGGGCGATGATGTCGACAATGGCATTGCCGATGCAAAGCACGTCATAATCCGGCATCAAAATCTCCGCCAAAACCCGAGCCGGCTTCTTGCCACGCCGGTCCGGCGCGGGTCTAGCGATTTGAAACCGGTTTGCCTAGGGCGTGAGACGCAACTTTGGCGGAACAGGCAAAAGGCGCATCAGCCGGGAGGCGCTATGACAATTCGACCGTGGCCGAAGCATTTCGTCGCCGCACCGCCTACAAGCCTGGTTCAGCCGATCCCGTTTCGAAGGCGAGCCAGCCCCATGTCTACAAAGAAGATCTCGACAAAGAACGAGCCTGCAAAGAACGACATGACCACCGACCTGACACTGCTCGTCGTGCTGGCAGTGCTCTGGGGCGCCTCCTACACCTTCATCAAGATCGGCGTCGAAACCATCCCGCCGGTCACCTTCATAGCCGCCCGCACCCTGATCGCCGGCGGTATCCTGTTCGCCATCATCCGCTGGCGCGGGCTCGCCATGCCGGGCGATGCGGCAAGCTGGCGCCGCTTTGCCTTCCAGGCATGCCTCAACAGCGTCATACCATTCACCCTGATCGCCGCCGCCGAACGTTCGGTCGACGCCGGCCTCGCCACGATCCTGAATGCAACTTCGCCGATCTTCACCTTCCTTTTGACCGCGCTCATCACCCGCCACGAGCCGGTCACCCTACGCAAACTGATTGGCGTCGGCGCCGGCATTGCCGGCATCTGCCTCATCATCGGCACCGAGGCGCTGGGTGGCCTCGGTCACGAGCTGTGGGCGCAGTTGGCAATCGTCGCGGCAACAATCTGCTATGCGGGTGCGGCCATTTTCGGCCGTGGTTTCAAGGGCCTCGACCCAATGCTGCCTGCCGCCGGTTCCATGCTGTGCGGCGCCGTCATACTCGTGCCCCTCAGCCTTGTGTTCGACCAGCCATGGACGCTGGCGCCCTCGACCGCGTCGATCCTGGCCCTGCTCGGCCTGTCGGTGTTTTCGACGGCGCTGGCCTTCGTCATCTATTTCCGCCTCATCCACACGCTGGGTTCGGTCGGCACCACCTCGCAGGCCTATCTGCGCGTACCGATCGGCGTCGGCATCGGCGCTCTCTTCCTCGGCGAAAGCCTTGGTTCGACGGCATGGCTGGGCATGGGTTTCGTCGTGGCCGGGGTCGCTGCCATGACCATCCCGATTCGAAAGCCGGCGTTTGCGCGGTAGAGCAATTCCAGGAAAAGTGTGAAGCGGTTTTCCCGGGAAAAGCGCATAGCGCTTTCCCTTGGGAATTGCGTCAAAGCAAAGAACCAGCCCGCTTGTGCTCATGGCCTGCGCTGCCTATCTCGGAAGCATCCGCCTTTTAGGCGGCGTCCGCTAACCGGGGGTGTGACAAGGTGATTTTCGACGCTGCCCGCACTGCGGCCCTCGAGCTGCTCTCGCCTCCCTTTCGGGCCGTGTTCCTCAAGACATTGGGTCTGACGCTGCTGGCGCTTGTCGCCTTGTGGTTCGGCCTGACCAGCCTCGTCGAGTGGCTCGCCCTGCCGTGGCTACAGACGCTGTTGCCCGGCATACCGTCCTGGGCCGGCTGGCTGGGTGGCATCATCGCCGCGATAGCGCTTGCCTTCGGCATGGCGCTGCTCATCGCGCCGGTGACGGCTGTTGTCGCCGGCCTGTTCCTCGACGATATCGCCGAAGTGGTCGAGCGCACCGACTATCCCGGCGATCCGACCGGCCGCGCCATGCCGGCGCTGCGCTCGCTGGTGCTGTCGGCGCGATTCCTCGGCGTCGTCATTCTTGGCAACATCGTCGCCCTGCTGCTTCTCTTGGTGCCGGGCGTCAACATCGCCGCCTTCTTCATCGTCAATGGCTATCTGCTCGGGCGCGAGTTTTTCGAATTCGCCGCCATGCGCTTTCGCGGGGAAGACGAGGCCAGGGTCTTGCGCAGGCACTATGCCGGCACGGTGTTTCTCGCCGGGCTGCTCATCGCGGCTTTCCTCGCCGTGCCGTTGCTCAACCTGCTGACGCCGCTCTTCGCCGCCGCCATGATGGTGCATCTGCACAAGGCGATCTCGGTGCGGGAAGCGGCCCGACCTGGATATAGGCGCCCCTAACGCAGGAGAAATCCGCGTCCGAGCTCGTCATCGGCCTCGACGATGAATTCGGTCCGCCCGGAATAATAGGCGCGGCCGCCGACGCGGGCGATGATCGCCTCATGCGGGCCAGCCTGCGCCGTCCGCGCCACGGCTCCGGAAAAACGCGAGCCGGCAATGCTTTCGAACATGCGTGTCTGCCCGATCGCGATCTCGCCCTTGGCATGCATGGCCGCCAGCCTTGCGGTGACGCCTGAGCCGGTCGGCGAGCGGTCGACCTCGGCCTCGGCAAAGACGCAGATGTTTTTGGTTACCTCGCCGGAAAACGCGTCGCGGCCATCAGTCAGGATGGTGCCGTAGAGAAGGCAAGGTCGGCGTGGTCGGGATGCGACAGCGGCAGTTCGGCCTTGAGCCTGTTGGTCAGTGCGGTTGCCGCATCGACGAAATCGCGCACCCGGTCGCGGCCGAATTCCAGCCCGAATTGGTGGCAATCGGCCAGCGCGTAGAAAGCGCCGCCATAGGCGATGTCGAAGCCGATCGTGCCATGGCCCGCCAGCTCTATCGTCTGGCTGGCGGCGAACAGGAAGGCCGGCACGCTTTCGAACGACACCGCGCCGGCCTTGCCGTCCCTGACCTCCACCGAGGCGACGACCAGTCCGCACGGCGCCTCGATGTTGACAGTCGTGATTGGCTCCTGTTTCGCCACCAGCCCCTCGTCGACGGCATAGCGGCCGAGCGCGACGATGGCGTGGCCGCACATGGTCGAATAGCCCTCATTGTGCATGAACAGCACGGCAAGGTCGGCGCCGGGTAGATCGGGTTCGACCAGCAAGGCGCCATACATGTCGTAGTGGCCGCGCGGCTCGAACATCAGGATTTTCCTGAGATGATCGAGATGGTCGCGCACATAGGCGCGCTTTTCCAGGATGGTGCCCTTTGGAATACTGGGATAGCCGCCGGTGACGATCCTGAGCGGCTCGCCGCCGGTATGCATATCGACGACGGTAAGCGTCATGCGATGGGCCTCATCTAGGCTGAAGGTTTGGCGAACAGCGCCTGCAATTTGCTGAACGGCATGGCGGCGCGGGTGAAGCCGAACGTGCCGTCCTGCTGGATCTCGCGTGCCGCCGTTTCCAGCATGCCATAGGCGAAATTGGTCAGCCACGGCCCGAGCGAGATACGCTTGACGCCGGCCACGGCGAGGTCGGCGATGGTGAAGCCGGGCTTTGCCATGACATTGACCGGCTTGCTGACCGCCGAGCAGATGGCGCGGATCATCTCGACGTCGCCGATGCCCGGCGCATAGAGCACGTCGGCGCCGGCCTTCTCGAAGGCCTGCAGCCGCTTGATGGTGTCGTCGAGGTCGGACTTGCCCCACAGAAAGTTCTCGGCGCGCGCGGTGCAGACGAAATCGCGCTTCAGCGCCCGCGCCGCTTCCACCGCTGCCGCAACACGTTCGACGGCGTGGGAGAAATCATAGATCGGCTTGTCCGGATCGCCGGTGTGGTCTTCGATCGAGCAGCCGGCAAGACCGGCCGCTTCCGCCGCGAAGATGGTTTCGGCGGCCTGCTCGGCGCTGTCGCCCTTGCCCCTCTCGAGATCGGCCGAGACCGGCAGGCTGGTCGCCGCCGTCACCTCGCGGCAATGATGGATCATCTGGTCGAAGGTCACGGCGCCATCCGGCAGGCCGCGCGAAAAGGCAAAGCCGGCGCTGGTCGTCGCCAGCGCCGTGAAGCCGAACGAGGCCAGCAGCTTCGTCGTGCCGATATCCCAGGGATTGGGCATGACGAAGGTCGAGGCATGCAGGTCGCGAAAGATCTTGCCCTTGTCCATGGTAGTTCCCCCATCATGTGCGCTGCGGTGGCGTGGATTTTATCTTGCCCTCATCGGCCGGGCAAACGAATGCGTTTGGTTTAGAAGCGTTTGGCGTTCTCTCCTGCCAATTTGTCCAGCGCGTCGGAATCCTTGGCGTAGCGCGATGTCCTCTTGTCCCAGTGATAGGTGACGGAGATGTCGTGAGATTCAGACTTGGGCGGCCGGTCATCGCAGCTTTCGCCGTCCACTACGGTGGCATCGGTCACCTTTGCCTTGATCGCCGCATAGCGCCGGCCCTCTGCGATGGCTTTAAAGGCAATGTCCTGCGTCCGGCTATAGGCACACACGTGCTCGTCGAACAAATAGATGATGTCGATCAGCTTCAATTTGTCTCTGGCAATCATAATCAGCGGGACGATCATATAGTTCTGGTTTGAATTGGAATGCGAACTCTCGATCATGAGGACATCATCATTGGCGCCGACGCCGAGCTTGCCGGGCTCGCGGAAATAGGTGTTGCGGTCGAGGGCGACATTGGCGGCGTCGAGCAGCCTTGGCTTGCCCGTAATGTCGTATAGCGCCAGCACCGCATAGCCTTCGGCGCTGTCTGAGGAATCGCCGAGATCGAACAGCATGGTCAGGCGGTCCTTGCCTCCCGCCTTGATGGCAAGCACGGAGGCATTGGAAAAGCCTGAGGTTTCGGGCGGCGAGCCGCCGCTGTCGGGTCCCTCGATATGGCGCATCTTGATCGGCAGCCCGCCCCTGTAAAAGCCATTCTTGTCGGCGGCGAGGTCAGGAATGACCATCCTGGCGAGGTCGAGATAGGTGATGTCTTTTTGGCCGGGCAGTGGGCTGCCGAGCTCCGGAAGGCCGGCGTCTTGCGCGCCGGCCGCGGTCCACAGCAATGGCAGTAGCATCACGGCGAGGATGAAGCGAAGCAGGTTCGTTGGCATGGGTCGCCTCAGGCTGTCGGGCACGCGGAACGTAGCACAGCCTCCCAAGCCGTCCAGTCCGTCAGCCAGCTCAGTGGATCGGCACCAGCCCGGCCAGTTCGCGCATGTCGTCGAACAGGATGCCGCCGGCCTGGATCAGGCCGTCACGGTCGGAATAGGGATCGGCATGATAGGAAAACACCCGCATGCCGGCAGCGATGCCGGCCTGCGTGCCGGCGACGCTGTCCTCGATGACGATGCAGTCGGCAGGTGCAAAGCCCATGGTTTTCGCCGCGTGCAGGAACAGGTCCGGGAACGGCTTGCCGCGACCGACCATGGTCGAAGAAAACATCGCGTGTTCGAACAGCGGCAACAGCCCGGTCTGGCCAAGCGTGATATGCATCTTCGACACTCGGGCCGAGGTGGCGACGCAATAGGCGATGCCGGCGGAACGCACGGCTTCGACAAACTCGCGGACGAAGGGGATCGCCTCGACGCCATGGGCGAACAGGTCCGGCAGGCCGGCATTCCAGCGATCGACGAAATCAGCGCCGAGCCTGACGCTGGTCTCTGCTTCGATCTCTTTCTGCACCGACGCCATGCTGCGGCCGGAGAAATTCTTGCGGCAATATTCGAAGCTTGTCGGATAGCCGGCAGCGGTCAGCCATTCGGCTAGGCGCCGATTGGCCAGGTTCTCTGTATCGACCAGGATGCCGTCGCAGTCGAAGATGACAAGTTTCGGCAGTTCAGACATCAGGCGGTGCCGGTCGATCCGAACCCACCCGCGCCACGCGCCGTGCCACCGGCCAATGTGCGCTCTTCCACGGCCGCCTGGGTCACTGCCGCGAAGACGATCTGGGCGATGCGCATGCCGCGCGTCACGGCAAAGTCCTCGTCGCCGAGGTTGATCAGCAGCACCTTCACTTCGCCGCGATAGTCGCTGTCGATGGTGCCGGGCGTGTTCAGAACGGTTAGGCCATGTTTGAAGGCAAGGCCCGAGCGCGGCCGAACCTGACCCTCCATGCCTTCCGGAATTTCCAGGATCAGCCCGGTCGGCACCAGCGCGCGCTTTCCCGGCAGGATCAGCAGCGGCCGGTCGTCCGGCACCGCCGCGCGCAGATCCATGCCGGCCGCACCGGTGCTTTCATAGGCAGGAAGGGGAAGTCCTTCACCATGCGGCAACCTGACGAAGCCGACGGTCGGACCGATGACGGAGGGAGTTTGAAGGGCTGCGCGCATAAAATCGATCCTATCGGCGCGAACGGCGATTCGGTCAACTCGACTGTAATTCTATCAACGGCTTTCTTTTGGGCGGCACTGTGACCTGGTTCCTCCGCGTAGAAGGTTTGACGATTCGGATGCGCTTGCGTTGACGGACCGCATGCCTTGGCGATTGGGGTAAACGCCCGTCACTTCGTCATCCACGGGTTTTCGCGACGGAGCTTCGCTCCTGCTCCGCCCGTGGATGACGAAGGTGGGGGCACTAATCCCGAATGGTCAAGACGGTGCGCCGGACGAACGATGAGTCTCTAACCTGTCCGCTGCCTATGCACCGCGACTACCTCAGTTCCATCGGAACGATCGTCGTCTCCTTGATTTCCTCCATCACGAACGATGCGGAAACGTCCGACAGCGCCACCTTGGCGATCAGCCGCTGGTAGAGCCGGTCATAGGCCTTCACGTCGGCGACGCGGGCGCGCAAGACATAATCGAGGTCGCCGGACATGCGGTAGACGCCGGTGATCTCGGGAAAGCCGGTCACCGCCGCCCGGAACTTCTGCAGCCAGTCCGGATCGTGGTTGGACGTGCGGATCAGGATGAAGACGGAAAGGCCAAGCCCGAGCTTCTCGGCATCGACCAGCGCCACCCGGCCGGTGATGACGCCGTCTTCCTCCAGCCGCTTCACCCGGCGCCAGCAGGCATTGCGCGACAAGGCCACCCGTTCCGACAGCTGGTCGACCGACAGCGTGCCGTCGCGTTGCAACTCGGTGAGCAATTTTCGGTCGATTTCGTCGATTTCGAGTGCCATGTGGGATGCTTGTCCCAACAATGGGCCGACTACAAGGATAATTTGAGACCGATGAACCGTCGAAGCGTGTCAGGATACTCATATCAGGAACTTCCAGCGCTGAAGGGGACCAGCATGTCGGTCGCAAGGATCTTCACCTCTCATCCGGCCAAGGTCGGCGAAACCTATTTCGGTCATATGGCTTTTGCTGCCTGGTTCTCGTCGCGCCTGTTACTGGCGGCGGGCGCCGCGCTCGTTCATGCTTTCTTGCCATTTCTGTTTGAAACTACAGCCAGCCGAATCGTTCGCGAGCTTTACGAGCGGACGCACAACAGAGGCACACACGCGACCAAGGAGCCTGCGGCTCTTATGGATCGCGCCTAGAGGACGACAGAAGCGATGTGCCGGTGGGCGGCCTATCTGGGTGAAGCGGTCTTTCTCGAAGACATCCTCACCGCGCCCTGTCATTCGCTGATCGCCCAGAGCCATTGCGCCCAGGAAGCGAAGTCGCCGACCAATGGCGACGGCTTCGGCCTTGCCTGGTATGGCGACCGCCCGGAGCCGGGTCTCTATCGCGATATCCTGCCGGCCTGGTCCGATCCCAATCTGAAGAGCCTGTGTCGGCAGATCAAATCCGGCCTGTTCCTCGCCCATGTGCGGGCCTCGACCGGCGGCGCCACCAGCCGCATGAACTGCCATCCGTTCATCTCCGGCTCCTGGTCGTTCATGCACAACGGCCAGATCGGCGGCTTCGAAAAAATCCGCCGCGCGCTGGAGAACTCGCTGTCCGACGCCGTCTTCGACCAGCGCGAAGGCACCACCGATTCCGAATTGTTTTTCCTGCTGATGATCGACGAGGGATTGGCCACCGATCCGCAAGGCGCCGTCTCCCGCGCCACCAGCCGCGTGCTCGACGCCTCGCGCCGCGCCGGCCTCGAACCGGCGCTGAAACTCACGGCCGCCTTCTCCGACGGGCAGGCGCTGCATGCGGTGCGCTACGCCACCGACGCCCACGCGCCGACGCTCTACACTTCTGTCCTGCGCAAGGGCGGCGGCCGCTGCATCGTTTCCGAGCCGTTCGACCGCGAGGGCGGCGACTGGCAAGCGATCCCGCCATCGAGTTTTGTCACCATCACCGGCGATGGCATGGCCATCCGGCCCTTTGCTCCGGGTGTGGCGAAGCTGGCGCTGGTCGGGTAGGTTTCTTCGCCAACTGTAGCGTCGCGGGCCAGCGCCCCCCTCTGTCCTGCCGGACATCTCTCCCACAAGTGGGGAGATTGGCTATTATCGCGGCTTTCGCCAACATCCAATGCCGCAGGACCGAGCGCGGCGCTGAAGCTGCTGATCTCCCCACTTGTGGGGGAGATGTCCGGCAGGACAGAGGGGGGCGCCGTAGAGCGCCGATCTCAAAGGAGCAATTTCGATCAAGCATCACCGAGCTTCAAATGCTGAACTCCGCTTGAAATAGCACCGCTGTCCGCCATCTTGACCAGGGCGATCGCGGCCAAGCCGGAGCCTTGATCATGGACCTCGTCTTTTCCTCAGCCGTCGAACTGGCCGCCGCCATCGCCGCGCGGAAGATTTCCGCCGTGGAAGCACTCGACGCCTATCTGGCTCAGATCTATGCCGTCAACGGGGCCGTCAACGCCGTTATCTCGCTCGACGAGGACGGGGCTCGTGAGCGCGCCAAAAAAGCCGACGCCGCTCAGGCGCGGGGCGCCGCACTTGGGCCGTTGCATGGCGTGCCGTTCACGCTGAAGGACATGCACGAAACATCCGGCATGAAGACCACGGTCGGCTTCCCGCCCTTCGCCGACTATGTCGCCAGGCACGACAGCCCGGTCGTTAGCAGGCTGAGGGCGGCCGGCGGCGTGCTGATGGCCAAGACCAATGTCCCAACCATGCTGTCGGACTGGCAATCAGCCAATCCGCTGTTTGGCCGCACCAGCAATCCCTGGAATCTCCAGCGCACGGCGGGCGGCTCCAGCGGCGGCGCGGCGGCAGCGCTTTGCGCGGGGATGACGTCGTTCGATGTCGGCACCGACATGCAGGATTCGATCCGGCTGCCGGCCGCCTTTTGCGGTGTCTATGGCCTGAAGCCGACGGAGCACCGCGTCTCGCTGGCCGGCGCCTTCCCCGATCCCGGCGAAGCTGCGCGCAGCGTGCGGCTGATGTCCTGCCTCGGGCCGTTGGCGCGCAGCGTGGAAGATTTGTCGCTGATTTATCAAATCATCGCCGGGCCGGACGGAAATGACACCGATCTTGCGCCGGTGCCGGTCGAGGGCATGCCGAAGCTTGACCTCAACACGCTACGCATCGCCTTCGCGCCATCCTTTCCTGGCTTCCCGGTGGCCGGCGACATCAGCGCCGCGGTCGAAAGCCTTGCGAGGCAGTTGCAAGACGCCGGCGCCACCGTCGAAGAGGCAAAACTGCCGAAACTCGATCCGCACGACGATCTGGAGCAGGGCGGTGCGCTGATCGGTATGATGATGGAGGCCGCGCAGCCGGAGCCGCCGGAGGAACCGACACCGGTGTCGCGTTGGTTCGAGGCACTCGCCCGCCGTGACATTTCCATTCTCGCCTGGGACCGGTTTTTCGAAAACTGGGACGCGCTGCTCTGCCCGGTCGCCATGAGCACGGCCTTCCCGCATTGCGAACCGGGCACGCCGATCGAGGTCGATGGTAGGGAGCAGAGCTACTGGATGCTGCCGGCCTATGGCGCCGTCTTCAACTACAGCGGCCATCCAGCGCTTTCGATGCCGTGCGGACTGGACCGCGCCGGCCTGCCGATCGGCCTGCAACTGGTTGGCAAACGCTGGTCGGAGGAGCAGTTGCTCGGCATCGCCAGGACAATCGAACCACTCACCGGCGGCTTTCGCCGTCCGCCGGGCTATTGAGCGAAGCGCGACAATCCATAAGGGGCGAGCAGCGGGTCGCGCTCCCCCTGCAGGATTTCCCGGGCAGCGAACAGGCCGACGGCCGGCGCCAGCGTGATGCCGGAATGCATGACTGCGACATAGACACCGTCCACGCCCTCGGCGCGGCCGATGATCGGAAAGCCGTCGATCGGCGTCGGCCGGTAGCCGACAGTGTGGAAATCGAGTTCCAACCCGTCGCTGTCGCGCAGCATGGCTTTCATGGCCGCAAACAGCGCGTGGGTGGTGGCTTTGGCATCCACACCCGGGTCGGCGCCACCGAAATCCGAGCCGGCGATGATGCGGCCTTCCGCCGTCTGGCGCATATGCAGCCGTTCGGCCAGCACCAGGCCGTTGAGCAGCTTTTTGAAAGGCCGTGAGTGGACGATCAGGCCGGGCGGCGTCTCGATCGGCAGGTTGATCCCGGCCGTCGCGGCAATATCCGGCGAGCCGACGCCGGCCGCGATCACCACCTCGTCGGCTGCAATCAAGCCATGCGATGTGTCGACACCGGTGATCCTGCCACTGGTCTGGACCAGCGCCGTAACCGTGCTGGAGATGATTTTCGCGCCATGTCGCCCGGCGTCTGCCAACAGGGCGCGGGTGGCGGCCACCGGCTCGGCGACGCCTTCCCCAGCCACATGCAAGGCAAAATCCGGAAGCTCGGTGAGATTGGGCTCGATGCGCACAGCACCGGCGCGGTCGACACGCTCGATGCCATAGCCCCAGGCGGAATGCTCGCTGGCATAGGTTTCCATGTCGGCCGCCGACAAATCCCAGCACAGGCCGCCGCACCAGCTCAGCGGTAGGCCGGGCAGGTCCCGCGCCAGCCGCGTCCACTCAGCCATCGCGCGGGTGCGCAGCCGGAAATATGGCTCCGGATTGCCCCAGCTGGCATTGATCCAGGCAAAGGAATTCGGCGTGGCGACCCCGCCGGCAGCACTGTCGGCAATCACCGTCACTTGCGCGCCCGCTCTGCTCAGATGCCAGGCGATGGAGGCACCGATGATGCCGGCGCCGATGACGATCACTTGTTTCGCCGCAGTCATGCTTGCTCCTCTACCTCGTCATCCCGAGGAATGTTCATCCAGTGCCATCCCGGCAGCCACTTGCCAACATCGAGCAGCGCAAAATATTTGGCAATGCGCTGGCCTCAGCCACAGTGTGACGAGCTGCATGGCCGTGACGGAGAGGGTGGTCCGCGCCGGACCGGTCGACAGCCCGGCACTGCGCTGCTAGAAGCCCGGCCTGTCACACGGAAATCCCAGAGAATGCCCGAAGCAATAGAAGAAGAAGTGGCGCGCCGCCGCACCTTCGCGATCATCGCGCACCCAGACGCCGGCAAGACGACGCTGACCGAAAAGCTGCTGCTGTTCGGCGGCGCCATCCAGCTTGCCGGCGAGGTCAAGGCCAAGAAGGACAAGATCCAGACGCGGTCCGACTGGATGAAGATCGAGCGCGAGCGCGGCATTTCGGTCGTCACCTCGGTGATGACCTTCGAGTATGAGGACAATGTCTTCAACCTGCTCGACACGCCCGGCCACGAGGATTTCGCCGACGACACCTACCGCACGCTGTCGGCGGTCGACTCGGCCGTCATGGTCATCGACGCCGCCAAGGGCATCGAGCCGCGCACGCTGAAACTGTTCGAAGTCTGCCGCCTGCGCGACATTCCGATCATCACCTTCATCAACAAGATGGATCGCGAAAGCCGCGATCCGTTCGAGATTTTGGACGAGATCGAGCAGAAGCTGGCGCTGGATACTGCCCCCGTCACCTGGCCGATCGGCCGCGGCAAGAATTTTTCCGGCACCTATCATTTGGCGCTGAATGCCGTGCGCAGGGGCGACGCGGAGAAAGAACGCACCCCGGTCAACGGACCCGATTCCAACCGCGTTGCCGGGCTGCTGCCGGAAAACGAGCGCGAGGCCTTCATCGAGGAGTTGGAGCTCGCGCGAGAAGCGTGCAGACCCCTCGATATCGAAGCCTTCCGCGAGGGTCACCTGACGCCGGTCTATTTCGGCTCGGCGCTGCGCAACTACGGCGTCCGCGACCTGATCGAGGCGCTTGGCGCTTTTGGACCGCCGCCGCGCGCGCAAGAGGCCGACACCCGCAAGGTCGAGGCGACCGAGGAGAAGATGACGTCCTTCGTCTTCAAGATCCAGGCCAACATGGACCCCAACCACCGCGACCGTATCGCCTTCGTCCGCGTTTGCTCGGGCAAGCTCGAGCGCGGCATGAAGGCCAAGCTGGTGCGCACGGGAAAACCGATGTCGCTGTCGGCACCGCAATTCTTCTTTGCCCGCACCCGCGTCACCGCCGACGAGGCCTTCGCCGGCGATGTCGTCGGCATTCCCAACCACGGCACGCTGCGCATCGGCGACACGCTGACCGAGGGCGAGGAGATATTGTTCCGCGGCGTGCCGAATTTCGCCCCGGAAATCCTGCGCCGTGTCCGGCTTGGTGATGCGATGAAGGCCAAGAAGCTCAAGGAAGCGCTGCACCAGATGGCCGAGGAGGGCGTCGTGCAGCTGTTTTCGCCGGAAGATGGCTCGCCTGCCATCGTCGGTGTCGTCGGCGCGCTGCAGCTCGACGTGTTGAAGGAGCGGCTGAACTTCGAATACACGCTGCCGGTCGAATTCGAGATGTCGCGCTTTTCCGTGTGCCGCTGGATTTCGGCCGACGACAAGGCCGAGGTCCTGCGCTTCATCGAGGCGCATCGCGGCGACATCGCCCGCGATCTCGACAACGACCCCGTGTTCCTGGCCCAGCACGCCTTTTCGCTGAACTACGAAGCCGAGCGCTGGAAGGCGATCAAGTTTGCCACGATCAAGGACTATCAGGTCCGCGACAAGGCGGCGTAAGTCGCGCTTTTCCTTCTCCCCGTTCACGGGGAGAAGGTGTCCGAAGGGCGGATGAGGGGCGGCGCGACCCTCGACTATCCTCTAGCCGCTTCCTCGATCTTGGCGATGTCGATCTTGCTCATCTGCATCATCGCCGACATCACGCGGCCGGCCTTGGCCCGGTCCGGATCCAGAAGCAAGCGCGGCAGTTGCTCCGGCACGACTTGCCAGGAGATGCCGAACTTGTCCTTCAGCCAGCTGCATTGCGACGGTTCGCCGCCACCTTCGATGAGCTTGTCCCAGAAATAATCGACCTCTTCCTGCGTCTTGCAGTCGATCGACTGCGACATCGCTTCGGTGTGCTTGAATTGCGGTCCGCCATTGAGCGCCTGGAACTGCACCCCGTCGAGTTCGAACGTGGTCACCAGCACTTTGCCTTCATTGCCGTGGCCTTCGGGCCAACGCATCACGCTCAGCACCTTCGAATTCTTGAAGATCGATACGTAGTGGTTCATGGCCTCTTCGGCCTGGCCGTCGAACCACAGGAAGGTGGTGATCTTTTGCATTGTCTGTCTCCTTGGCATTTCTTTGGGGAAGGGTCAGGCGGCGCCCTTAGCGGCGTCCTGGAGTGAAAAAAGATAGGCGTCGAGCTGGGCGTAGCTGTTGGCCATGCCGCTGGTCATGCCGGTGCCGAGAGCGCCGTCACGGGCTGTTTGCGAAGCGTAGAGCACCGTCTGCGTTAAAAGGGTTTTGCCGGTCTGATCGGTAAAGGTCACCGTTCCGATCGTTTCGCCACCGGTCCAGTCCTCGTCGAACAGTTCGGTTGCGACGATCCGGCTCGGCCGTACGATTTCGCGATAGGCGCCGCTCATACCCATACTGCGACCGTCGCGGTGCTGCCAGACATAACGCGTCGCGCCGCCGACTCTGAGGTCGATCTCGCAGACCGTCAGACGCCAGCCGTCCGGGCCGTGCAGCCAGCCCTTCAGCAGCTCCGGCACCGTCCAGCAGTCGAAGACCATCGGCCGTGGCGCCGCGAAGAGGCGGGTGATCTGGATCTCACGGTCGCTGGGCGTGGTCACTGTCAAGGTGGCGACGGTTGAGCCGGGAAGAATTGTGGTGCTCACGATGATCCTCCTTATGTTGTCCAAGGACGGCCGGCCGGCCGGCGATCCGACACAGGTCCCGATTTTTTCCGGCTATTGGTCTGCCTCGCCGGGAGCTTTTTCGGCTTGCATGGCGCCCAACAGGGCGTCGAGGCGCTGGAAATTGCCTTCCCAGATTTTGCGATAACGCTCCAGCCAGTCATTGGCCTCGGCCAGCGGCTCGGCTTCCAGCCGGCATGGCCGGCGCTGCGCGTCGCGGCCACGAGAGATCAGCCCAGCGTTTTCCAGCACCTTGAGATGCTTGGAAATCGACGGTTGGCTCATCGCGAAGGGTTCGGCGAGCTCCATGACCGAAGCTTCGCCCTGGAGGAGCCGCGCAAGGATGGCGCGCCGTGTTGGATCGGCGAGCGCGGCAAAGGTAGCGTCCAGCTGGTTCATCTGTCATCCATAGCCAATAAGGTATATACCCATTTGGCTATATACAGGTGAATGACCCTCGTCAACCAAGTTGCGCCTTGCGTTCTGGCGCATTGCAAAATTGTGGCCAGACCGGGCTTGCGCGTCTATAACGCCTGCGGTCCGAATTCAGCTCCGCCGCGCCATGCCTGGCTGCGGCCAGCCACCAAGGAAAAAACATGCCTGCCTATCGCTCCCGCACCACCACCCATGGCCGCAACATGGCCGGCGCTCGCGGCCTCTGGCGCGCCACCGGCATGAAGGACAGCGATTTCGGCAAGCCGATCATCGCGGTGGTCAACTCCTTCACCCAGTTCGTGCCGGGCCATGTCCATCTGAAGGATCTCGGCCAGTTGGTCGCGCGCGAGATCGAGAAGGCCGGCGGCGTCGCCAAGGAATTCAACACCATCGCCGTCGACGACGGCATCGCCATGGGCCATGACGGCATGCTCTATTCGCTGCCGTCGCGCGAATTGATCGCCGACTCGGTCGAGTACATGGTCAACGCTCACTGTGCCGATGCCATGGTCTGCATCTCCAATTGCGACAAGATCACGCCCGGCATGCTGATGGCCTCGTTGCGCCTCAACATCCCTACCGTCTTCGTTTCCGGCGGTCCGATGGAAGCTGGCAAGGTGGTGCTCGCCGGCAAGACGCAGGCTCTCGACCTGGTCGATGCCATGGTGGCGGCGGCCGACGACAGAATTTCCGACGAGGACGTCAAGGTCATCGAGCGCTCGGCCTGCCCGACCTGCGGCTCCTGCTCGGGCATGTTCACCGCCAATTCGATGAATTGCCTGACCGAGGCGCTGGGCCTTTCATTGCCCGGCAACGGCTCGACGCTGGCCACGCATGCCGACCGCAAGCGGCTGTTCGTCGAGGCCGGCCACCTGATCGTCGATCTCGCCCAGCGCTATTACGAGCAGGACGACGAAACCGCGCTGCCACGCAACATCGCCTCCAAAGGTGCGTTCGAGAACGCCATGACGCTCGACATCGCCATGGGCGGCTCGACCAACACCGTGCTGCACATTCTCGCCGCCGCGCATGAGGGCGAAATCGATTTCGATCAGGACGACATCGACGCGCTGTCGCGCAAGGTGCCGGTGCTGTGCAAGGTTGCTCCGGCCAAGTCCGACGTGCACATGGAAGACGTCCACCGCGCCGGCGGCATCATGGCCATCCTCGGCCAGCTCGACAATGCCGGCCTGCTCAACCGCGACCTGCCGACGGTGCACACGCGAACGCTGGGCGAAGCGCTCGACCATTGGGATATTTCCCGCACGACCAGCCAGAGTGTGCGCGATTTCTTCCTCGCCGCCCCTGGTGGCGTGCCGACACAGGTCGCTTTCAGCCAGGACCGCCGCTGGGACGAACTCGATCTCGACCGCGAGAAAGGCGTCATCCGCTCGACCGAACATCCCTTTTCCAAGGATGGCGGCCTCGCTGTGCTGAAAGGCAATCTGGCTCTCGACGGCTGCATCGTGAAGACGGCCGGCGTCGATGAATCGATCCTGAAGTTCACCGGCCCGGCCCGCGTGTTCGAAAGCCAGGATTCCAGCGTCAAGGCGATCCTGTCGAACGAGATCAAGGCCGGCGATGTGGTCGTCATCCGCTATGAAGGGCCGCGCGGCGGCCCAGGCATGCAGGAAATGCTTTATCCAACCAGCTATCTGAAGTCGAAAGGGCTCGGCAAGGCCTGCGCTCTGGTCACCGACGGCCGCTTCTCCGGCGGCACGTCGGGCCTGTCGATCGGCCACGCATCGCCGGAAGCCGCCGAAGGCGGGCTGATCGGGCTGGTGCAGGAGGGCGATACGATCGAGATCGACATCCCCAACCGCAGCATCCGCCTGGCTGTCGACGATGCCGAACTGGCAGCGCGCCGTGCTGCTATGGAGGCCAGGGGCGCCCTGGCCTGGAAGCCCGAGGAAAAGCGCAAGCGCAAGGTGACGACCGCCTTGCGCGCCTATGCCGCGATGGCGACCAGCGCGGCCAAGGGCGCGGTCAGGTTTGTGCCGGAATAAGGTTCGCGCCCAGGCCCCCTCATCCGGCCGCTACGCGGCCACCTTCTCCCCGCAGGGGAGAAGAGGCTGGCGCCGGCGCTGACGATCTCTTCTCCCCTCGGGGAGAAGGTGGCCCGAAGGGCCGTATGAGGGCGTCTGGCTCCAACATCCGGAACACCATCACGGCATCAACTGATACTCATAAAGCTTCTGGTAGAGCCCGCCCTGCTTGAGCAAGGTCTTGTGCGGGCCGCTTTCCACCACCTTGCCGGCTTCGAGCACCACGATCGTGTCAGCCTGGTGCACGGTCGACAGACGGTGCGCGATAACGATCGTCGTGCGGCCTTCCGTCAATTGCTGCAGCGCGTCGCGGAACAGTGCTTCCGATTCGGCATCGAGCGCGCTGGTCGCTTCGTCCAGAAGCAGGATCTCGGCATTGCGCAGCATGGCGCGTGCGATCGAGATCCGTTGGCGTTGGCCGCCCGACAGCAGGCCGCCATTCTCGCCGACATCCGTCTCGTAGCCTTTCGCCTGCGCGCTGATGAAGTCATGGGCGTTGGCCGCCTTGGCGGCGGCGATCACCTCTTCGTCGGTCGCACCCTCGCGCCCAAGCCGGATGTTGTGCATGATGGTGCCGGCAAACAGGAACGTGTCCTGGCTGACATAGGCGATCTTTTCCCGCAGCGATGCGAGCGTCGCATGGGAAATATCCTGACCATCGAACAGCACCTTGCCGCTCTTCGGGTCGTACATGCGCATGATCAGGTTTAGAATCGTCGACTTGCCGCCGCCGGAAGGCCCGACCAGCGCCGTCATCTTGCCGGGCGCAAGCGTCAGATCGAACCTGTCCAGCACCGGCGGCCCGTTCTGATAAGCGAAGTCGACCGCGTCGAACCGGATCTCGCCCGGTCCGGCCAGAAGCGGCTTCGCGTCGGGCTTCTCTACCAGAGTCAGCGGCTGGTCGGCGAGCTCGAACATCATGCGCACGCCGACAATGCCGCTTTCCAGCGATATGCGCACGCGCGCAAGGCGCTTTGCCGGCTCATAGGCAAACAGCAGCGCCCCGATGAAGGCCATGATGTTTCCAGGCATCTGGCCGCCTTGCAAGACCAGGAAGCCGCTGACGAAGATGGCCCCGGCAATTGCCAGTCCGGCCAGCGTCTCCATCACCGGGCTTGTCGCAGCCTCCAGCGTCGCGATGTTGTTGGCCCGGTTCTCGACGTCCGACACGGCCTTGTACATGCGGTTGCGCATTGCGCCTTCGAGGTTGAAGGATTTGACGACGCGCACGCCGATTGCCGTTTCCTGCATCACCTGCACGATCTGGCCGACCGAGCGAAACTCCATCGCGGCGAACTTGCGAACACGTTTGAGGATGCGGTTGACCCCGTAGATAGCCAAGGGGCCGACGACAAAGCAGATTATGGACAAGGCTGGCTGCTGCCAGACCATGACCCCTACCAGGACAACCAGCGACAACAGGTCGCGCACATAGGACGTGACAACGAGGTCGAGCACGTTGCGCGCAGCCTGCGCATTGTTGGTCATGCGTGTGATCAGGTCGGACGACGAGGTCGAATGGTAGAATTCGATGCCTTGCGCCAGGATGCGGTCGTAGATCTTGCGCTGGCGATCGGCGATGATGGCGTTGCCGACCCGGCTCATGAAATAGGCCTGGATGAAGTTGGCGAGACCCTTGAGGATGAAGATCGTGGCAACCCCCGCCGCAATCAGGTTGACGCGGTCAATCCGCTTGAAGACCACGAATTCGTCGGTGATCTCTTTGAGAATCCAGGCGCTGGCGCCGGTCGTGGCGGCCACCACAAGCATCGACAAGATCGCGGCGCCGTAGCCAAACCTGTGCTGGTAAAAGGATTCCCGGATCAACCTCGCAACGAGGCGCTGGTTTTCCGTCGAGCGGAAGAAACGAAACAAACGGCGGATCCTTGAAACCGGGACAACGAAGGCGGCTTATAGAGGGAGTTGCGGCCGGATGGAACCATCCGCGGCCGCCGCGGACAAACCGCTGTTGCAAGCGGCATCGACGAGATGCGATTTCCAGCCTCGGCTATATCAGATGATTCTTTTGACGGGATGACGACAGATGGATTTCGACCTTATCGTTCGCGGCGGCACGCTGCCTGATGGCAGCGTTGCCGACATCGGCATCAGCGGCGAGACGATCGCGGCGATCGAGCCCGTTATGCAGGGTTCCGCGCGAACCGAGATCGACGCCCGTGGCAATCTGGTCTCGCCGCCCTTCGTCGATCCGCATTTCCACATGGACGCGACGCTCTCATACGGCATTCCGCGCATCAACGCGTCGGGTACGCTGCTCGAAGGCATTTCGCTATGGGGCGAGTTGAAGCCGCTTTTGACGCATGAGGCGGTGCGTGATCGCGCATTGGCCTATTGCGACTGGGCGGTGTCGATGGGCCTGCTCGCAATCCGCACCCATGTCGATGTCTGCGATGACAGGCTGCTGGCGGTCGAGGCGCTGCTCGAGGTCAAGAAGACGGTCGCCCCCTATATCGACCTGCAACTGGTCGCCTTTCCGCAGGACGGGTTCTACCGCTCGCCGACGGCACGTGAGAACACCATCCGCGCATTGGACATGGGCCTCGACATTGTCGGCGGCATCCCCCATTTCGAGCGCACCATGGCCGACGGCACGCGTTCGGTAACGGAGCTGTGCGAGATCGCGGCCAAACGCGGCCTGATGGTCGACCTGCATTGCGACGAGACCGACGACCCGCTGTCGCGTCACATCGAACAGCTTGCCTATGAGACGCAGCGCCTTGGTCTGCAAAACAGGGTGGCCGGCTCGCATCTCACATCGATGCATTCGATGGACAATTACTACGTCTCGAAGCTGCTGCCGCTGATCGCCGAGGCCGGCGTCTCGGTCATTCCCAATCCGCTGATCAACATCATGCTGCAGGGCCGCCACGACACCTTCCCGAAGCGCCGCGGCCTGACTCGGGTCAAGGAGATGCTGGCGCTCGGCATTCGCGTCGGCTGGGGCCAGGATTGCGTGCTCGATCCCTGGTATTCGCTTGGCACCGCCGACATGCTCGATGTCGCCTTCATGGGTCTGCACGTTGCTCAGATGTCGAGCCCGGCCGAGATGGCGCGCTGCTTCGACATGGTCACCAACGTCAATGCCGCGATCATGGGCCTCGATCATCTCGGCCTGGCGGTCGGCAAGCGCGCCAGCCTTGTCGTCCTCGATGCCGGCAATCCGGTCGAAGCCCTGCGCTTGCGCGCCGAGCGCCTGTGCGTCATCGCCAGGGGCAAGGTGGTGGCGGAGCGGACGAAGCAGGAAACCAGGCTGTCCATCGACGGAAGGCCGGGAATGGTGAACCGGCGGCACATATCCAGCTAGATACAGCCGATTCCTGGCGCTGGTCTTACCCATTGCCCGAATTCTCCTCGTCAAAGCCGCCGCTTCCGTCTACGACGCGGCTTACCAGGGAGGAATCGGGATCGGCATGACGCAGCCCGTGGCGCAGAATTCGACGATCAGGAATGTGCTTCTGGCCGGCATTCTGCTGATGCTGGCCGGCGACTTCCTGTTTGCGCTGAACGACGCCATGGGCAAGTGGCTGGTCGCCAGCTTCTCCGTCGGTCAGGTGGTGCTGATCCGCTCCATCGGCGCCTTTTTCGTGCTTGGCCCGATGATTGCCCATCAAGGCACGGCCAAGCTGTTTCGCATGGAACGCCTGGAGCTGCAGCTGCTGCGGGTGGTGATGACGACACTCGACACCGCGCTCTTTTATGCCGCCGTGGTCTATCTGCCGCTTGCCGATGTCATGAGTTTCTACATGGCCGGGCCGATCTACGTTGCGGCGCTCTCGCACCTCTTGCTTGGCGAAAAGGTCGGTTGGCGCCGCTGGATGGCGATCCTGCTCGGCTTCTGCGGCGTTTTGATCATGCTGAAACCGTCCTCGGCGGCGTTCTCGCTGTCGTCGGGCTTTGCGCTGGTGGGCAGCATCTCCTTCGCCTTCGCCATCATCCTCAACCGCCGGCTGCGCGGCACCAGCGACACCAATCTGGTGACATGGCAGACTATCGGCACGCTGCTGGTCGGGGGTGTGCTGACCATCGGCGCCTGGCAGACGCCGTCGGCGCTCGATCTCGGCGCCATGCTGCTGCTCGGCATCGTCTCCTGCGGCGCGCATCTGATGATCACCAGGGCGCTCAAGCTGGCGCCGGCTTCGACATTGGCGCCGCTGCACTACACGCTGCTGCTGTGGGCGGTGGTGTTCGGACTGGCATTCTTCGGCGACGTGCCAGGCCCGCGCATACTGATCGGCTCGGGCATCGTCGTTCTGGCCGGCCTGTTCATCTTCCACCGCCAGAAAGTGGTCGAGACTGCGGTGCCGCCCGAAAACGTGCCGAAGGGCGTGAATTAGTAGGCTCAGCCCTGACGTATCGCCGCCAGGTGCCGTGAAAACTCCGTCGTCTCCATCAGCGCCTTGCAGCGCGCGAACCGACCGTCGGCATAGGCGCGAAAATCATCGACCGGATTGTTGTTGGCGAGCTGGATCAGCCCCCACAGCGTCCACAACAGGTCGCACATCGCCTTGTAGATGACGATGCGGCCGCGCTCCGCCGGCTTGGCCTCGCCGCCGAAATAGGCGCGCATCATCTCCTCATCCTGCCCCGTGTCGAATTTGCCTTCCACGCTGAGGTCGCCAAGGTCCCAGAGTGGGTCATTCATGCCCGAATACTCCCAGTCGACGATCCACATCCGCTCGCCGGTATCGAGAAAGTTCTCGCACAGCGGATCGCAGTGGCAGGCAACGAGCGGCAGCGGATAGGCGGCCAGCGCCGAGCGCACGCTCTCGGCGTCGCGCACCACGTCATGATAACCGGCGGGCAGGGCGACCTCCTTGGTGGACAGCACCTTGAGGTAATCGTCGATCATCGCGAACAATTCGAAGCGGAAGGGAAACACCGCGCCTGAATCGTGCAGCTTGCGAAAGGCCTCGCCGGCGCGGGCCGGACTGCCCGGACGTGTCCGGAATTTCTCCGGCGACATCGTTTCGGCGCCGGCGATGTAGCGTGTCACCATCACCCCGGTGCCGGGGTCGACATGCAGCACCTCGGGACTGACCCCTGCCTTTGCCGCTTCGCGTGCAGCCACTGCTTCGTTGGCCCGGTTGATGTATTCCTCGGTGCCCTTGCCGGGAATGCGCAGGCAGAAGTCGCCGGCCTTGAAGACGAGGTTGGTGAGGCCGCCCAGCCGTTCCAGCGGCCCGCTGTAGCCGGCCAGCATGGGAATGGCGTCCAGTGCCGCACGCGCCTCGTCAGTCACCATGCCTGCGCCCCCACGCCGTTATTTGTCGCAGCGACGGTTCCACAATTTTCGCGCTTTGGCTATCATCACTGCGAGATCAAAAATTGGCGGACTGGATAAAAGTGGCGGACAGCAAACATCATGGCGCGCTCGGCGCGGCCTACGCGGCAAAGCGGCCCGAAGAGGTGGCCGCACTCTATGATCGCTGGTCGGAAACCTATGACGCCGACATGTCGGCCGCCGGCTATCGCCATCCGACGATCTGCCTTGCCTTGCTGGCCCGCCATCTGCCGCGCGGTTCAGCACCGCTGCTCGATGCCGGGGCCGGCACCGGGCTCATCGGCGAATGGCTTGATATTGCTGGTTACCCGCAAGTCGAGGCACTCGATATTTCACAAGGCATGCTGGATCAGGCGGCCCGCAAGGGCGTCTATTCCGCGCTCCATTGCCTGGCGCTCGGCGGTCATCTGCCCTTTGCCGATGATGCCTATGCCGGGATCATCTCGGCCGGCGTCTTCACCTCGGGCCATGTCGGCGTCGAGGGGCTGGACGAGCTAATCCGCATCTGCCGCCCGGGCGGCGTGATCGTGCTGACGGTCAAGAACACGCTGTGGGATGCCGGCTTTGCCACGCGTGTCGGCGAGATCGAGGTGCAAGGCCTCGTCACCCGCGTCGAGGAAACGCGCCCTTACGTCTCCATGCCGGGCGAAGCCGACACCGTGCCCAGCCGCGGTCTCGCACTGCGCGTGACCTGACCTACGCTTTGACCCTGGCGCCTGCCGGGTCGTACATCGGCTCGAGATGGATCTTGGCCGGTGTCCTCTCCATCGCAACCACCAGTTCATAGTCGCCCGAGACCAGAAAATCGTCGCTCACCCCGTCGGCGTTGCGCACATAGCCGTAGCCGATGGTCTTGCCCAGCGTGTAGCCATAACCACCGCTGCTGAGATAACCGACCGGATCGCCATTGCGCAGTATGGTTTCGCGACCGAGCAGCACGATCTCGGGGTCGTCGACCGTGAAGCCGGCAAAGCGTTTCTTCAGTGCCGCGCCGCTGGTCTTCTCCAGCGCGCGCCGTCCAACGAAATCGGTGTTCTTGCGCAGCTTGACCGCCCAACCGAGCCCGGCTTCCTGCGGCGTGTCGTTGGGGGTGATGTCGGAGCCCCAGGCGCGATAGCCTTTTTCCAGCCTTAGCGATTCCAGCGCCCGATAGCCGACCGGGCGGATGTCATGCTTCTCGCCTGCCGCCAGCAGCGCGTCGAAGACTTCGCCGGTGGCCGCGATCGGCACATGCAGTTCCCAGCCGAGTTCGCCGACATAGGTGACGCGCAGCGCCCGAACCGTGTGGCCGGCGATGGCAATCTCATGCACATGGCCGAACGGGAAGCCGGCATTCGACACGTCGGCTCCGGTCGCCGCCGAGAGCACGTCGCGCGCCCGAGGACCCATCAGCGACAGCGTGCCGAAATCCTCGGTGACGTCGACAAGCCTGGCGTCGAGCCCTTCGCCGATATGATCGCTGATCCATGAGAAATCATGCGTGCGGAAACCTGTGCCGGTGACGATGTAGAATTTCTCCTCGGCCAGCCTCGCCACAGTGAGATCAGCCTCGATACCGCCGCGCGTGTTGAGAAGCTGCGTGTAGGTCAGCCGGCCGACCGGTTTGCTGACGTCGTTGGCGCAGATCCAGTCCAGCGCCTTCAGCGCATCGGGCCCGCTCAACTCGTATTTGGCGAAGGAGGATTGATCGAATATGCCAACCTTTTCGCGCACATGACGGTGTTCGTCGCCGACCGCCGCGAACCAGTTCTGCTGGCCCATCGAATAGATGTCCTGCGGCTCGACGCCTTCGGGCGCGAACCAGTTCGGCCGCTCCCAGCCGAGCTTCGAGCCGAACACAGCATTTTGCTGTTTCAGCCTGTCGTAGAGCGGCGAGAGGATACGGGGCCTCCCGCTGGCATACTCCTCATGCGGGAAGCCGATCGTATAGTGCTTGCCATAGGCCTCCAGCGTGCGGTCGCGGACCCACTGACGGTCGCGGTGCAGGTTGGAAAAGCGCCTGATGTCGACCACCCAAAGGTCGAGCGGTGCTTCGCCGTCGACCACCCACTGCGCCAGCACCCAGCCGGCGCCGCCGCCCGAGGCGATGCCGAAGGCGTTGAAGCCGGCGCCGACGAACATGTTGGCACATTCGGGCGCTGTGCCGAGAATGAAATTGCCGTCCGGCGTAAAACTCTCCGGCCCGTTGATCATCTGCTTGACGCCGACGGTTTCCAGCGCCGGCACGCGCGCGATCGCTTGGCTCATGTGCTGCTCGAAATGGTCGTAGTCGTCGTCGAACAGCCTGAACTCCCAATCATTGGGTACGTCGCCGCCGGGGAGACCAGTCGCCCAGGCCTGCGGGTTCGGCTCATAGCCGCCCATCACCAGCCCGCCGACTTCCTCCTTGAAATAGGTGCGTCGGTCAGGGTCGCGGATGGTCGGCGCGTCGGTCGCCAGACCGTCGATCTTCTCGGTGATGATGTACTGGTGCTTCACCGGCTGAAGCGGCACGTTGATGCCGGCCATGGCCCCCACTTGCCGCGCCCATTGGCCCGCACAGTTGACCACCTTGTCGCAGGCGATGTCGCCCTTGCTGGTCTTCACCGCCGTGATGCGGCCGTCCTTCATTTCGAAGCCGGTGACACGGACATCCTCGAACAGTTTGGCGCCATGCATGCGCGCGCCCTTGGCCAGCGACTGCGTGATGTCGGAGGGGCTCGCCTGGCCATCGGTCGGCAGCCAGGAGGCGCCGACGAGATCGCCGGTCTCCAGCAGCGGCCACATTCTTTTCACCTCGTCCGGCGACAGCAATTGCATGTCCATGCCGAAGCTTTTTGCTGTTGTCGCCAGCCTTTTGTACTCCGTCCAGCGGTCGGCATTGGTGGCGAGCCTGAGGCAGCCGGTCATCTTCCAGCCGGTGGCGAGACCGGTCTCGGCCTCCAGTCCCTTGTAGAGGTCGACGGAGTATTTCAGCACGCGGGTGATAGACGCCGACGAGCGCAATTGCCCGACAAGGCCGGCCGCATGCCAGGTCGAACCCGAGGTCAGCTTGCCCTGCTCCAGCAGCACCACGTCAGCCTTATGGTCGCGCGCCAGATGATAGGCCGTCGAACAGCCGATGATGCCGCCGCCGATGACGACGATGGCGGCCTGGCTCGGCAATGTCATGATTTCTGTATCCCGTATTTTGTCCGGTAGTTTTCAAGTGCCGCGTCGAGCCGGACGAGGTTTTCCTCGGTGTAGGCGACGTAGTCGATGCCTGGCGCGTCGAGATAGAGCTCGGAGACCATGCTCCACATCGCCTCGCGCAGCAGCGAGGCGCATTGCATGGCCGCGTGCGAACGGCGGATCGCATCGTCCGGCTCCTTCATGAAGTAGGCTGTCAGGAAGGCGAAGGATTCCTCGTCGCTCATGCCGGCGTTGGAGGCGGCGCCTGCGAGGTCGAACATCGCCGTGTTGAAACCGGCATATTCGAAGTCGATCAGCCACAGCCTGTTGCCGTCATCGAGAATGTTGGCCGGCAGCAGATCATTGTGGCCAAAGACGATCGGCAGCAGCTTCTGCGCGCGCTCCAGTTCGTCGGCCAGTGTCAAAAGGCGCGGCAAGTCGCTGCGCTTGCGGCTCCCGCCCTCTTCAAGCGTGCGCGCATAGTCGCGGATGACATGGAACACCCAGAACATGAAGCCGGCGCCGGAAACGTGATTGGGCATCTCCCGGTGGAAGGCGCGCATCAGAGCCGCGACGCGGCCGAGATTGGCGCGCACGTCTTCCGCCAGATAGGTTTTCGCACCGAGAAATTCCGTTACCAGTATGCCCGGTTCGGCATGGTGGACGGCTGGCGCGAAACCGGCGGCATGCGCCGCCCGCGCGGTCATAACCTCGCGCTCGCGAAAGACATGGTGGAACGGATAGTCCTTGCCGAAGCGCACGACATGTCGTCCGGCCGCGTCCGTGACCACATAATTCGCGTTGCTCAGGCCGCCGGGCAGCGGTGCGATCTCGATGCCACCGGTCCAGCAGGGCAGGGCGCGGATGCGATCTTCGGCGGTCACGGAATCATCCCTGGTTTGCTGGGCTTCGACAAGGCGCCGTGAACAGCGCAACGACGGCGGGGAGAAACGTAAATACTCTCGTCGGTGCGGGACGCCAGGATCGGTATCCCGCACCGCACCGACGAGCCCCTTGGCCAGGTTTTTGAGCCCGGCATCCGCCCCCGCGGATCTGAAAATTCCTTGTACAGGCACGTTCCAAACGGCCTGACCACTGAGTTGCGTCTCTGCCCCCAGTCGCAGATCTGAAGCCTGTTGATGTCTTTGATTTCACGCCCGGGTTGCCCGCTTGTCAATAAAAAGGTGTGACTTTTTTTGGGTATTTTGCCCGAAAGCATAAGGTAGTTCCTTTAAAAGCACTTGAATTACCTTAGAATCGGTCAGGAGCATCAGTTCGGGAAACCAGATGGCCCAGTCCAAACGACACGGCGAGATCCTGCGTCTCCTGCAGGAAGAGGGCACCGTCACCATCGCCAGTCTGGCCGACCGGCTGGGCGTGTCGCTCGAGACAGTGCGCCGCGACGTCAAGCCACTGACTGGTGATGGCTCTGTCCTCAAGATGCATGGCGCCATCGGCCTGCCGTCGATGATCGGCGAAGCGCCGTTCGAGCGGCGTATGCGTGAGAACGCCGACGCCAAGCGCGTCATTGCCCGCATGGTCGCCGCCACCATACGCGACGGCGAATCGATCATGCTCGACACCGGCACGACGACCTCGTTCCTTGCGCGTGAACTGCTTGGCCACCGGCGCCTGACGGTCGTCACCAATTCCTCGGATATTGCCCGCACGCTGGCCACCATCAACGGCAACAAGGTCTATATGGCGGGCGGCGAGCTGCGCAGCGATTCCGGCGCTGCTTTCGGCGCCTCGGCAATCGATTTTGTCAGTCGTTTTTCGGTCAGCCACGCCATCATTTCCACCGGCGGCGTCGACGCGGTGATGGGCGTCATGGATTTTGATCTGGATGAAGCCGAGTTCGCCCGCATGGTGCTGTCGCGCGGCCAGCGGTCCCTGGTCATCACCGATCACTCGAAATTCGGCCGTCTTGGTCTGGTCCAGGTCTGCGGCTTCGACAGCTTTTCCGAACTCGCCACCGATCGCTCGCCGCCGCACGACCTGGCCGCCGCCCTTGCGCAGGCCGGCGCGCGGCTTAGCATCGCCGACGAGGAAGCCGGGTTTTAGCTAAACACCAGCGACTGGTGGGCGCAGACGCCCGCAAAGGTGCCAGCCGATACCGCAAAGGCGATGTTGTGCATCGAACGTGCCGCGTCGCCGGCGGCGTAGACGCCGGGCACGGTCGTCTGCTGCCTGTCATCGACGGTGATTATCGGACCGAGAAGGCCTTGGGTGAAGCCGCAGCCGAGCTGTTCGGCCAGCGGGCTGGCCATGGTGTTGCGCGGCGCGGTGAACATCGCCCTGACGCCGGCCTTTCGGCTATCGTCGAGGTGGACGATCAACCCGCCGGAGCCGTCTTCCCGCAGCTCGGCAACGCTGGTGGGCTCAAACCGCACCTTTCGGCTCTCCAGCGCGCGCATCTGCTCTGTGTCAGGCTCGAACAGGCCGTTGCCGAACAGCGTGACATCGCCCCAATCGGCGATCAATTGCGCCTGATGCAGGGACATCGGGCCGGTTGCGAGCACGCCGAGCGGCCCGCCGGAAACCTCGTAGCCGTGGCAATAGGGGCAGTGCAGCACTTTTCTGCCCCAGAGCTCGGCAAGACCGGCAACCTCCGGCAGGATATCGCGCACCCCGGTGGCCAGCACCAGCCGTGTGGCGCCGAATGTCTCGCCGCCGTCGGTGGCGATTTCGAAATCGCTGCTGCCAGCAGCAACGGCCTTGTCCGCACGCCTGTCGACAACCCTGGCTGTCGGATAGGCCAGCAGCTGCCGCCTTGCGTCATCCAGGATTGCGCCGGGCGCGCGCCCGTCATGTCCGAGGAAGCCGTGCGAATGCTCGGCAAAGCGGTTGCGCGGCTGGCCGGCGTCGATCACCAGCACCTTGCGTCCTGCGCGCGCCACCTGGATGGCGGCGGACAGGCCGGCAAAGCTGCCGCCGACTACGGCAAGATCATACTGCATGGCTGGAGACTCCAATGAGGTCAAAACGGCGGCGGAAATCGGCGGTCAGGTCGGCCAGCGTGATGCGGCTCAGTTTCTCCGCCAGCAGCTTTTCGGCGGCGATGCGAAAATCGTCGAGCACGGCGATAACCGCCTGCTCGACGAGGCAGCCGGGGCTTTCCGGGTCGGTGCTGAACGGCAGAAGCGACTCGCCAAGCGCTGCGCTGATCTCGGCCAGGGATATTTTCTCGGGCGCCCGCCCGAGCAGCCAGCCGCCACCGTGCCCGCGCGACGAGGTGACGATGCCGGCATCGCGCAAGCCTGCGATGGTGCGACGGACCACAACCGGATTGGTGTGGATGAAGGTGGCAAGCTGCTCGGAGGTCAGCGCCTGTTCGGGCTTCTCGGCCATGTGGACGAGAATGTGCAAGGTCGAGGACAGTCGGCTGTTGCGCTTCATGTAACTTAGTTAGTTACGATTGGCGAAGCCGTCAAGTGTTCGCCGGTTGCCACTTCCCAGCATCGCGTCCGCCGTGTTTAGTCCGGCCATGGCTTTCACCATCCGCCAGTTGCAGTTCTTCATCGCCGTCGCCGAGCAAGGCACGGTCTCGGGCGCCGCGCAGAACCTGTCAATCTCGCAATCGTCGGTCACCGAAGCGATCAAGGAGCTCGAAAGCGATCTCGGCGTCGAACTGTTCGAACGCCATCCGCGTGGCCTCAACATCACCCACAAGGGCCACCAGTTCCTGCGCCACGCGACGAAGATTCTCGCGGACGTTTCCGACGCGCGCCGCACTTTCTCGGGCGAGCAGACGGTGGCGGCCGGCCGGCTGCAGCTCGGCGTCACCTCACTGGTCGCCGGCTATGTGCTGTCGGATCTGCTCGCCCGCTACCGCCGCGCCTATCCCGGCGTCGAGGTCTCTGCCATCGAGGACAATGGCGATTATCTCGAACACCTCCTGATCGGCGGCAAGCTCGACATTGCCGTCATGGTCACCTCCAATTTGCGCGACCGCACCGCGTTGCAGTCGGAAATCCTCGAAGTCTCGGCCTATCGGCTGTGGCTGCCGCTCGGTCATCCGCTCGTCGGCGCCGACATCATCGGCATTGGCGACATTGCCTCCGAAACGCTGATCATGCTGACCGTCGACGAGATCGAGGAGAATACCGGCAAGCTGCTGACGGCGATCGGCGCCAGGCCGCATGTCGCCTTCCGCACCCGTTCCGTGGAGGCCGTGCGCAGTCTGGTCGCCACCGGCGCCGGTGTGGCGCTGCTGCCCGACCTCGTCTACCGGCCCTGGTCGCTGGAAGGCGACCGCATCGAATCGCGCGACATTTCCGGCTCCTTGCCGGTGGTCCAGGTCGGCATGGTCTGGCGGCGCGGCTCCGGTCTGCCGCAGGCGGCGCGCGATTTCATCGGCCTTGCCCAGTCGCAACGGACGGTCCGCCAGCGTCCCTGAGAGATCGGCTGCCCACCTATCGGAAAAACCGATATCGCCCTTCTGATAAATGAATTTGCGAAACCGGAATTTTCGAAGCACTTTCGGTTAGGGACCAAAGCCGCCATCAGAGCGGCATCAAGCCCAACGGACGAACTGACAGTTTTCAGTCCGCGCGTGACCCCTAGCGAAGACCGAAACCGGCTTTCAGGGTCAGGCGCCTAAATGGGAGATCGACAATGAATTCATTCCTGAAGTCGTGCACTGCTCTGACGGTTGCGCTGACCTTTTCCGGTCAGGCCGTCGCCCAGGTCAAGGAACTTGGCAAGGGCGAAGGTCAGGTCAACATCGTTGCCTGGCCAGGCTATATCGAGCGCGGCGAAACCGACAAGGGTTATGACTGGGTGACCTCCTTCGAGAAGGAGACCGGCTGCAAGGTCAACGTCAAGACCGCCAACACCTCCGATGAAATGGTCTCGCTGATGAATGAGGGCGGCTTCGACCTCGTCACGGCTTCGGGCGATGCCTCGCTGCGCCTCGTTGCCGGCAAGCGCGTGCAGCCGATCAACACCGATCTCATCCCGAGCTGGAAGACCGTCGACGAGCGCCTCAAGGACGCGCCGTGGTTCACCGTTGGCGGCGCCCATTACGGCGTTCCCTACCAGTGGGGTCCGAACGTCCTCATGTACAACACCGACGTGTTCAAGGAGGCTCCCAAGAGCTGGAACATCGTCTTCGAGGAAATGAAGCTGCCTGACGGCAAGTCCAACAAGGGCCGCGTCCAAGCCTATGACGGGCCGATCCACGTCGCGGACGCCGCCAACTATCTGATGTTCCACAAGCCGGAACTCGGCATCAAGGATCCCTACGAACTGAACGAGGATCAGTACAAGGCTGCGCTGGAATTGCTGCGCGTCCAGCGCACGCTGGTCGGCCGCTATTGGCACGACGCCGCCATTCAGGTCGACGATTTCCAGAACGAAGGCGTCGTCGCTTCCGGCTCGTGGCCGTATCAGGTCAACACGCTGGTCGCCGCCAAGAAGCCGGTCGCGTCCACCATCCCGGAGGAGGGAGCCACCGGTTGGGCCGACACCACCATGATGGAAGCCGACTCGGCCAACCCCAACTGTGCCTATATGTGGATGGAACATTCGCTGTCGCCCAAGGTGCAGGGCGACGTCTCGGCCTGGTTCGGTTCGCTGCCGGTCGTGCCCGCCGCCTGCAAGGGCAATGAGCTTTTGACCGACGAGGGTTGCAAGACCAACGGCTACGAGAACTTCGACAAGATCAAGTTCTGGAAGACGCCGGTGTCGAAATGCGCCACCCAGAACGATCAGTGCGTGCCCTACTACCGCTGGGTATCCGACTATATCGGCGTCATCGGCGGGCGGTGATTTTTCTTACCCTCCCTCTCGTGGGGAGGGTCGACGCATAGCGTCGGGGTGGGGTCGGCTCGGCGTTTTTCGAGGCACCCCCACCCGCGGCTTCGCCGCGACCTCTCCATAAGGGGGGAGGTAGGACGTCGCGCGACATCAGCACACCAAACCGGCAACGGACTGACAGCCCATGACCTCCGCCGTCTCCTTCCAGAAAGCCTCGCGCCATTTCGGCAGCGTGCGCGCCGTCGACGCGGTCGATCTCGATATCGCGCCGGGGGAATTCTTCGCCATGCTCGGGCCGTCCGGAACGCGCCGAGGGCGTTCCGCCCTATCGCCGCAACGTCAACACCGTGTTTCAGGACTATGCGCTGTTCCCGCATCTGAACGTGCTCGACAACGTTGCCTACGGGCTGATGGTCAAGGGCGTCGGCAAGGCTGAGCGGCACAAGGCGGCGGAAGAGGCGCTGTCGCTGGTGCGGTTGCCGGGCTATGGCGCCCGCCGCCCCGGCCAGCTTTCCGGCGGCCAGCGCCAGCGCGTGGCACTGGCCCGTGCGCTGGTCAACCAGCCAAAGGTGCTGCTGCTCGACGAGCCGCTCGGCGCGCTCGACCTCAAATTGCGCGAGAACATGCAGGAGGAGCTGAAGTCGCTGCAGAAGGCGCTCGGCATCACCTTCGTCTTCGTCACCCACGACCAGGGCGAAGCACTGTCGATGGCCGACCGCGTCGCCGTTTTCAACGACGGCAAGATCATGCAGATCGGCACGCCGGAGGATATCTACCAGCGGCCGAAGACGCGTTTTGTTGCCGATTTTGTCGGCTCATCGAATGTACTGCCACCGGATTTCGTCCAGCGTTATTCCGGCCAGCATCGCTGGGGGAGTCTCCGCCCTGAATCCATTCGCGTCGGCCGCGCGGCCAGCGGGGGCACAAGTGGTGAAGGCGTGTCCGCCCGCCTCGTCTCGACCAACTATCTCGGCGCCACGACAAAACTGGCGCTCGACGCCGACGGCCTGCGACTGCACGCAATCATGCCGGCCGGCACGGCCTTGCCTGGGGAAGGCGAGGCGGTCGTGCTGACTTTCAACCGCGAGCACCTGCATCTGATGGACGAGCCGGCATGATGAAGGTTTGCGCATTGCACCCCCCTCTGTCCTGCCGGACATCTCCCCCGCAATGGGGGAGATTGGCTGTTACCACTGGCTTCGCCAGCTTCCAACGCTGCAGAGCCGGTGAGGCGGACAAGCTGCTGATCTCCCCCCTTGCGGGGGAGATGTCCGGCAGGACAGAGGGGGGTGTGAAGGATCTCGGCCTCTCATACATCCTCCATGAGTACAGAGCTCCATCATGACGACCGCCGCGCTCAGCTCCAATCCCGCGCCCGCCATCCTGCCGGGTAGCGGCGGTCTGCGCGGCGCCCTGTCGGATCTTTTCTGGCGCAAGCCGAAGGTCCTGCTGCTGCTCATGCTGCTGCCGCCGGTGCTGTGGCTCGGCATCGTCTATATCGGCTCGCTGTTTGCGCTTCTGGCGCAGAGCTTTTTCTCCATCGACGAGTTTTCCGGTCTCATCAACCGTGAGTTCACGCTCAAGACCTATGGCGACCTGCTCCAGGCAGCCAACCTAGACATCATCCTGCGCACGGTGACGATGGCGGCCCTGGTCACGCTGGCCTCGGCCGTCATCGCTTTCCCCATCGCCTACTACGCGGCGCGCTATGCGCGCGGTCGCTGGAAGGCTTTGTTCTATCTCGGCATCATGCTGCCGCTGTGGTCGAGCTATCTGGTCAAGATCTACGCCTGGAAGCTCATCCTGGCCAAGGAAGGCATCCTCACCTGGCTCCTCGCCAAGCTGCATTTGTTGTGGGTGCTCGACGCCTGGCTGTCGCTGCCGATCGTCGGCGGCAATTCGCTGTCGGTATCGTTCACCGGCACTTTCATCGTCTTCGTCTATGTCTGGCTACCGTTCATGATCCTGCCGGTACAGGCGGCGCTCGAGCGCGTGCCCGGCAATCTCGTCGAGGCCTCGTCCGATTTGGGCGCTTCGCCCGGCCAGACCTTCCGCAACGTGCTGTTCCCGCTGGCGCTGCCGGGCATCGTCGCCGGTTCGATCTTCACCTTCTCGCTGACGCTCGGCGACTATATCATCCCGCAGATCATCGGCACCTCGCGGCTGTTCATCGGCCAAGCCGTCTATTCGCAGCAAGGCACGGCCGGCAACATCCCGCTCGCCGCCGCCTTCACCGTGGTGCCGATCGTCATCATGGGCTTCTATCTCTGGGGCGCCAAGCGCATGGGGGCCTTCGATGCGCTCTGATGGTTCCCAGTCGGCGCCGCTCGGCCTGAAGATCGCCGCCGCCTGCGGCCTGCTGTTCCTGCATCTGCCGATCCTGCTGATCTTCGTCTACGCCTTCACCACCGAGGAGAAGAGCTTCGTCTGGCCGCCGCCAGGACTGACGACGCAATGGTTCGCCGTGACCTGGAACCGGCCGGATGTCTGGCAGGCGCTGTCGCTATCGGTCAGGGTTGCCTCGATCTCGACTGCGATTGCTTTGGTCCTCGGGACGCTCTGTTCGGCGGCGGTGTCGCGGACAAAATTCTTCGGCCGCGAAACCATCTCGCTGCTGGTCATCCTGCCGATCGCGCTGCCCGGCATCATCACCGGCATCGCGCTGCGCTCGGCCTTTTCGCTGGCAGATATCCCGTTCTCGTTCTGGACGATCGTGCTTGGCCACGCCACCTTCTGCGTCGTTGTCGTCTACAACAACGCCGTCGCCCGTTTCCGCCGCACCTCCGGATCGATGATCGAGGCGTCGATGGATCTCGGCGCCGACGGTTTTCAGACCTTCCGACATGTCGTGCTGCCCAACATTGCCACGGCGCTGCTTGCCGGCGGCATGCTGGCCTTCGCGCTGTCCTTCGACGAGGTCATCGTCACCACCTTCACCGCCGGACAGCAGCAGACGCTGCCGATCTGGATGCTGGAAGAGCTGATCCGCCCGCGCCAGCGCCCGGTCACCAATGTCGTCGCCATGGTCGTCATGCTGGTGACGCTGCTGCCGATCCTTGCCGCCTATTACCTCACCCGCGACGGCGACCAGATCGCCGGAAGCGGGAAATGAAAAACAGCGAATAGCGAGTAGCGAATAGGGAATTTCGGCGGTCAAACCCTACTCGCTACTCCCTATTCGCTCCTGTTAAGGGAGAAACCTTATGGACACCCAGATGCTGATCGGCTCGAAATTCGAGAAGGGCACCGAAACCGAGGAACCGATCCTCAATCCAAAGACCGGGGCGACCATCCTCAGCCTGCCCGAGGCCAGCCAGGCACAGATTGAGGCGGCGATCACTGCCGCCGAACAAGCGTTCGTCTTGTGGTCGCGCACCACGCCGGCGCAGCGCTCCGGCTATTTGCTGAAGATCGCCGACCGCATCGAGGCCGATGCCAAGGAATTCGCCACGCTCGAGGCGCTCAATTGCGGCAAGCCGATCAACGCCGTGCTCAATGACGAAATCCCGGCCATCGTCGACTGCTACCGCTTCTTCGCCGGTGCCGTCCGTTCGATGCCCGGCGTCGTCGCCGGCGAATACATTCCCGGCCACACCTCGATGGTCCGCCGCGACGCCATCGGCATCGTCGCTTCCATCGCGCCGTGGAACTACCCGCTTATGATGATGGCCTGGAAGCTGGCGCCGGCGATCGCCGGCGGCAACACCGTCGTCTTCAAGCCGTCCGAGCAGACACCGCTGACGGCGCTGAAGCTTGCCAAGATACTTGCGGAAATCCTGCCGGAAGGCGTGGTCAATGTCGTGCTCGGCCGCGGCGACAGCGTCGGCAACACGCTGATCAACCATCCCAAGGTCAACATGATCTCGATCACCGGCGATGTCGCCACCGGCAAGAAAGTGCTGCAGGCGGCCGCCAAGTCGGTCAAGCGCACGCATCTCGAGCTCGGCGGCAAGGCGCCGGTCATCGTCTTCGACGACGCCGATCTTGGCGCCGTGGTCAACGGCCTGCGCGCCTTCGGCTATTACAATGCCGGCCAGGACTGCACCGCCGCCTGCCGTATCTACGCCGGCAAGAAGATCTACGACAAACTCGTCGCCGATCTCTCCTCGGCCGTCTCGACCATCAAGTACAATCGTCCCGACGACACTGAAAACGAGATCGGCCCGCTCATCTCCCGCCGCCAGCGCGACCGCGTCTCCAGCTTCGTCGAGCGCGCCTCGGAACTGAACCACATCGAGATCACCACCGGCGGCAAGCCGGGCGAGGGTTCCGGCTTCTACTACCAGCCGACCGTCGTTGCCGGCGCCCTGCAGGAAGACGAGATCGTGCGCCGCGAAGTGTTCGGACCGGTCGTCTCGATCACCCGTTTTTCGGAAGTCGACGAGGCGGTGAACTGGGCCAACGACAGCGACTACGGCCTGGCGTCATCCGTATGGACCAAGGACGTGTCGCGCGCCATGGCGACGGCCGCCCGCCTGCAATATGGCTGCACCTGGATCAACACCCACTTCATGCTGACCAACGAGATGCCGCATGGCGGGCTGAAGCAGTCCGGCTACGGCAAGGACATGTCGCTATATGCGCTCGAGGATTATACCGCCGTGCGCCATGTGATGGTTGCGCATGGGTGAGAGGTGGTCCGCGTAGCGGACGAAAAGCCAATTGCTTGGCTTTTCGAGCTTCGAACGCCCGGAGCCTGCGTAGGGCCGGGCGTGGCTATTTTCTCTTCTCCCCGTTCACGGGGAGAAGAGTCGCTACTCCACAACGCGATAAATATTCCACAGGCTGGTGCCCGACACGACATAGGGCTCGATCTCCTTGCCCCATTTCGCGTGCGCGTCGATCTTGCCGATCTTGGCGAAGAACGCCTCCAACTGGGCCAGGTTTTCGACCTGGTGATGGGACTCGACCGTCGCCTCCCGCGCGCCGATAGAACCGGTCATGATCTGGAACTCCAGCTCGGCGAGGCCGACCTGCGAGCCGATCTCGCGTTCCCATTTCTTCAACAGGTCGAGCACGGTCTGCTTGTGTCCGAACTTGGCGTCGATCTGCCATCTGGCGCTGAACATCGTCTTCTCCTCCAGGTTTGCGGCCCAGGCCGCGGTTGATCCACCGGCTGTTGCCTACTCGTCCCAGGCCTGCACGACGGTCTGCCTTGCGATCCGCCCGTTCTTCAGCTCCAGCATCGCCGCGCAGAACACCTTGGTTCCGTCCGGATAGGCGCAGGCCTGGGTGAAGGCGAGGCTGTCGCCGTCGGCGATGGTGGTGTCGACCTTGTGGGTCATCGCCCGGCTGCAGATGTCGTCCCAGAATGTGGTGATCGCGGCGCGCCCGCGGATTTCACGCGGCTTGCTCGGCGGGTTGTTGCGGTCGATCACCCGCACCAGCGCGTCATCGGCATAGAAGCTCGACAGCATCTTGCCGTCACGGGTCTCGATGGCCTTCTTGATCGCCGCGCCATCCACTGTTCGGGTCTTGGTCAGCATTTCATCCTCCATTGGCCCGTCTTCCGGGCGGTTGATGGTCGAAGTGCTGCCCGGCGCCTGTCGCCGGGCAGTGGTTCTTACTGCGACTTCGCCTTGACGGCCGCGAACACGTCGTCGGCCTGCTTCTTGAAGGTCGTCAGATCGACCTGGCTGCCGTTGAGCATCGTCGACCAGTGGCGCACGATGGCGGCCATCGCCACCGCCTCCTTGATCTCCTCGTCACTGGCGCCGTTGAGCTTGGCCGCCTCGGTGTGGAAATAGATGCAGTACTGGCATGGAATCTGCGACGCTACGGCGAGGCCCAAAAGTTCCTTGGTCTTGCCGTCAAGCGCGGTCTTCGGGTTGAGCTGCACGCCCTTGATCTCGGCCCAGGCGCCGGCGACGGCAACATCCGGCAGCGTCCTGAACATGTCCGGCACCGAGCCGAGCGTTGCCTCGATGTCCTTGTAGGCGGCCGCCGCGGACGCGTCCTCGGCCTTTGCCGGAGCGATGGCGAACAACGCGCCCACGCTTGCAGCGATCACAAGCAATTTGAGTGTCCGGTTCGACTTCAGCATTTCCTCCTCCGTTCGCAGCACCTTTTCCGGCGACATCCGCCTGGCCTGCATGGAGAACACTGATACCGCTTACCCGCCCTTGGCCGCTTCGCCCGAAAGCGCCATGGCTCTCATGGCCCGTGCGGGCCAGGGTGCCTGACCGAGAACGCCGCCGCCGCCGCCCGCGACGGCAGGTCCAGCTTGAGCAGTATGTTGGCGACATGGCGCTTGACCGTATGTTCGCTCAGCCTCAATTCGGCGGCGATCGCGGCATTACTCTTGCCGTCGGCGACGAGGCTCACCACCTCGCTTTCGCGCGCTGTCAATGCAGCCGGCTCGGCAGGCTTGGGTTTCGGCCGGCAGACGGGTTCCAGATGTTGTTCGGACGTCGCGTGGACCAGCGCCAGCGGCTCCTCCAACTCGTCGACGCTGATGCGCCCGGCGTCGGTGAAATGCAGGCCCGACCCAGCCGCCAGGTCGGCGATGAGACGCGACGCGATAATGTCGCCGCGCCCGGCATGGGCGGCCAGTTGCATCGCCACCCGCGCCGTCATCCCGACGGGCGGACCGCGTACTTCGATCTCGCCGACATGCGCCCCTTGCGCGCTTGCCACGCCGATTTCCTGCGCCGCCTCGCGCAGCGCCGCCGCGCAGCGTATGGCGCGTGCCGGGCCGTCGAAGCGCGAAATCATCAACTCGCCATGCAGGCCCACAGAGCGCCCACCATGGCGCCCGACCAGCAGCCGCCAGGTTTCCTGGAAGCGCTGGCTGCGTTCGCTCCACATGCGGTCGCCGAGCCGAGCCGTGTCGTAGATGCGTGTCACCAGAAGTGCCGCCAGCACGCGGTCCACTTCGCCCACGGCGCGCTCGCCGGTCAGAAATTCCTCTATCAGGTCGGCCACCCCTTCGACATCGCCGGTCCAGATCGGATGGTCGCGTCCGGGAATCTCAACGAGCCGGGCACCGGGGATCTTCTGTGCAAGGAAGCGGCTGGCATCGGGGTCGACCCGCGCATCGTTGCGGCGATGTATCACAAGCGTCGGCGCGCTGATCACGCTCAGGATATGGCGGATGTCGACGCCGGCGTTCATGCGCGCCAGCGCCGCCGCCGAAGTCGGGCTCGCCGATAATCGTTCGAAACGTGCCCACCACTGAGCGAAATGCGCGTCGTCGACCCGGCTCGGCGCGAAATGGGGCAGCGTGGCGCCGGTGCCCCAGGCTGTCTCCGCCATCTCGATGAAAGCGTCGAGGCGTTCGCGCGACATCACCCATTTGTGGAAATGCGCATAGCCGCCATAGAGCGCCAGAGCTCGCGTCCGCTCCGGATAGGTGGCGGCGAACAGCATCGCCATCGGCGCGCCTTCGGAGGAGCCGAGCAGGGCTGCACGGCCGCTGCCGGCGGCGTCCATAACCGCGCGCACATCGTCCATCCGCGTTTCGAGACTGGGCAGGTTATGCGCGTCGACGCGGTCGGAAAGACCGGTGCCGCGCTTGTCGAACAGGATCAGCCGCGAGAATGCCGAAAGCCGCTTCAAGAGCCTGGTATAGCCCTCGTCTTCCCAGTGCAGGTCGAGGTTGGAAATGAAACCCGGCACGAAGACGAGATCGAACGATCCCTGCCCGACCACCTGATAGGCGATCCGCACATCGCCGCTACGGGCGTATCGCGTCTCGATCGGCCTCACGAGATTTCCACCCCGGCCTGACGATTTCTGGTCGTCAAACCATAGCAGAACAGCGCAGATTGCGGCAGATAAACTTTAGCGATGGAGAATATAAGCCGGCGCGGCTTGGCGACTATTCCTGCGAGGCGGCGACATCGGCAGGGGAGGGCTCGAGTCCGAGTTTGAGGTCGGCCGCAGCCGGCGTGATCGGCCGCCTGATCCTGGCGGAGGCGGCCACCACCAACTCGTTGAAGTTCCCGGTGCCGTCGTCCAGCATTTCGAAGAACTGCCGCCGCATCCTCGGCTCCCAGAACTTGTTGATGTGCTCGGCGACGCCGGCAATGCCTTCCTCGCGCGGCTTGGAATGGAAGAAATCGGCGATCTGGTTTGCCATGCGCACCAGCTTCTCGGCGGTGCTCATAATGTGTTCTTCGTCATGCGACATGCTTGGCAACTCCGCAAACCACCCGGTCGGGGTGGGTGAAAATATCAAAATCGTCGCCGCGAACCAGCGCCACCAGCGTCATGCCGGCCTCTTGCGCCGTGCGGATGGCAAGTGCGGTCGGCGCCGAGACGGCGATGATGAAGGCCGAGCCGATAGAAGCCGTCTTCTGCACCATTTCAACCGAAACCCTGGATGTCACCACGACAGCACCGGATGCGCCGTCGATGCGGGCTTTGGCCAGCGCGCCGGCCAGCTTGTCGAGCGCATTGTGACGGCCGACATCTTCGCGCGCCATGACGATGCCCTTGCCAGGTACATAGAAGCCGGCGGCGTGCACGGCTCCGGTCTCGGTGTGCAGCGGCTGCACTTTCGACAGAAGCTTGACCGAACGGACAATGTCGTCGGCATCAAGCGTAAGCTTTGAAGCACCAACCGCGTCGACCGAACGCATCGCCTCCTCAATCGACTCGATGCCGCAGAGCCCGCAGCCGACCGGGCCAGCCAGTCGTCTACGTCGCGCCTCGAAACGTGTATTGGCTCGATCCTTCAGCCGGATCTGGATATCGATGCCGGCGCCATGATCCTCGACCTCGATCGCCTCGATCTCGTCAGGTGCGGCGATTATGCCTTCGGTCAGCGAGAAACCGAGCGCGAAATCCTCGAAATCGGCCGGGCTTGCCATCATCACCGCATGGGTGGTGCCGGCAAAGGAGAAGGCCACCGGCGTCTCTTCCGGCACCATGCGGTCGGCAGCAGCCGTGCCGCTGGCGCGATGCGCCAAGCGGGAAATTTGGCTGAGAGGCTGGCGGGTACGCATCAGGTACGCTTCATCCAAACAGGCGCCAATTCGGGAACATCATGGGCAATGGCTTCAAACGCCTCGTAGTGTCCGTTGCCCATTATCTTGCCGACGATGCTCCGAAGCTTTTCGAAATCTTCTTTGGCAGCATGTCCCTGAATATCACTTAGGAAGCGATCCAGATCGGCGCCTTGCTTCTCACAAAGGCGAAGGAGCATTTCGTAGGCCTCCTTTCGAGTCACCTTTGTTCCTTCGTCATTGCAACGTCGCCTTCATTTTATCGAAAGCGAGGTTCCCAAAAGCTATTCCGCCGCTTCCAGCTTCGCGATGCGCCGGCTCTGCTTGGCCTGCTCGTCATAGTCGCGCTGCCATTCCGACGGCCCGTTGGAGGCGCCGACCTGAACCGCCGTCACCTTGTATTCCGGACAGTTCGTCGCCCAGTCGGAGAAGTCGGTGGTGATGACGTTGGCCTGCGTGTCCGGATGATGGAACGTCGTGTAGACGACGCCTGGCGACACCCGGTCGGTGATCAGCGCGCGCAGCGTCGTCTCGCCCGAGCGGCTGGTCAGCCGGACCCAGTCGCCGTCGCGCAAGCCCCGGTTCTCGGCATCGTGCGGATGGATCTCAAGCCGGTCCTCCGAGTGCCACATGCTGTTGTCGGTGCGCCTGGTCTGCGCGCCGACATTATACTGCGACAGGATGCGGCCGGTGGTGAGCAGCAGCGGGAAGCGCGGCCCCGTCCTTTCGTCCGTCGCCACATATTCGGTCCGGATGAACTTGCCCTTGCCGCGCACGAACGCATCGATGTGCATGATCGGGGTGCCGAGCGGCGCCTTCTCGTTGCAGGGCCATTGCACGGATCCTACGCGGTCGAGCAACTCGAAGGAGACGCCGGCGAAGCTCGGCGTCGTCATCGCGATCTCGTCCATGATCTCCGAGGGATGCTGATAGTTCCAGTCCAGCCCGATCGCGCGGGCAAGCTCCTGCGTCGCCTCCCAATCGGCGTAGCGCGCCTTCGGCTCAAGAACCTTGCGCACCATGTTGATGCGGCGCTCGGCGTTGGTGAAGGTGCCGTCCTTCTCCAGGAAAGTCGAGCCCGGCAGGAAGACATGTGCGTAATTTGCGGTCTCGTTGAGGAACAGGTCGTGCACGACGACGCATTCCATCGCGGCAAGGCCGGCGGCGACATGCTTGGTGTCGGGATCGGACTGCAGAATGTCTTCGCCCTGGATGTAGATGCCCTTGAAGCTGCCGTCGACGGCGGCATCCAGCATGTTGGGGATGCGCAGGCCGGGTTCGTCGTCCAGCTTCACGCCCCACAAGGTCTCATAGATATCGCGCACGGCTTCGCCGGAGATGTGGCGGTAGCCGGGCAGTTCGTGCGGGAAGGAGCCCATGTCGCAGGAGCCCTGCACGTTGTTCTGGCCGCGCAGCGGGTTCACGCCGACGCCGGGCCGGCCGATATTGCCGGTGGCCATGGCGAGATTGGCGATTGCCATCACAGTGGTCGAACCCTGGCTGTGTTCCGTCACGCCGAGGCCGTAATAGATCGCACCGTTGCCGCCGGTGGCGTAGAGGCGGGCGGCCCCCCGGATCAGTTCGGGATCGACGCCGGACAATTTGCCGACGGTTTCGGGGCTGTTTTCCGGCAAGGCGACGAACGATGCCCAATCCTGGAACTCCGTCCAGTCGCAGCGTTCGCGGATGAAGGCTTCGTCGAACAGGCCCTCGGTGACGATCACATGCGCCAGCGCCGTCAGCACGGCCACATTGGTGCCGGGCTTCAGCGGCAGGTGGTAATCCGCTTCGATATGGGCCGACTTGACCATCTCGGTGCGGCGCGGATCGAGCACGATCAGCTTGGCGCCCTGGCGCAGCCGCTTCTTCAGCCGCGAGGCGAACACCGGGTGGGCGGAAGCCGGATTAGCGCCGATGATGACGGCGACGTCGGTGAAGTCGACGGAATCGAAATCCTGCGTGCCGGCCGAGGTGCCAAAGGTCTGGCCGAGCCCGTAGCCCGTCGGCGAATGGCAGACGCGTGCGCAGGTGTCGACATTGTTGTTGCGGAAACCTTGCCGCACCATCTTCTGGACTAGGTAAGTTTCCTCATTGGTGCAGCGCGACGAGGTTATGCCGCCGATCGAGGTGCGTCCATACTGGTACTGGATGCGGCGGAATTCCTTGGCCGTATGGGCGATCGCCTCTTCCCAGCTCACCTCGCGCCACGGGTCGGTGACCTTTTCCCGGATCATCGGCGACAGGATGCGGTCCTTGTGGGTGGCATAGCCATAGGCGAAACGGCCCTTGACGCAGGAATGGCCGTGGTTCGCCTTGCCCTCCTTATAGGGCATCATGCGAACGACTTCGTCACCCTTCACCTCGGCCTTGAATGAGCAGCCGACGCCGCAATAGGCACAGGTGGTGACGGCGGAGCGCTCCGGCAGGCCCTTGGCAAGCACCGTCTTCTCACGCAGCGCATCGGTTGGACAGGCCTGGACGCAGGCGCCGCAGGACACGCATTCCGAATCGATGAACGCCTCGTGCATCCCCGCCGAAACCCGGGATTCGAAGCCTCGTCCCTCGATGGTCAGCGCGAAGGTGCCCTGCACCTCTTCGCAGGCCCGCACGCAGCGCGAGCAGACGATGCATTGCGAGGCATCATAGGTGAAATAGGGGTTGGACTCGTCGCGGGCGATGTAGTCGACCGCCAGCGAGCCATGGCCGGGCGCCACGCCACCTTCCGGCTTGACGTGGTTGCGACCTTCGATGCCGTAGCGGTTCTCGATCAGGCCGATCGACTTCGCCACTGCATCGAACTCGCTGGCGCCGGTTCCGGCCTGTTCGTTCCAGCCGGTCGGATGGTCGGAGACGTAGAGTTCCATGACGCCGCGGCGAATGGCGTCGAGTCGCTCGGTCTGCGTGCGCACGATCATGCCTTCGCCGACGGGCGTCGTGCAGGAAGCCGGCGTGCCGCCACGTCCTTCGATCTCGACAAGGCAGACACGGCACGACCCGAAGGAGTCCAGCATGTCGGTGGCGCAAAGCTTCGGGATCTCGACCCCGCCCTCCATGGCCGCACGCATGATCGAGGTGCCTTCCGGCACGGTGATGCTGCGCCCGTCGACGTTCAGCGTGACCTGCTTCTGCGCCTTCGATTGGGGGGTTCCGTAGTCGATCTCTTCGACGAGGGAGGGGAAGTCGGCCTTGATGTTCATCTGCCAGCTCCTATTCGGCAGCCACGCGCACGGGCGCTGGCTTGAAGTCGTCGGGGAAATGGGTGATCGAGCTCATCACGGGATAGGGCGTGAAGCCGCCCAGCGCGCAGAGCGAACCAAACTTCATCGTGTTGCAGAGATCGGTGACCAGAGCGAGGTTCTTCTCCGGCTCAATGCCCGCAACTATTCTGTCGATGGTCTCAACCCCGCGCGTCGAGCCGATGCGGCAGGGCGTGCATTTGCCACAGCTTTCGATGGCGCAGAACTCCATGGCGAAGCGCGCCTGTTTCAGCATGTCGGCGGTGTCGTCGAACACCACGACGCCGGCATGGCCGATCAGCCCGTCCTTGGCCGCGAAGGCTTCATAATCGAATGGCGTGTCGAACAGCGCGCGCGGGAAATAGGCGCCGAGCGGCCCGCCGACCTGCACGGCCTTGACCGGGCGCCCCGTGGCAGTGCCGCCGCCGATCTCGTCGACGATCTCGCCCAGCGTCATGCCGAAAGCGGCTTCGAACAGACCGGCATATTTGACGTTGCCGGCGATCTGGATCGGGATCGTGCCGCGCGAGCGGCCCATGCCGAAATCCTTGTAGTAGGCCGCACCCTTGTCCATGATGACAGGCACCGAGGCCAGCGAGATGACGTTGTTGATCACCGTCGGCTTGCCGAACAGCCCCTTATGCGCCGGCAGTGGCGGCTTTGCCCGAACCATGCCGCGTTTGCCCTCGAGCGAATCGAGCAGCGCCGTCTCCTCGCCGCAGACATAGGCGCCGGCGCCGACCCGGATCTCCATGTCGAAAGCGTAGGGTGAGCCCAGCACGCTGGCGCCAAGAACGCCAGCCTTGCGGGCGATCTCGACGGCCTTGTTCATCACCGCCACCGCATGCGGATATTCCGAGCGGACATAGACGAAGCCCTTCGTCGCGCCCGTGGCTATACCGGCGATCGTCATGCCTTCGATCAGCACGAAGGGATCGCCCTCCATGATCATGCGATCGGCGAAGGTACCCGAATCGCCCTCGTCGGCGTTGCAGACGATGTATTTACGGTCGCCAACGGTATCGAGCACCGTCTTCCATTTGATGCCGGTCGGGAAGCCGGCGCCGCCGCGCCCGCGCAGGCCCGACTCGGTAACCTGGGCGACGATGGCGGCAGGCGTCAGCGCCAGCGCGTTCGTCAGTCCGTTCAACCCGCCATGCTTCTTGTAGGATTCGAGCGAAAGCGGATCCGTGACGCCGCAGCGCGCGAAGGTCAGCCGCGTCTGCTTGGCCAGGAAGGGGATCTTGTCCGGCGTGCCCAGCCAGCGCTTGTGGTGGCCGCCGGTGAGGAAGCCGCTGTCGAACAGGCTTTTGACGTCGGACGGCTTGACCGGCCCGTAGGCGATGCGGCCATTGGCTGTCGCGACTTCGACCATAGGCTCGAGGAAATAGGCGCCGCGCGACCCGTTGCGCACGATCTTGGCTTCGATGCCGCGCTCGGCGAGTTCGCCGGCGATCGCCTTGGCGACCTTTTCGGCGCCAAGCGCCAGCGCACCGGAATCGCCGGGAATGTAGATACGCGGGATCATGAGCGCACCTCTGCAACGATCTCGTCGAGCTTCTCGTCATCGAGCCGCCCGATCACCTCGCCATCCAGCATTGCGGCGGGCGAACAGGCGCACAGGCCGAGACAATAGACCGGCTCCAGCGTCACCGAACCGTCGCGGGTCGTCTCATGGAAACCGATGCCCAGCAATTGCTTCAGCTTGGCGGCGATGGCGTCCGAACCCATCGACTGGCAGGATTCCGCCTGGCAGAGCTTCAGCACATGCCTGCCTGCCGGGTGGCTGCGGTAATCATGATAAAAGCTGACGACGCCGTGCACCTCGGCCCTGGAAATGTTCAGCGCCTCGGCGATGACCGGCAGCGCATCCTTGGGCACATGGCCGAACTCTTCCTGGATGCCGTGAAGGATCGGCAGCAATGGGCCTTCGAGGCCCTTCATCTCCTGGATGATCGCGGCCGTGCGCGACGTAATCTCGGTACTTGCAGGCTGCATTGTCATGCAGCGCCCTCCCTATCGTAGCGACCATACATATCGGCCAAGAGCATCAAGCTGTTTTGGAACAACGACATGCGCGTGCCGCTTTATCGCTAAGTGCTTAAGAAACCAGAGAAAACCTCTGAAATCAATAAAGCGGTTTCGTTGTACGATAGAAATTTTCTATCGTTCCGTTTGACTAACCCTGTCTAGCGGAACGGTTGGCGTGGAAATCGTCCGCCAGCGCCATTGCCTCGTCCAGCAGCGCCGAGACCAAAGGTGTGTGCGGTTCGCGCGGTGTCGCCACCAGGCCGACCGTGTGGCTGGCATCTGGCTCGATGATCGGAATGGCCCGGATCGGCTCGGAAAAGCCGAATGTTTCCGCAAGGTTGAGCGGCATGATCGACGACCATTTGCCGGTGCGGATGTGCGAAAACAGCACGATCATCGAATTGGATTCCAGCGTCGGTCGCACCTGCACGCCGGCTTCGGCCAGATGCTGATCGATGATGCGGCGGTTCTGCATGTCCGGCGTCAACAGACACAGCGGCAGGCTCGAGAGCTCCGCCCATGTCACTTTGTCGCGGTCGGAATAGGGATTTCCCATCGCGGTGATCAGTTGGTAGCGCTCGTCATAGAGCGGCACGCTGGTCACCCGCCCCAGCGGCTCGTTGTCGAGATAGGTGATCCCGGCATCGATGTCGAAATTGCCGAGCAGCGACAGCACCTCGATCGAGGTCCGCGACAGCACCGAAAAGGTGACGCCGGGATGCTTTTCGCGAAACGGCGTCGTCAGCCGCGGCAGCATGGCGAGCGCCGTCGGGATGGCGGCGATGCGGATACGGCCGGAAAGTCCGTGGCGCGCCGCGCGCATTTCCTCGCGCATGGTTCTGGTGTCGCCGACGATGCGGCGTGCCCACACCAGCACCTGTTTTCCCTCCGGCGTCAGCCCCTGGAAGCGTGAGCCGCGCAGAACCAGCATGACGCCAAGCTGGCCTTCCAACTGCTTGATGCCGGCCGAGAGCGTCGGTTGGGTGACGCCGCATACCTCCGCCGCCCGGCCGAAATGCTCCTCCCTGGCGAGCGCGATGAAGAATTCCAGCTTGTCGATCATGCGATCTTTCCGGTCGTTCGCTGCAAGGTCGGGGAAATTGTGCTCTACCGCAAGCACCACGCACAATTGCCCGGCATCCACACCTTTAAGCCGGCTAGCTGTTTCCCGCGGCGCGATGCGGCGCTATGTGGATGAAACTGGGAGATCGACCATGCTGGGCTGGTTCCGCAAGCTTTTGCCGCGCGAAGATCGCTTCTTCGACCTGTTCGAACGACATTCCCGCACCGTGGTCGGCGGCGCCGAGGCGCTGGAGCAGCTTCTCCAGGGCAGGGATATCGACCTATGGTGCCAGAAAATCATCGATCTCGAAGATGAGGCCGACCACATCACCGCGGAAGTCCTGCTGGCGGTGCGGCGCTCCTTCATCACGCCTTTCGATCGCGGCGACATCAAGGACCTGATCCAGTCGATGGATGATGCCATCGACATGATGCACAAGACGGTCAAGACGGTGAAGCTGTTCGAGCGCAAGGAGTTCGATCCGCTGATGCAGGAAATGGGTGGCGTCATCGTCGCCGCCGCCAAGCTGGTGGCCGAGGCGATCCCGCTGCTCAGCAAGGTCGCGACGCATACTGTGCGCCTCAACGCCATCGCCGAAGAGGTAATGCGCGTCGAAAGCCGGGCCGACGACCTGCATGAGCAAGGGCTGAAGGATCTCTTCAGGAAGCACGGCAGCAGCGATCCGATGGCCTATATGATCGGCTCAGAGATTTATGGCCAGCTGGAAAAGGTGGTCGACCGCTTCGAGGACGTCGCCAACGAGATCAGCGGCATCGTCATTGAGAATGTCTAGGTGATGGAAGCCACCATTGCCTTTCCCGTGCTGGCCGGCCTCGTCGCCGTCGCACTGTTCTTCGACTTTCTCAACGGCCTGCACGATGCCGCCAATTCCATCGCCACCATCGTTTCCACCCGCGTGCTGCGGCCGCAATATGCGGTGCTGTGGGCGGCATTCTTCAATTTCATCGCCTTCATGTTCTTCGGCCTCCACGTTGCCGAGACCGTGGGCAAGGGTATCATCGACGTCAGCATCGTCACCCCGGCGGTGATCTTTGCAGCGCTCGTCGGCGCCATCGTCTGGAACATCGTCACCTGGATCGCCGGCATCCCGTCGAGCAGCTCGCACGCGCTGATTGGCGGTCTGGTCGGCGCCGGTGTGGCAAAGGCAGGCGTGGGCGCCATCGTCTGGACAGGGCTTGGCAAGACGGTTGCGGCAATCGTCTTGTCGCCAGCGACCGGCTTTATCCTGGCTCTTGTCCTGATCCTTGCCGTTTCCTGGCTCTTCGTGCGCCAGACACCGTTTGCGGTCGACAGCACCTTCCGCGTCATGCAGTTCTTTTCCGCCTCGCTCTATTCCCTCGGGCACGGCGGCAATGACGCCCAGAAGACCATGGGCATCATTGCCGTGCTGCTCTATTCGCAAGGCATGCTCGGCGCGACTTTCTATGTGCCGCTGTGGGTCGTGCTCACCTGTCAGACGGCGCTGGCGCTCGGTACGTTGTTCGGCGGCTGGCGCATCGTCCACACCATGGGCTCGAAGATCACCCGGCTGAACCCGATGCAGGGTTTTTGCGCCGAGACCGGTGGGGCGATCACGCTGTTTGCCGCGACCTGGCTCGGCGTTCCCGTATCGACCACGCACACGATCACCGGCGCCATCATCGGCGTCGGCGCCGCCCGCCGCGTCTCGGCCGTGCGCTGGGGCATTGCCGGCAATATCGTCATCGCCTGGATCGTCACCCTGCCGGCCACCGCTTTGATTTCGGCGCTCACCTACCTCGCGGTTGGCTTGGCCAGGTGAGGTGAGGAAATCTACCTGTCCACAAGGTTCAGGATGTTGCCGTCTGGATCCTTGAACCAGGCGACCTTCATTCCGTAACCGACGTGGATATCGCCCTCCAGTGTCAGGCCCGGCATCTGATAGTGCTCGAACGCGACGCCCTTCGACTTCAGCGCCTTGACGATATCGCCGATCCCGTCGCCAACCATCCAGGTCACCGCTGTCGCCTTATTGGTTCCGGCAAATTGGGAATGATAGACGTTGAGGGTGGTATCGCCACTTTTGTAGACGATCAGTTCGCCGCCCTCATCGTGCACCTGTTGCAGGCCAAGCGTTCCCTCGTAGAAAGCCTTGGCCTTTGCCAGGTCGCTTACCGCCAGATTTGCCGTTGCGTTGCTGTTTGCGAGCATGATGGTCTCCTTTCCTGGTTGTCGGCCCGTGCTGGTCACCGAAATAGGTCGCCGCGATTGTTTGACGACTGTCGCTTGACCTGATTGTTGGCCGCATCGGCGCTCGATTATCTGGAAGACGTTTGGCGTGGATGAAATCCGACAGGACCCGCCGCTTTTTCAGGCACGCCAAGACAGCCATTGCTCCACGGCTTGGTTCTGTCCGGAAACTGCATTATCTCAGGTGCAAGCTGCATCTCAGGCGCAAGCTGCGTAAGGAAAAACTGCCATGTCCGTCACCAAGGAAATCGTCACCGAGCGTCTGAAGACGGTCAACGGGCCGGATTTCACCGGCAACATCGTCGACCTCGGCATGGTTTCGGAAATTTTCATCGCCGACGGGAAGGTCTTCTTCTCGATTACCGTTCCCGCCGCCCGCGCCCAGGAGATGGAGCCGCTGCGCGCTGCCGCCGAGCGTGTCGTCAAGGCGATCCCCGGTGTCGCCGGCGCCGTCGTCGCGCTGACGGCCGAAAAGAAGGGCGGCGGCATGGAGGCGCCGGTTCCCTCGCGCCCCGCACCCAGGCCCGCGCCGCCGGCTCAGCCCGCTGCCGCCGCGGCGCGTGCGACTCCGCACGCACCGGCCTCGCACAGCTCGGGCAAGCGTGGCGTGCCCGGTATCGAGGCGATCATTGCCGTTGCCTCCGGCAAGGGCGGCGTCGGCAAGTCGACCACCGCCGTCAACATCGCGCTCGGCCTCGCCGCCAACGGCTTGCGCGTCGGCGTGCTGGATGCCGACATCTACGGACCGTCCATGCCCAGGCTGCTCAACATCCACGGACGGCCGCAGACCGTCGACGGCAAGATCCTGAAACCGATGGAGAATTACGGCCTGAAGGTGATGTCGATGGGCTTCCTCGTCGACGAGGAAACGCCGATGATCTGGCGCGGCCCGATGGTGATGTCGGCGCTGACGCAGATGCTGCGCGAGGTCGAATGGGGCCGTCTCGACGTGCTCGTCGTCGACATGCCGCCCGGTACCGGCGACGCGCAACTGACCATGGCCCAGCAGGTGCCGCTGGCTGGTGCTGTCATCGTCTCGACGCCACAGGATCTGGCCCTGATCGACGCGCGAAAAGGCCTCAACATGTTCAAGAAGGTCGACGTCCCGTTGCTCGGCATCGTCGAGAACATGAGCTATTTCATCGCCCCGGACACCGGCAAGCGCTACGACATCTTTGGCCATGGCGGCGCGCGCCGCGAGGCCGAGCGCCTCGGCGTCACCTTCCTTGGCGAAGTGCCGCTCGAGATGGGCATCCGCGAAAGTTCGGATGCCGGCACGCCGGTTGTCGTCTCGAAGCCTGACGGCGCCGAGGCGAAAATCTATCGCGACATCGCTTCGAAGGTCTGGGACCGGGTCAATGAAGAGCGTGGCGCGGCGGCAGCGGCGGTGCCGAGTATTGTGTTCGAGTGATGCCCGCTTGAGGGCTCAGCCGCCGACCTTTTCGCCGAACGACGAAAAAAACTGTCCGGCCAGTTTCTTCGAGGTCGATTCGATCAGGCGGCTGCCGAGCTGGGCGATCTTGCCGCCGACATCGGCCTTGGCCGCGTAGTTCAATACCGTGGCGTCAGGTCCATCTGCCGTCAGCGTCACGTCGGCGCCACCCTTGGCGAAGCCGGCAATGCCGCCCTTGCCTTCGCCCTGGATGGTGTAGGAGTGCGGCGGCTTCAGGTTCTTCAGCGTCACTTCGCCGTTGAACGTCGCCTTGATCGGTCCGATCTTCACCACCACAGTTGCCGCCATCTCGGTCGGCGACTTCATCTCCAGGCTCTGGCAGCCGGGAATGGTCGCCTTCAACACCTCGGGATCGTTCAGCGCTTCCCACACTTTTTGCAGCGGTGCGGCAATGCGCTCCTCGCCTTCGATCACCAAAGCCATGAAAACCTCCCGGACAAGACTGTCCGAACCCGTAACGCACGGCTTGGTGCGTGTCTATCGCACCAAAGTCCGGTTGCGACCGCACGCCCTCTTGCCTGCTCCCGCGCGTTGCCATATCGATTTGTCTTACAAATACGGAGACCATGATGGCAGGCGCCCCCACCCACAAGAAAAAATTTCGCTCGCAGGAGTGGTTCGACAATCCCGACAATCCGGGCATGACGGCGCTCTATCTCGAGCGCTATCTCAATTACGGCCTGACGCGCGCCGAACTGATGTCCGGCAAGCCGCTGATCGGCATCGCACAGACCGGCTCGGATCTGTCGCCTTGCAACCGTCACCATATCGAACTCGCCAAGCGTGTGCGCGAAGGCATCGTCTCGATGGGCGGCATTCCTTTCGAATTCCCCTGCCATCCGATCCAGGAGACCGGCAAGCGCCCGACCGCGGCACTTGACCGCAACCTTGCCTATCTCAGCCTTGTCGAAGTGCTCTACGGCTATCCGCTCGATGGCGTCGTGCTCACCATCGGTTGCGACAAGACGACGCCGGCGCTGCTGATGGCAGCGGCCACCGTCAACATCCCGGCGATCGCGCTGTCGGTCGGGCCGATGCTCAATGGCTGGCACAAGGGCAAGCGCACCGGCTCCGGCACCATCGTCTGGGAATCACGCCAGCGCCTGTCGGCCGGCGAGATCGATTATGACGAGTTCATGGACATCGTCGCCTCGTCGGCGCCGTCCACCGGTTATTGCAACACCATGGGCACCGCCACCACGATGAACTCGCTGGCCGAAGCGCTTGGCATGCAGTTGCCGGGCTCGGCCGCGATTCCCGCGCCCTACCGCGAGCGCGGCCAGATTTCCTATGAGACCGGAAAGCGCATCGTCGAGATGGTGCATGAGGATCTGAAGCCGTCCGACATCATGACGAGAGAAGCTTTCGAGAACGCTATCGTCGTCAATTCGGCCATTGGCGGCTCGACCAACGCGCCGATCCACCTCAACGCCATCGCGCGCCACCTTGGAGTCAAGCTCGACAATGACGACTGGCAGACGGTCGGCCTCAATGTGCCGCTACTGGTCAATTTGCAGCCGACGGGCGAATACCTTGGCGAGGACTACCACCATGCCGGCGGCGTGCCGGCGGTCATCGCCGAACTCATGAAGGGCGGGCTGTTGCCGCATCCCGGCGCGCGCACCGTCAACGGCAAGTCGATCGGTGAGAATAGCGAGGGCGTCGCCAACGAAAATCCCGACGTCATCCGCTCTGTCGCCAAGCCGCTGAAGGCCAATGCCGGCTTCATCAATCTTCGGGGCAATCTGTTCGATTCGGCGATCATGAAGACCAGCGGCATCTCGCCGGAATTCCGCGAACGCTATCTCTCCAACCCCAAGGATCCCGAGGCTTTCGAAGGCAACGCCATGGTTTTCGATGGGCCGGAGGATTACCACGCCCGCATCGACGACCCGGCGCAAGGCATCGACGAACACACCATCCTGTTCATGCGCGGCGCCGGCCCGGTCGGCTATCCAGGCGGTGCCGAAGTCGTCAACATGCAGCCGCCGGCCTATCTCATCAAGAAGGGCATCCACGCGCTCGCTTGCATCGGGGACGGCCGCCAGTCGGGTACGTCGGGTTCGCCGTCGATCCTCAACGCCTCGCCGGAAGCGGCGATCGGCGGCGGACTGGCGCTGCTCAAGACGGGCGACAGGGTCCGCATCGACTTGCGCAAGGGCACGGCCGACATCCTCGTTACCGACGACGAGATCACCCGGCGCCGCGCCGAACTGCAGAACAATGGTGGCTTCCACTATCCCAAGCACCAGACACCCTGGCAGGAGATCCAGCGCGGCATGGTCGCGCAGTTCTCGGAGGGAATGGTGCTGAAGCCGGCGGTGAAGTATCAGGACGTCGCGCACACCAGCGGCGTTCCCAGAGACAATCACTGATTGCTCCGGGGACAATCACTGATTGCTCCGGGGACAATCATTGATTCTGGATCGACGGATGGCGGCTTGATCAAATCAAGCCGCCATCGGTTTTCCGGTCAGCGTGTTGCCGGGTAGGTCGAGGACGGTCACCGTCCTTGACAAGCGCGCCCAACAAATCCACCATCATGACAAGGGGTGCATCGCGACGACCCCGTGAGGCGTCAGCCCAACGTTCGCGTCCAAGCTTCTCTTCCAGGAGGTGGACGCCATGCCGTCAACAACCGCTATCACTGTATCGCAACTGTCCCGGCTCATCGGTCTGCCGGGCGCGCCTGTCATTATCGATGTTCGCATCGATGACGATTTCGACGCCGACCCGCGCCTGTTGCCGGCTTCGTGCCGGCGCGATTTCAAAACCGTTTCGACCTGGGCGGCCGCATTCGCCGGCAAGCCGGTGGCCGTCGTATGCCAGAAGGGGCAAAAGCTCTCGCAAGGCGTCGTTGCATGGCTGCGCCATGAGGGGATATCAGCCGAATCCCTTGAAAGCGGGTTTGAGGCCTGGCGCGATGCCGGGGGACTTCTGGTCCGCACCGCCAAAATGCCGCCACGCAATGAAAAGGGCGCCACCGTCTGGGTGACGCGATCGCGCCCGAAGGTCGACCGCATCGCTTGCCCATGGCTGATCCGGCGTTTCCTCGACCCCGACGCGGTGTTCCTGTTTGTCGAGCCCGCTGAAGTGTTGGCTGTTGCCGACCGCTTTCAGGCCGTGCCGTTCGACATCGACAATGTGTTCTGGAGCCATCGTGGCGAACGCTGCACCTTCGACACGATGATCGAGGAGTTCGGGTTGGAATCCGAGGCGCTCGATCGCCTCGCCGCAATCGTGCGTGCGGCCGACACCGCAAGCCTCGACCTGGTGCCCCAGGCGGCCGGTTTTCTGGCTGCCTCGCTGGGTCTGTCGCGTATGTACCGCGACGATCTGGAACAACTGGAAGCAGGCATGCTGCTCTACGACGCGTTCTTCCGCTGGTGTCGCGACGCCACCGAAGAAACGCACAACTGGCCCGCTGCGGGTAAGCCGTCATGACCATTCTTGTCCCCGACAACAAGGCGGTGGCCGTCGAGCCGCCGGCTGCGCCGACCTTCGCGGAAGCCACGAAGGTCTGGGCGAGGATCGGATTGCTCAGCTTCGGCGGACCTGCCGGGCAGATCGCGCTGATGCACAAGGAGCTGGTCGAGGACCGGCGCTGGATCGGTGAACAGCGCTTCCTGCATGCGTTGAACTACTGCATGTTGCTGCCTGGCCCGGAAGCCCAGCAACTCGCCATCTATGTCGGCTGGCTGCTGCACAGGACGATCGGCGGCCTTGTCGCCGGCATCCTGTTCGTCTTCCCGGGCGCGCTCGTCATGCTCGTCTTGAGCAGCCTTTACATGCTCTACGGCGACATGCCGCTCGTCGCGGCGCTGTTTTTCGGGGTCAAGGCGGCGGTGCTCGCCATCGTCATCGAGGCGGTGATCCGGATCGGGCGACGCGCCCTGAAAAACCCGGTCATGGTGTCGATCGCGGTCGCGGCGTTCATTGCCATCTATGCGTTGAATGTGCCGTTTCCGCTCATCGTCCTGTTCGCCGGCCTGACGGGATGGCTGGGGGATCGCATTGCTCCCGGCCTGTTTTCCGGCTCGGCCCATGGCAAGGACGGTGTTGCCGACTTCAAGGGAGCGGTCGACCTGATGTTCGAGCGTGGCGAACTGGCCCATGTCAAACCGACCAGATGGCATGCACCGCGCACCGTCGCCATCTGGCTGCCGATCTGGCTCGGGCCTGTTCTTTTGATCTGGTGGTTCACCGGCTCCGCAAGCGTCTGGACCGAGATAGGCCGGTTCTTCAGCCTGATGGCTGTCGTCACCTTCGGTGGCGCCTATGCGGTCCTCGCCTATGTCGCGCAGGCAGCCGTCCAGTCCTTCGGCTGGCTGGCCCCTGGTGAAATGGTTGATGGCCTTGGGCTTGCCGAAACGACGCCGGGGCCGCTCATCCTAGTGCTGCAGTTCGTCGGCTTCATCGCCGCGTTCCGCCATTCCGGCTCGCTGGACCCGTTGCTTGCCGGATCGCTGGGGGCGTTGCTCACCCTGTGGGTGACGTTCACGCCCTGCTTTTTCTGGATATTCCTCGGGGCGCCCTACATCGAGGCGTTGCGCGGCAACAAGGCACTGTCGGCCGCACTGGGCGCGATCACCGCCGCAATTGTCGGGGTGATTATGAATCTGGCCCTATGGTTTGGCTTGCACGTCATCTTCCGTGAGGTGCATGCGACGGGTCTTGGCATGAATGTGCCGGTGCTTTCGTCGATCGACTGGCGTGCGGCCTTGCTTTCGGGTGCCGCCATGATCGCGATCCTGAAGCTGAAGATCGGCATGCTGCCGACACTCGCGCTATCCGCCCTTGCAGGGGTCTTGCTGGCGGCGGCTGGTTAGATAGCACCGCCTTTGTAATTCGCTTGCCCACCACCTAAGTGGGCTGGAACGGAAGGAAACATCATGGCCGGACGGCGCTCTTCCCTCGGCTTCCTCGGAATGTTCGGCCGCTCGGGCGACTTGAGGCAGCTCGACGATGCATTGCGCGGCGCGGATCTGCATCCAGCCCTTGTGCCGGAGGGCGTGAAGCTTACCCTGGTCAATCTCATGAAGGATCGCTGGCCCGACGAGCCGCCACGGGGTACCTATGCGTCGGTGGCACAATTATGCAGCTATTGCATCGCGGGTCCCGAAACCTTCGAGCAAGCCAATGGCCATCAGCGGACGCTGGAAGCCGAGCGCCGCATCGAGGCGGCGCTTGAAACCGGCGACAGCCTCGACGCGCAGATCGTGCTGATGACACTGCATGCCAAGCTCATCAACCCCGAAGTCGTCGACCGATACGGGCTCAGCGCGGAATGACGCGAAAGGCAAGATCTGCCTGATCCTCCTAAGGCAGCCGAACCGTTCAGGCCCGGCTGATCTCCTCGAGATACCAGCCGATGTAGCGCAGTTCGTTGTATTCCATCGGCGCGATAGGTCCGGGCACGAAATAGTGCGAGCGCACGCCGCGCGCGGTGTGCTCGATGATCTTCTTGTCTTCGTCGGTGGTGACCTTCCATAGCCAGGTCAGCTTCTCCAGATCGTAATCCTGACCCTCGACCGCGTCGCCGCGCACCAGCCAGATCAGTTCCATCTCGCATGTACCAGCCGTTTTCGGGATGAATCGGTAGATCATGCCGTGATCGGGATAGCAGACGAGAAAGGTCGTGCCGCCGAGATGGATGGAAGTGACGCCACCGTCATAGTCGGTGAAGCGGCCCATCAGCGGGGCCACCGGAGAGCCGTCCTGGCTGCCGCTCGAAACGCCGTCATAGAGCGCGTAGCGGAAGGTGTCGATTGCTTCCTGACCGGCCGCCGAGTTCTGCCAGCGGTTGGCGCTGCCGATCTCGATGCCGAGCGCGCAGGTGCGCTGCTCCATCGCCGCATTGAGCTGCTCGATCATCTCGGCCGGTTTTTCCAGCGCATGCGTCTGCGAATATTCCGGATGCGCCGGTCCGCAATGGTAGCATTCGACATAGTTCTCGACGGCGAGCTTCCAGTTGGCGTCGAGCGGATAGGACTGACGATACGCCACCTTGGCGTCGCCCCAGCCATATTGGCCGCAACTCGTGCGCAGCGACTGTTCGATCGGATCGAAATCGAGCGGCGTCTCGGCGAAGGAAATGAAGACCAGCCCGGAGGCGACGCGGACATGAAGCTTCTTCAGCCCGTGCGCCGAGCGGTCGAAATCCTTCGGCATCAGGCGGGCAGCGCGCAATGAGCCGTCATTGGAATAGCTCCAGGCGTGGTAGGGGCACACGAACATCTTCGCGTTGCCCTTTTCCTTGGTGCAGACCTCGGCGCCGCGGTGGCGGCAGACATTGAGCATGGCATGCACGGTGCCATCCATGCCGCGTGTCAGGATGACCGCCTCGTCGCCCAGTTTGAACAGCTCGAAATCGCCCGGGTTCGCGATGACGCTGGCATGGGCCAGGCAGTGCCAGTGGCGGCGAAAGACACGTTCCATGTCGCGCTCGAAGATTGCCTGGTCATGATAGAAGGCACGCACCAGGCCGTGACCTGGCCGATGAGATGCCACCAGCCGATCGATCGCGTCGCCGTCTGTGTGGGCTTGCTGGATAGGATGCACACTCATTTGTCGTTCTGCCCGATGGTTGTCCCCAGAGCAATTTCAGGAAAGGTGTGAAGCGGTTTTCCGTCCTGAATTGGCTCCGGGTGGTGGCTGTATGGCTGCACGAACTCGTCTCCGGTCAGCCGCCCATTTGCGTGCGCGGCAGGTGGATCAGGTTGCCGAAGCGGGCACGCAATCTGTCGTCGACTTGTTTTGGCACGTGGCGCGGAAACCGTTCGGCAAGAATGCGTTTCTTCTCGGTGATCGCACGCAGCAATATATCAGGCCGGCCTTTTTCGTTCCATTCCTTCGGCGAGGAACGATCGCCGAGGGCGGGATAGAAGTGCTCGGTCTGCATCAGCTTGAGCGTCTGTTCGTTGTCGAGATAGTGGCCCGGGCCCTTGAGGCAGACCTCGGCGATGCTGTCGATCGACAGGGCCTCGTCAGTCACGTCGATGCCACGCGCGCAGCCCAGGCAATGACCGAGCATGTCGTTGTCGATGACCAGGCTCTCCAGGCAGAAGCCGAGCAGCGAGGCATGCATGCCGGCCGCCTCGTAGACGAGGTTGAGGCCGGAGAGGCCGGCCATCACATTGGTGATACCCTTTTCGTAGCCGGACTGAATATCGGGCAATTTCGAATCCGTCATGCCGGCGGCGGAGCCGCCGGGCAGGTCGTAGAATTGCGCCATCTGGGCACAGGCCGCCGTTGCCACCGACTGCTCGGCCGACCCGCCCGCCATGGCGCCGGTGCGCAGGTCCGACATGAACGGCCAGGCGCCGAAGATCGCCGGATGGCCGGGCTTGAGCGCGTTGACATAGACCAGGCCGGCCAGCACTTCGGCCACTGCCTGCACGACGGCGCCGGCCATCGCCGCGGGTGCCGTGGTGCCGGACTGGCCGGTCGACAGCAGCAGGATCGGGATGCCGCCTTCGACGCAGGCCTCAAGCACGCCGCAGGCATCCTCGGCGAACTTCATTGGCGGCACGACGAATGAGTTGGAGTTGGAAACGAACGGCCGGGCACGGAAATTCTCCTCGCCGCCGGCGATGGCGTACAGCATTTCAAGCGCAGGCTTCACGTTCTCACGCACGGTGAAGGATGTTCCGACGTGCTTCGATGTTCCCATCACACAGGCATAAAGCGTGTTGAAATCCATCTCGAGCGGATCGGCGATGTCGCGCGCCACCATCGGCCGCTGGAAGAAATGGATATTGTCCAGCCCATCGACGATGCGGGCCGCATCATAAATATCCTGCAGCTTGGATTCGCGGTACTCGCGCTTCTCCAGATCCACCAGGTGCACGGCGATGCCTGCCGTGCCGTAGTGCACGCGCTTGCCCTGGACCACCATGTCGTGCCTGGGGTCCTGGCCATGAAGCGTGAAATGTCGTGCCGCCCGCTTGATGGTGTCGAGCACGAGCGCGCGCGGAAAGCGGACACGGCCATCGTCGCCGTGGACCGCCCCCACCTTGGTCAGCACCTTTATGCAGGAAGGAATGGCGTTGGCGAAACCCACCGTCTCCAGAAGCGTCAGCACGCCCTCGTGGATACGCTCGCGGTCATCCCCGCGCAGCGGCCCGTAGCCGCCGCCCTCGATGGCCTTGTGCTGTGGTCTGGTATCCTCCACCAGGGGAGATGATCGCATGGCATGTCCTGTTTCGCGAAGACCGGAGCGCTGCGGACGACGGTTCGCCGGCGTGTCCTGCTGTTCGACAGCCACTGGCATGGAAGCACTCCACCTTCGTCGGCAGGAACACGTGGCGGTTGGTCCACCATCGGCCTGCTTCTTCCCATGACGCCGACTATGCCGCTGGCACTGGCCCATCCTATGGTCCAGCTGGCCCAGTTCCATGTGCCAGAACTAAAATACCGGAGCCGCTGCGAGCGGCTCCGGCACGAGAGATCGACGATGGATCAGGCGGCCGCGGGTCTGCGTCCGGCGGCCGTGGCCAGTTCGCGGATGCCTGGCTCGATGTGCTGCAGTGCGATCGACGAGATGCCCAGCCGCATGAAACGCGAAGGCTTTTCAGTGCGATCGAAGAAACGGTCGCCTGGCTCGATGATGACGCTGCGCGAGGCCGCGGCCTCGGCCAGGCCGCGCGAATCGGTACCGCGCGGCCCTTCGAGCCACAGCGACGTGCCGCCGGCCGAATCGGTCGAGCGCCATTCCGGCAGGAAGGCGGAAATCGCATGGACCAGCCGCTTGCGCCGCTCGTCGAAGGCTGAAGACAGCCGCCGCACCAGCGCCTCGTGGTGGCCGAGCGACAGGAACAGTGCGACGGCGCGCTGATTGTTCGCCGGCGGATGACGCAGCATGAAGCGGCGCAGCGCCCTGAGTTCCGCGATGAGTCCGGCGGACGCCACGATGTAGCCGAGCCGCAGGCCCGGAGCCAGCGTCTTGGACATCGAGCCGACATAGACCACGCGGCCGGAGCGATCGAGGCTCTTCAGTGCCTGCTGCGGTGCCTCGTCGAGAAGCTGGCTGTCATAGCCGTCCTCGATGATGATTTGGTTGTAGCGGTTGGCGCGCGCCAGAAGATCCTGCCGCCGTTCCGCCGACAGCGGCACCATGGTCGGGCAATGATGGCTTGGCGTGACGAAGACGAAGCCGGAATCATTGGGAATAGAAGCGGTTACGATGCCGGACTGGTCGACCGGCACCGGCTGTATCTCCGCGCCCGCAAGGCGGAAGATCGAGCGGGCGTCGGGGTAGCCGGGGTCCTCCATCGCCACCTTGGAGCCTTTGGACATCAGCAGCGTCGCAAGCATGTAGAGCGCGTTCTGGGCGCCCAGCGTGACGATGATCTCGTCGGGATTGGCGAAGATGCCGCGCCGGGGCAGGAGCCGCGCCTGGATTTGCTCGATCAGCAGCGGATCGTCACGGTCGACCATGTCTGACGCCCAGTTGCGGATTTCCAACACCGCCAGCGCCATGCGGTTGCACTCGCGCCATTCGGCGGTCGGGAACAGCGCCGGATCGAACTGGCCGTAGACGAAGGGGTAGGACGACTTGATCCAGTTCTCGTGCTTGGCCGGCGGCGGCATGTCGCTGGCGAAGATCTTGCGGCGTGCCTTCCAGTCGATCTCGTTGGCCTGGTCGGGCGCCTTCTGGTGCGGCTTGGCGGGCGTCGCCAGCACATCGGGATTGACGAAATGGCCACGCCGCTCGCGCGCCACCAGGAAACCCTGGTCGACGAGCTGCTGGAACGCCAGCACCACGGTTCCGCGCGCCACGCCGAGTTTTTCGGCCAGGATCCGGCAGGAAGGAAGCGGCATCGAAGCGGCGATCTGGCGGTCGAGAATGGCGGCTACGATGGCCTGGCGGATCTGCGCCTGAAGGGTTTGGCCGGATTCAGCCGAAATCCGGAACAGGCCGGACCATATCGCCGTGTCGTTTCGCTGTGGCATGGGAGATTTCCTCGATGGCCAGCCTTTTTCGTTTGGCTGGACCAGCCGAACGTAACCGTGGCACAAGGGGTTGCGCCAATCAATTTTTCTGATCGTTGGGATTTATGCCAGTGATCCTTCACGCCATTTTGATGCTGCGCCGCGGCATAGCTGCGTGACTCCGTGCGTCATCGCTGCGCATTGAAACGGGTGGAGTTCGGCCCGATAGATTGTCGCGACGACACGCGCCGGAAACATCCGGTCCGTAATGATGGCTCGAGGTCTCGGAGTTTGGCAGTGGATCAATCGTCCTTTCAAAAACAGCTCGCCGCCTTGCGCGATCACCGCGCGGCAGCGCCCGCCAGCATGCGCCAGGCCTTCGCCGCCGATCCCAAGCGGTTCGTGGAATTCTCCGCCACCGATGGCGATCTGCTGCTCGACTGGTCGAAATGCGCGGTCGATGCGACCGCCATGGAACTGCTGGAAAAGCTCGCCCTGGCCGCCGATCTCGAAGGTCGTCGCGCCGCCATGTTCGCCGGCAAGAAGATCAACGTCACCGAGGACCGTGCCGTGCTGCACACGGCGCTGCGCAACCTGACCGGCAAGGGCGTCACCGTCGATGGCCAGGACGTCAAGGCCGACGTCATCGCCGTGCTCGACGCCATGGGCGCCTTTGCCGATGCCGTGCGCTCGGGCAAGGCGGCCGGCGCCACCGGCAAGAAGATCATTGACATCGTCAACATCGGCATCGGCGGTTCCGATCTCGGCCCGGCCATGGCGACGCTGGCGCTGGCGCCCTATCATGACGGGCCGCGCGCCCACTACGTCTCCAACATCGATGGCGCCCATATCCACGACACGCTGAAGGGGCTGTCCGCCGAGACCACGCTTTTCGTCATCGCTTCCAAGACCTTCACCACCGTCGAGACGATGACCAATGCGCAGACGGCGCGCGATTGGGTGCAGAAGGCGCTCGGCAAGGAAGCGGTCGGCAAGCACTTCGCCGCCGTGTCCACCGCGCTCGATCTGGTCGCCAAGTTCGGCATCGCGCCCGATCGCGTCTTCGGCTTCTGGGACTGGGTCGGCGGCCGCTATTCGCTCTGGGGCGCCATCGGCCTGCCGGTGATGATCGCTGTCGGCCCGCGGAATTTTCGCGCCTTCCTCGACGGCGCGCATGAGATGGACGAGCATTTCCGCACCGCGCCGGTGCAGGAGAACCTGCCGGCGCTGCTTGGATTGGTCGGCTGGTGGCATCGCGTGATCTGCGGTTACCCGGCGCGCGCCGTCATCCCTTACGACCAGCGCCTGTCCAGGCTGCCGGCATATCTGCAGCAGCTCGACATGGAATCGAACGGCAAGAGCGTCACCCTCGAAGGCACAGAGGTGACGACGCCGACCGGACCGCTGGTCTGGGGTGAGCCCGGCACCAACGGCCAGCATGCCTTCTTCCAGCTGCTGCACCAGGGCACCGATTTCATCCCGGTCGAGTTCCTCGCCGCCGCCGTCGGCCACGAGCCCGATCTCAAGCATCAGCACGATCTGCTGCTCGCCAACTGCCTGGCGCAGTCGGAAGCGCTGATGAAGGGCCGCACGCTGGACGAAGCCCGCGCCCAGATGCTGGCCAAGGGCATGAAGCCGGCCGAGGTCGACAAGATAGCCCCGCACCGCGTCTTCTCCGGCAATCGCCCCTCGGTCACCATCCTCTACCGCAAACTCGACCCGCGAACCTTCGGCCGGCTGATCGCGCTCTACGAGCACCGCGTCTTCGTCGAGGGCACGCTGTTCAACATCAACTCCTTCGACCAGTGGGGCGTCGAACTCGGCAAGGAACTGGCCACCGGCCTTCTGCCTGTCGTGGAGGGCAAGGAAAGTGCCGCCAAGCGGGACGCATCGACCGCTGGCCTCGTGGGATTCATCCACCATTTGCGTGGCTCGGAGTGAAAAGCTTGGCAGACATCAAGGGAATATTGTTCGACAAGGACGGCACGCTTGTCGACTTCAACGCCACCTGGCTCGGCGTTGCCGACTTCATGGCCATGGATGCGTCCGAAGGCGATCGCTGGAAAGCCGACAGGCTGCTGGCCGCCGCCGGCTTCGATTTCGCCAACAAGCGCTTTAAGCCTGACTCGATATTTGCCTCCGGCACCAATCTCGACGTCGTCGAATTGTGGTTTCCGCGCCTGTCCAACGAGGACCAGATGCTGGCGGTCGCCCGCTTCAACGAGATCACCTCGGTGCAAGGCTCGGCGATGGCCGTGGCGCTGCCGGGCATCGTCGACACGCTGACGGCACTGCACAGGAAGTCCTACCGGCTTGGCGTCGCCACCAACGATTCGACCAGCGGCGCGGAAAAGACGCTTGTCACGCTCGGCGTCGCCCAATTGTTCGACGCGGCCTATGGCTACGACGCGGTGGCCAATCCGAAGCCGGCGCCCGACACCATCCTGGCCTTCAGCGATCTCACTGGGCTGAAGCCGGCGGAGATCGCCATGGTCGGCGACAACCGCCATGATCTCGAAATGGCGCGGGCCGGCGGCTGCGGGCTGGCGGTCGGCGTGCTCTCCGGCACCGGCACCCGCGAATCGCTGGCCGGGATTGCCGACATTGTTCTTGATTCGGTTGCCGATCTGCCCGATTTCCTCTCGGCACGGGTCAAGGAGACGATCTGATCCCGTCGGTAGACGCGGCCGCCTCGTCAGCCTTCGAAGCGAAAGACGCCGCTTGGCTGCAGCGCGCTGTCTTTCGCCTGGCCGAAATCCGGCACCTTATGTTCGGCGAGCAGGCGCAGCCGTGATCGTGGCAGATAGGCGCGGCTAGGATCGCCGACCAGGACCTCGATGCCGGCATTCAGGCAGCGTTCGAAAAAAGGCATGACGCGGTCGGCGACGCCTTGGCTGTAGAAGACATCGCCTGCAAGCACGAGGTCGACGGCCGGCGGCGGACCCCTGGTGATGTCGTCTCCGATCACGGTGATGGCGACACCGTTGGCCGCCGCGTTTAGAGCGAGCGCGGCAACGCCGTTGCGGTCGATCTCTGCGGCGATGACTTCGCGTGCCCCAGCCTTGGCGGCGGCAATGCCGACAAGACCCGAACCGGCGCCGAGGTCGAGCACGCGGCGGCCGGCTACCGTTTGCGGATGATCCAGTATGTGGCGCGCAATCACCGCGCCGCCGGCCCACACATAAGCCCAGTAAGGCGGCTGCGGCTCGGGTCCATCGTTGTCCGCCTCGATCGTGTCGTCATCGTCGCCAGCGCTTTGGTGCGGATCTATGAGCCGTCTCAGGCCACTGGCCGGATGCGGTGTATAAAGCTGGATCTCAGGCACCGACGGCACCGGGGCGAGGCGCATGTTCGTTCTGATGAATTCTGCCGGGTCAGGACGGCAAGGTGCATTTACGGCCTCCGCGCCGCCGGCTGCAATCATTCGCGCAGTGCTCGCCGCAGGATCTTGCCGACCGGCGTCTTCGGCAACTCGGTCCTGAATTCTATGTATTTGGGCCGCTTGTAGCCGGTCAGGTTCTCGCGGCAGAAGGCGGTGAGCGTCTCCGCGGTCAGCGCCGGATCCTTCTTGACCACGAACAGTTTCGGCACCTCGCCCGAATGCTCGTCCGGCACGCCGACCGCCGCCACTTCGAGCACGCCCGGATGCATCGCCACGACTTCCTCGAGCTCGTTCGGATAGACATTGAAGCCCGAAACCAGGATCATGTCCTTCTTGCGGTCGACGATCTTGGTGTAGCCGCGCTCGTCCATGAAGCCCATGTCGCCGGATTTGAAGTAGCCATCCTTGGTCATCACCTTGGCGGTCTCATCGGGCCGGTTCCAGTAGCCCGTCATCACTTGCGGTCCTCGGATGCAGACCTCGCCGACCTCGCCGAGCGGCAAATTGTTGCCGTCGTCGTCGCGGATGGCGATCTCGGTCGAGGGCAGCGGCAAGCCGATGGTGCCGGTGAAGTCGCCGGCGGTGAACTTGTTGGCGGTGGCCACCGGTGAGGTTTCCGAGAGGCCGTAGCCTTCGGTGACCGAACAACCGGTCAGCGTCTTCCAGCGCTCGGCGACGCCCTTCTGCACCGCCATGCCGCCGCCAAGCGTCAGCACCAGCGGTTTGAAGTCGAGCTTGCGGAAATCCTCGTTGTTGAGCAACGCGTTGAACAGCGTGTTGAGGCCGGGAAAGATGTGCACCGGATATTTCTGCAATTCCTTGACGAAGCCTGGAATGTCGCGCGGGTTGGGAATGAGCACATTGCGGGCGCCTTGCTGCATGCCCATCAGCGCGTTCACCGTTAGCGCGAAAATATGATAGAGCGGCAGCGCGCAGATGAAGTTGGGGTGCGCCGGTTTCGGCTTGATCGTGTAGGCATCCTCCATCCACTGCGCGTTCTGCGCGACGTTGGCGAGCACGTTTCTGTGCAGCAGTGTGGCGCCCTTCGACACGCCCGTGGTGCCGCCCGTATATTGCAGGAAGGCGACATCGTCGGCTTCCACCTTGGCCGGCTTGAAGCCCATGCCGGCGCCGGCCTTCATGGCGGCATTGAACTTGACATGGCCGGGCAAGGACCATGCCGGCACCATCTTCTTCACGCGGCGCACGACGAAATTGACGATCGTGCCCTTCAGGCCGCCAAGCATGTCGCCCATCGCGGCGACCACCACATGCTTGACCGCGGTCCTGGCGATCACCGCCTGCAAGGTGTTGGCGAAGTTTTCCAGGATGACGATGGCTTGCGCACCGGAATCCTTCAACTGGTGTTCGAGCTCGCGCGGCGTGTAGAGCGGATTGATGTTCACCGCCACATAACCCGCTCGCAAGATCGCCATCATCGCCACCGGATATTGCAGCACGTTCGGCATCATCAGCGCGACGCGCGCGCCTTTCTGCAGGCCTTTCGATTGCAGGTAGGCGCCGAAGGCCGCCGACAGCCGCTCGACATCGGTGTAGCTGATGGACTTGTCCATGCAGGTGAAGGCCGGCTGCGCGGAAAACTGCTTGCAGGCGGCGACGAGGAAATCGCCGATCGAGCTGTAGGGCAGGGCACCGATCTCGGCCTGCACGTTTTTCGGATAGCTCTTGAGCCACGGCTTTTCCGGCAAGCCGGCGGCCAGCGCCGTCAACGCTTTCGGCAATCGGTTGGCGGTGGTGTCGGCCGGCTTTGCCGCCGGTGGGGTCTTCATCGCCGCGGCGGCCTTCGACGCCGGCCTGGCAGCGGGCTTTGCCGCACCCGCTTTATTTCCCGACGCCGTCTTTCCGGCCGCGGCCTTGGCCGGGGCTTTCACCACTGGCCTTGTGCTTGCCCTTACGGGCGCCGCGGCCGCCTTCGGCGTGGCGGCTTTGGAAACGGGTGCTTTCGGCTTGGCAGTACCGGCTGCTTTCGACGGCGCCTTGGCTCCCGCTTTCACCGGCGCCGTCGTCCTTGATGCTTTTGCCAACCGTTCCTCCCTGGACAAGTCTTGTTCATCCGCGCCGCGCTCGCCCCTGAATTGACAAGGACGCCCTCCGCTGCGGCCGCTACACCCTATGTATTGCCTCCGTTGGTGACCGTGCAAGTCTTGCCCTTGCGGCAACATGGCGAAAGTTTTGCCGTCGAAAGTATTTGCCGCCGCCAGCGCTCCCAGGGGGTGTCCTGGCGCATCCCTCGGCCGCTCGGAAGCGCCGGGAACATTTATATCGTCAGCTTGGCGATCAATAAAAAAATTCGGTTGTTAATAATCTCGTGAATGGAAGAAACTGCTAATTTTTTCTGCAATTTGGCAGAATAGCGGATTTTTTTCCTGCTTCCCGCGGGGTAAGCAAACGGGGTGTTCCAAAGCCGGAAAAACGGTGCTTATATGCGCGCTTCGCGAGCCTGATAGAGGGGCTTGGAAGAACATCAGGGAGTGCTCAATGAATAAGAAGCTGACTTTTGCAGCCGCGTTGCTGGCTGCAAGCGTCCTGGGCGGCATGGCCAATGCGAAAACTCTGGTCTACTGCGCGGAAGCTTCGCCGGAAGGTTTCGATCCGGCGCCGTATACCGCAGGCCAGACGTTCGACGCGTCATCGCGCACCGTCTTCAACCGCCTTGTCGAATTCGATCACGGCAAGACGACGACCTCGCCGGGCCTGGCCGAGAGCTGGACGATCTCCGACGATGGCAAGGAATATGTCTTCAAGCTGCGCAAGGGCGTCAAGTTCGCCGCAACCGACTATTTCACCCCGACGCGCGACTTCAACGCCGACGACGTGGTGTTCTCGTTCGAACGTCAGGTCGACAAGAACGGCCCCTGGTTCCAGTACATTCCGGGCATTGCCTACCAGTATTACAATGACCAGTTCGGCGACAACATCACCAAGGTCGAGAAGGTCGATGACCTGACGGTGAAGTTCACCCTCAAGGAGCCGGCGATCACCTTCATTCCGACGCTGGGCATGGATTTCGCCTCGGTCGTCTCCAAGGAATATGCCGACAAGCTGCAGGCCGACAAGACGCCTGAGCTGTTCAACCAGAAGCCGATCGGCACCGGCCCGTTCATCTTCGTCGACTACCAGACCGACGCCGCCATCCGCTACAAGGCCAACCCGGACTATTGGGGCGGCAAGCAGAAGATCGACGATCTGGTCTTCGCCATCACCACCGATCCGGCGGTGCGCGCGCAGAAGCTCAAGGCCGGCGAATGCAACATCATGTCGTACCCGGCACCGGCCGACATCGCCGGCCTGCAGGCCGATGCGAACCTGAAGGTCGAGGAGCAGGAAGGCCTCAATGTCGGCGCGCTGATGTACAACACACAGCAGAAGCCGTTCGACGATGTGCGCGTCCGCAAGGCGCTCAACATGGCCATCAACAAGAAGGCCATCATCGACGCCGTCTTCCAGGGCGCCGGCCAGGTGGCGATCAATCCGATCCCGCCGACCATGTGGTCCTACAACAAGGAAGTGAAGGACGATCCTTACGATCCGGATGCAGCCAAGAAGCTGCTTGAAGAGGCCGGCGTCAAGGACCTCAAGATGAACGTGTGGGCCATGCCGGTGTCGCGCCCGTATATGCCGAATGCGCGTCGCACCGCCGAACTGATCCAGGCGGATTTCGCCAAGGTCGGCGTCACCGTCGAGATCGTCAGCTACGATTGGGGTGAATACCTCAAGCGCGCTTCCGCGGTCGATCACGACGGCGCCGTCATCGTCGGCTGGACCGGCGACAACGGCGATCCGGACAACTTCCTCGGCGTGCTCCTGAGCTGCGCTTCCGTCGGTTCGAACAACCGCGCGGAATGGTGCAACAAGGACTTCGATGCGCTCATCAACAAGGCCAAGACCGTTTCGGACCAGGCCGAGCGCACCAAGCTCTATGAACAGGCACAGGTCATCTTCAAGGAACAGGCACCCTGGGCGACGCTCGCTCACTCCAAGGTGTTCATGCCGATGCAGAAGACCGTCACCGGCTTTGCGATGGATCCGCTCGGTATCCACCGCTTCGACGGCGTCGATATCGCCGAATAAGGTTGCGAAACGGGGGCGCCACCATGTGGTGACGCCCCCACTCGCCCGCCATGCTGCGTTATATCCTCGGCAAGCTCGCCCTCATCATCCCGACCTTCATCGGGATAACCATCCTCGCCTTTGGCTTCGTGCGCATCCTGCCCGGTGATCCCGTGCTGGTGCTTGCGGGCGAACGCGGCCTGTCGCCCGAACGCCACACGGCGCTGATGCACCAGTTCGGTTTCGATCTGCCGATTTGGCAACAATATTTGACCTATCTGACGAATGTCCTGAGCGGCGATTTCGGCACCTCGTTTTCAACCAAGACGCCGGTGCTCAAGGATTTCCTGGTGCGCTTCCCGGCAACGGTCGAACTCGCCATCTTCGCCATGATCTTTGCCGTTGTCCTGGGTGTCGCCGCCGGCATCTTCGCCGCCATCCGCCGCGGCTCCTGGTTCGATCAGCTGACGATGGGCACGGCGCTGGCTGGCTATTCCATGCCGATCTTCTGGTGGGGCCTGCTGCTGATCATCGTCTTCTCCGGCACGCTGCACTGGACGCCGGTTTCCGGCCGCATCGACCTTCTCTATTTCTTCAAGCCGGTGACCGGCTTCATGACCATCGATTCGCTGATCTCGGGGCAGAAGGGCGCATTCCGCTCGGCACTGTCGCACCTCGTCCTGCCCACGATCGTGCTCGGCACTATCCCGCTCGCAGTCATCGCCAGGCAGACGCGCTCGGCGATGCTCGAAGTGCTGGGTGAGGACTATGTCCGCACCGCGCGCGCCAAGGGCCTGGCGCCACGCCGCGTCATCGGCCTGCATGCCTTCCGCAACGCGCTGATCCCGGTCGTCACCACCATCGGTCTGCAGGTCGGCACGCTTTTGACCGGCGCCATCCTGACCGAGAGCATCTTCTCCTGGCCCGGCATCGGCAAATGGATGATCGACGCCATTTCCAAGCGCGACTATTTCACCGTGCAGGGCGGGTTGCTTTTGATCGCGCTGATCGTCATGTCGGTCAACCTCATCGTCGACGTGCTCTACGCCGTCATCAACCCACGCATCCGGGCCAACTGACATGAGCAATGAAGGCCCAGCCACCATCGAAGCCGCGACCGTCGTCAAGCCGCAGGACGCCAGGCTGCAGATGTTCGGCGAGTTCTGGCATTACTTCTCCGTCAACAAGGGCGCGGTGATCGGGCTCTTTGTCTTTGCGCTGCTGATCCTGATCGCCATCTTCGCGCCGCTGCTGGCGCCCCATTCGCCAGACGATCAGTTCCGCGATTTCTTCCTGACGCCGCCGGCTTGGCAGGAAGGCGGCAACGCGCAGTTCCTGCTCGGCACCGACGCTGTCGGCCGCGATATGCTGTCGCGGCTGATCTACGGCTCGCGGTTCTCGCTCGCCATCGGCTTCGTCGTCGTCACGTCAGCGCTGATCTCAGGCGTCATTCTCGGCCTGCTCGCCGGGTACTGCCGCGGCTGGGTCGACACGCTGATCATGCGCATCATGGACATCATCCTGGCCTTCCCGTCGCTGCTGCTGGCCCTGGTGCTGGTCGCGGTTCTCGGCCCTGGCCTCGTCAACGCCATGATCGCCATCGCCTTCGTGCTGCAGCCGCATTTCGCCCGGCTCACCCGCGCCGCCGTGATGGCCGAGAAGACCCGCGAATATGTCGTCTCGGCCAAGGTCGCCGGGGCCAGCCATCTCAGGCTGATGCTGGTCACCATCCTGCCCAACTGCATCGCGCCGCTGATCGTGCAGGCGACGCTGTCCTTCTCCAACGCCATTCTCGAGGCAGCCGCCCTTGGCTTCCTCGGCATGGGCGCGCAGCCGCCGACGCCGGAATGGGGAACGATGCTGGCCGAAGCGCGCGAGTTCATCCTGCGTGCCTGGTGGGTGGTTACTTTCCCGGGTCTCGCCATCCTGATCACCGTCTTCGCCATCAACCTGATCGGCGACGGCCTGCGCGACGCGCTCGACCCCAAGCTGAAGAGGTCGTGAGCATGCCTCTGCTCGAGATCAAGAACCTCACCGTTTCCTTCGACACCGCGGCCGGACCGTTCATGGCCGTGCAAGGCATCGACCTCTCGATCGAGCCGCGCGAAGTGCTGGCGATCGTCGGCGAGTCCGGTTCCGGCAAGTCTGTGGCGATGCTCGCAGTGATGGGCCTGTTGCCCAACACGGCAACCGTCAAGGCAGACCGCATGGCCTTCGACGGCGTCGATCTCCTGAAGCTCAGCCCGTCCGAACGCCGCAAGATCGTCGGCAAGGACATCTCGATGATCTTCCAGGAGCCGATCGCCAGCCTCAATCCGTGCTTCACCGTCGGCTTCCAGATCGAGGAGGTGCTGCGCTTCCATATGGGTATGGATCGCGCTCAGCGGCGCGCGCGGGCCATCGAGTTGATGAAGCTGGTCGGCATCGCCGATCCGGAAGAACGGCTTAGCTCGTTTCCGCACCAGATGTCGGGCGGCCAATGCCAGCGCGTCATGATCGCCATCGCCATCGCCTGCAATCCGAAGCTGCTGATCGCCGACGAGCCGACGACGGCGCTCGACGTCACCATCCAGAAGCAGATCCTCGATCTGCTGGTTTCGCTGCAGGCCAAATACGGTATGGGCCTGATCATGATCACCCACAATATGGGCGTGGTGGCCGAGACCGCCGACCGTGTCATCGTCCAGTACAAGGGCCGCAAGATGGAAGAGGCCGACGTGCTGTCGCTGTTTGAATCGCCGAAGAGCAATTACACGCGGGCGCTTTTGTCGGCGCTGCCGGAGAACGCCGTCGGCGACCGGCTGCCTACCGTTTCCGACATGATGTTCGAGCCGGCGCCTTCGGCAGTTGGAGCCGCCTGATGAGCACCACGGTCCTCGAAGGCAAGAACATCGTCCGCGACTACCATATCGGTGGTGGCCTGTTCACCGGGCCGCGCACAGTGCACGCGGTCAAGGGCGTCTCGTTCAAGGTCGACAAGGGCAAGACGCTGGCCATCGTCGGCGAAAGCGGCTGCGGCAAGTCCACGCTCGCCCGCATCATCACGCTGATCGATCCGGCGACGTCAGGCGACCTGTTCATCGACGGCAACAAGGTCGACATCGCCAAGGGCGGATTGACCAAAGAGATGCGCCGCAAGGTGCAGATCGTCTTCCAGAACCCCTATGGATCGCTCAATCCGCGCCAGAAGATCGGCGACGTGCTGGGCGAGCCCCTGCTGATCAACACCGACAAGCCGGCGGCCGAGCGGCGCGACCTGGCGATGAAGATGCTGAAGAAGGTCGGCCTCGGTCACGAGCACTACAACCGCTACCCGCACATGTTCTCGGGCGGCCAGCGCCAGCGCATTGCCATTGCCCGTGCGCTGATGCTCAACCCAAGCCTGCTGGTGCTGGACGAGCCGGTCTCGGCGCTCGATCTTTCCGTGCAGGCACAGGTGCTCAACCTGCTCGCCGACCTGCAGGACGAGTTCCAGCTGACCTATGTCTTCATCAGCCACGATCTGTCCGTGGTGCGCTACATCGCCGACGATGTGATGGTGATGTATTTCGGCGAAGCGGTCGAATACGGCTCGCGCGACGAGGTCTTCGCCGACCCCAAGCACAGCTACACCAGGACGCTGTTCGCGGCGACCCCGCGCGCCGACGTCGCCTCGATCAAGGCGAGGCTAGCGAAGAAGAAAGCCGCCTGACGCCGCGGCGTCAGGCCGTAGCAATTCAGCTCGCTCAGGACAGCTTGGCGATGATGCTGCGTAGCGCTTCGCTGAAGCGCCGGACTTCCTCGACTGTGTTGTAGTGGACCAGTGAGGCGCGGATGGCGCCGCTGTCCATCGATAGGTTGAGGCGCTTCATCAGCCGCGGCGCATACATGTGGCCGTCGCGGATGCCGATCTGCATCTCGGCCATCTCTTCGACGATCCGCTGCGGCGACAGTGTGCCGATGTTGAAGCAGAACGTCGGCACGCGTTCGGTGATGCGGGCCTCGTCTGCGACGCCATAGATGGTCGCGCCGCAACCTTTCAGCACCGCAAGCATCTCGCGCGCCAGCACCAATTCGTAGTCGCGGATGGCGCCCATGCCGGCAACGATGTTGTCGCGCCGCGAGCGGTTGTTGGAGGGTGCGAGATTGCGGCCGATCAGTTCCAGGTACTGCACGGCGGCATCCATGCCGGAGACGTTCTCGTAGATGAACGTGCCTGCCTCGACCTTGTAGGGCGGCTCGTTGGGGATGAAATCCTCGCGGAAGGTCGGCAGCCGTTTCAGCGTTTCGAAACGACCCCAGAGGAAGCCCATATGCGGCGAGAAATTCTTGTAGCCGGAGCAGACGAGATAGTCGCAGTCCCAAGCCTGCACGTCGATCAGCCCGTGCGGTCCGTAATGCACGCAGTCGAGGAACACTTCGGCGCCGGCCGCGTGCGCGATCTTGGCCACCGCGGCGACATCGACGATCGAGCCGATCGAGTGCGCGGTGACCGTGCAGGCGACGAGACGGGTGCGGTCGGAAACCAGCGGGCGCAGATCGTCGACATGCAGATTACCGTCCTCGCGCATCCGCCACCATTTGAATTTCGCACCGGCGGATTCCAGCGCCAGCCAGGTCGCGATGTTGGCGTCGTGGTCCATGTCGGTGATGACGATCTCGTCACGCTCCTGAAGCATCTGACCGATACCGAGGCTGACCAGGCGGATGAACGAGGTGGCGTTCATGCCGAAGCAGATTTCCGCCGGGCTATAGGCGTTGATGAGCAGCGCTACGCTTGTCCGAGCATCGGCGACCGACTGGTCGACGGTGACGCTGCGGCCATAGCGGCCGCCGCGCTGCACATTGTGCGAAACCAGATGGTTGGTCACCGCGTCGAGCACGCTTTGCGGGATCTGCGCGCCGGCGGCGTTGTCCAAAAAGATGAAGTCGCCAGCCCGCTGCAAGGCTGGAAACATGGCGCGGATGGCGTCGACGGGGAACGCGGTGGCGTTTGCATTGTCGGTTTGATGCTTGTTCACGGGTAGGCTCCTGCAAAGGACTTGAGCGGGGATCAGGTAGTGGAGGTCAGCGCTTCTTTTCGGTCTTGAAGCGCTCTTCAAGCAGGCTGACGAGGCGGACCATCGGCCAAAGGAAGATGAGGTAGACAAGCGCTGCGCCGATCAGCGGCGAGGGGTTGGCGTAGAGCGACTGCGCGTTGGTCGCTTCCTTCAAGAGTTCCGGCAGCGCCACGGTGGAGGCGAGCGAAGTGTCCTTGAACATCGAGACGCAGTTGCTGGTCATCGGCGGGATGACGACGCGGATCGCTTGCGGCAGCACCACCTTGCGCAAGGTCAGCAGGAACGGCAGGCCAAGCGCCTGCGACGCCTCGAACTGGCCGCGCGGGATGCTCTCGATGCCGGAGCGGAACACCTCCGCCGAGTAGGCCGACATGATGAAGGCGAAAGCAGTCACGGCGGAGGCCCAGGACGACAGGCGTATGCCGAGGAACGGCAGTGCATAGTAGATCAGGATCAGCACGACCAGCACCGGCAGGGCGCGGAAGATGTCGGTGTAGCCGACCGCAAGCCACCGCAGCGGCTTCGGCGCGTAAAGCCTCACCAGGCTGATCACCAGGCCGATCGGGATGCCGATGCCGATGCTCAAGATGCCGAGCAGCAGCGTGTTCAGGAAGCCGCGCAGCAACGCCGGCAGGCTGGACATGATGACATCGGGATTGAAGAAGGTATCCAGCAGCGACATGGGAGCGTTCCCGAACCCGAGAGCAAGGATGCTCAGGTTAAAACCAATCGACCTCGCCAACGGCGAGACGGTCTGCGCGGAAGCCGGCGCTGGCGCATGAAATGAATCGTGCCGGCCTGGAAAGCCGGCACGATGTCAGCGCAGCTTTCAGCTCAGGCCTTCGGCAGCGGCATTTCCTTCATGGTCGAAGAGTCGGCGGGCGCGTCGCTGCCGAACCACTTCTTGTGGATGGCGGCCAGCGTGCCGTCCTTCTTCATCGCGCTCAGCGCGTCGTTCAGCTTGCCGAGCAGCGGATGGTCCTTGGTCATCATCAGGCCGTACTGTTCGCCGGTCTTGATGCGCTCCTTGACGACCAGATCCTTCATCTTGGTGAAGGAATATTCCATGCCCGGAATGTCGCTGACGGCGGCGTCGACGCGGCCGGCGCTAAGGTCGAGCAGCAGGTTCTGCTGCGTGTCATAACCCTTCACGTCGCTGAAGCCGTCGGCTTCCTGATGCGCCTTGACCCAGGTCTCGCCGGTCGAGCCCGACAGCACGCCGACGATCTTGCCCTTGAGGTCGGCCTCGGCCTTGATTGGGCTGTCGGCCTTGGTGGCAATGCCCATGTCGGAATCATAATAGGGCTGCGTGAACGACTGCGACTTCAGCCGCTCGGCCGTGATGGTGATCGACGAGATGGCGACGTCGATGCGCTTCGACGTGGTGGCGGCAAACAGCGCCTGGAAGCCGAGATCGGCGATGTCGGTGGTCATGCCGATGCGCTTGGCGGCTTCGTTGATGATGTCGACTTCAAAGCCTTCGAAGGTGCCGCTCTCGTTCTTGAATTCGAAGGGCGGGTTGGTCGGATAGGCGCCGACATTGAGCACATCGGCGGCATAGGCGGTGGCGGGGCCGGCGGCGATGCCGACGGCGGCGGCAAGAAGAAGCAATTTGCGGCGCGTGAAGCTCATTTGTGTTCCCTCTGTTGTTGATCGGGCGGGTTGCTCCCGCACGGTTTTTTGCCGCCCCGCTTCACGCAGGACGTCAATTCATGGCAGCGACCATGCGGTCATGGTTAGCGACGTTTTGTGTTGCAGATCGCGTATCTGCGCGCGCACTTCATTGAAGGCATGGCGCGCATTGGATGATGACTGGGGCAGTATGAACGACAAGAACTGAGACTCCCACCCGGAGCACCCACGATGGACTGGCCGGCACGATGGACTGGTCTGCACGATGGACTGGCCGGCAAGCCCGTCCGGCACGGCAATCGCCATCGACTCTGGAATGCTTATCCAAAGTGCGGCGCTTTTCAAGGCGAAAGTTTTAAGCTTAAAAAGCTGCGGTGTCCGTTGCGTGGCCGACACGGTGCGGCCCGCTGGAACCGATACCCGCGAGCGATGGCGACGCGAAGCTATTTCAGGCTTGAAATATCTCCGCGCGGGCCTAGCGTGTGCTCTCTCGCCGGGAGGTCGCGACATGAACAAACCACACCCCTTGCACGGCCCGAACAGATTGAAGCTGGGGGTCTTTTCGACCAATGCCGATGGCGGGCTGGCCATAACCGATGTGCCTGAACGCTGGACGGCAAGCTGGCAGGACAATCTGACCGCAGCCCAGATCGCCGACCGTGCCGGGCTGGAGTTCATGCTGCCGATCGCCCGCTGGCGCGGTTTTGGCGGCCGCAACAAGGTGCGGGAATGGTCGTTCGAGACCTTCACCTGGGCGGCGGCGCTTGCCATGGCCACCGAGCAGATCGGCCTGTTCATGACGGTGCATGTGCCGCTGGTGCATCCGCTCTATGCCGCCAAGGCGCTGGCGACGGTCGACCATATCAGCCAGGGCCGCGCGGGCTTGAACATCGTCTGCGGCTGGAACCCGAAGGAATTCGGCATGTTCGGCACGCCTCTGGTCGAGAAGGGCTACGACCAGGCGGCCGAATGGATCGAAATCCTCGAAAAGCTTTATGCCTCGCCCGACCCGCTCGACTATGAGGGCACCTACTACCGCCTCAAGGAAGCCGTCAGCCGTCCGGCCAGTCTGCAGGTGCCGCGCCCGGTGACCATGAACGCCGCTTTCGGCGGGCCCGGCCGCGATTTCGCCGCCGCGAGATGCGACTATCTGTTCACGACCTTTTCCGAAATGGGCGATGCCGGCAAACATGTCGCCGACATCAGCGAGCGGGCAGACAAGGTGGGCCGTGATGTCGGCGTCTACACCGTGGCGCATGTCGTCTGCCGCCCGACGATGGAAGAGGCGCGGGCATATTACACGCGCTATGCGGTCCATATGGCCGACCACGACGCCGTCGATGCCCACATGGCCGGCAAGAAGGAATTCTCGCAGTCGCACGACCCGCACGCCTATGACCGCTACCGGCAGCGTTTCGCCGGCGGCGCCGGCACCTACCCGCTGATCGGAACGCCGGAAACGATCGCCGCCGACATGGTCGCCATTGCCGGGCATGGCTACCAGGGCATCGCGCTGTCCTTCGTCAATTACACCAGGGAGTTGCCCTATTTCTGCGATCACGTGCTGCCGATTTTGCGGAAGGCGGGGCTTCGCGCATAGTAGTGGTGATCAGTTGCGGTGGATCATCGCGGATATTCGGAATTAGCCGAAGCCTCCCCAACGTCGTCATCCCTGGGCGAAGCAGGAGCGCAGCTCCCGTCGCGGAGACCCTGGGATCCATGCCGCGACTTCGGCCGTGGAGTGCAGCGGTGCAGAATTCTGGACCGTGGTGACGCTTTGGAGTCCCGGCATGGATCCTCGGGTCTGCGCCGCGTCGCTTCGCTCCTTGCTTCGCCCGTGGATGAGGAAGTAATGGGCGTTTACTCCGGACGAACGAATTCCCTATTCCGGGATGACCGCAGTCGCCTGGATCTCCACCTTGGCGCGGTCCTCGACCAGCGCCACCACCTGCATGGCGGCCATCGCCGGAAAATGCCGGCCGATCACCTCGCGATAGGCCTCACCGATGCCCCTGAGATTGGCGAGGTATTCGGCCTTGTCGGTGAAATACCAGGTCATCGAGGTGATGTGCTGCGGCCCGGCACCGGCTTCCGCCAGCACCGCGACGATGTTCTGAAGCGTTTGCCGCACCTGGCCTACAAAATCGTCGGTCTCGAACTGGCATTGCCCGTTCCAGCCGACCTGTCCGCCGACGAAGACGAGCTGCCCGCGTGCCGCGACGCCATTGGCGTAGCCGACAGGTTTTGCCCAGCCTTCGGGCTGCAGAATCCTGTGCATTCAAAACCTCCCGGTATTCCAAAACCCAATTTTCAAAATCGAACGCTCGTCAAAATCTCTGCCGTCAGGCCGCGCCCATCACTTGCCGTGCAATCACCACTTTCTGCACGTCGGAGGCACCTTCATAGATGCGCAGCGCGGGGATCTCGCGATACAGGCTTTCGATGATGTGGCCCTTGCGGACACCGTCGCCGCCATGCAGTTGCACAGCCTTGTCGATCACCTCTTGCGCCTTGTCGGTGGCAAACAGCTTGGCCATCGCCGCCTCGCGTGTGACCCGCGCGGCACCCATGTCCTTGGTCCACGCAGCGCGGTAGACCAGAAGCGCCGCCGCATCGACGTCGAGCGCCATATCGGCGATATGCCCCTGCACCATCTGCAATTCGGCCATCGGGGCGCCGAACAGTTTGCGCTCCGCCACGCGTTTGATGCTCTCGTCCAGTGCGCGGCGGGCAAAGCCAAGCGCCGCCGCGCCGACGGTCGAACGGAACACGTCGAGCACCGACATGGCGATGCGGAAGCCATCGCCCGGTTTGCCGATCAGCGCAGAGGCGGGAAGGCGGACCTGGTCGAAAGACAGCCGCGCCAGCGGATGCGGCGCGATTACTTCCAGCCGTTCGGCGATGCCAAGGCCCCTGGCGTCGCCAGGCACGAGGAAGGCGGAAAGCCCCTTGGCGCCCGGCGCCTCGCCGGTGCGGGCAAAGACGACATAGAGGTCGGCGATGCCGCCATTGGAGATCCAGGTTTTTTCACCGGAAAGAACATAGCTGTCGCCGTCGCGGGTCGCCGTCATTTCCGTGTTGGCGACATCCGACCCCGATCGTGGTTCCGACAGGGCGAAGGCTGATATCGCCTTGCCGGCGCGCGTCTTCGAAAGCCATTGCTGCTGGTGCGGCGTACCGAACAGGCTGAGCGCGCCGGTGCCGAGCCCTTGCATGGCGAAGGCGAAATCGGCCAGCCCGTCATGACGGGCGAGTGTCTCGCGCGTGATGCACAAAGTGCGGACGTCGAGGGGGCCAGGATTGTCCGTGTCGAGCGCCGTCGGCTTCAGCCAGCCGTCTCGCCCGAGCTTGCTGACCAGCTCGCGGCAGGCGGCGTCGACATCATGGTGATCGACCGGCAGGTTTTTAGCGCACCATGCGTCGAGTTGTTCGGCCCACTCGCGATGGCGGTCTTCGAAGAACGGCCAGGAGAGGAAGGAGCGGTCAGGCATGGGTGCCTCCTTCCGCGCAGCGATCCTTCACACCCCCCTCTGCCCTGCCGGGCATCTCCCCCGCAAAGGGGGAGATCGGACGTTGTTTTGGCTTTCGCCAATCTCCAAAATTGCAGTATGGGCGCTGCCAACGAAACCGCTGATCTCCCCCCTTGCGGGGGAGATGCCCGGCAGGGCAGAGGGGGGTGCCTGGGCGCAAACCGCTCATCCTCAATCCCCCTCGAACACCGGCTTTTCCTTGGCCACGAACGCCTTGTAGGCGCGCTCGAAGTCGCGGGTCTGCATGCAGATCGCTTGCGCCTGCGCTTCCGCTTCGATCGCCTGGTCGAGACCCATCGACCATTCCTGGTTGAGCTGCGTCTTGGTGATGCCGTGGGCGAAGGTCGGGCCGGAGACGATGCGCGCCGCCATGTCGAGCGCGTCGGCCTCCAGCGATGCGGCATCGACCAGTCTGTTGTAAAACCCCCAGCGCTCGCCTTCATCAGCCGTCATGGTGCGGCCGGTGTAGAGCAGTTCGGCGGCGCGGCCCTGGCCGATGATGCGCGGCAGGATCGCGCAGGCGCCCATGTCGCAGCCGGCAAGGCCGACGCGGGTGAACAGGAATGCGGTCTTGGCTTCCGGCGTGGCGATGCGGATATCGGAACTCATCGCGATAATGGCGCCGGCGCCGACCGCGACGCCATCGACGGCCGCGATGATCGGCTTGCCGCAATTCAGCATCGCCTTCACGAAATCGCCGGTCATTCGGGTGAAGGCGAGAAGCTGCTTCATGTCCATCTTGACCAGCGGGCCGATGATGTCGTGGACATCGCCGCCGGAGCAGAAATTGCCGCCATTGGAGAGGAACACCACGGCGTCGACATCGTCGGCATAGACGAGGCCACGGAACGTGTCGCGCAGTTCGGCATAGCTGTCGAAGGTCAGCGGGTTCTTGCGCTCAGGCCGGTCGAGCCGGACCTTTGCGATCCTGCCTTCGACCTCCCAGAGGAAATGCTTCGGCTTGCGTCCGGCCATTTCGGTCATTCGCGTCCCTCCCAGTTGCTGCGGAACGAGGTCAGCATGCCGGTCAGCCGGCGCGCGTCGTCCTCGCTGACCTTGCCCAGCAATTCGCCGATCCAGCCTTCATGCGCCGCGGCGATGGTGGCGAAGGCCTGCGTGCCTTCCTCGGTCAGCCGCACCATCGACGTGCGGCGATCGCCATTGCGTCGCGCGCGGGCTACAAGTCCTTCCGACACGAGCCGGTCGACGATGCCCGTGACATTGCCGTTGGAGACCAGCAGGAAGCGCGACAGGTCGCTCATCAGCATGCCTTCCGGCGCGCGATAGAGGGCGGCCATCACGTCGAAGCGCGGCAGCGTCGTGTTGAAGTCCTTCTTCAGGCGCTCGCGCAGCTCGGCCTCGATCGTGCGCGAGGCACGCAGCAGCCTGATCCACAGACGCAAGCGGTCCTTGCCGGGTCCCGACGGCGCGGGCAGGGGGCCGGCTACCATGTTTCGCCTCCTGAAATGGAAATCGCCTGTCCGGTGATCGACTGGGCGGCGTCGCCACAGAGCCACAGCACGGCGGCGGCAACCTCATCCGGCTGGATGAAGCGGCCTTGCGGATTGGTCGAGGCAAGGCTCGACCGTGCCTGCTCGACCGAGCGGCCGGTCTTCTCGATGATGCGCTGGATGGAGTCTTCCAGCATTTCGGTTTCGACAAAGCCCGGGCACACCGCGTTGACGGTGACGCCCGATTTCGCCGTTTCGGCGGCAAGAGCCCGCATCAGGCCGACGACGCCATGTTTGGCGGCGACGTAAGGCGCGACATAGGCGTAGCCTTTCAGTCCGGCCGTGGAGGCGATGAAGACGATCCGCCCCGCCTTGCGCGCGGCCATCCCGGCCAGCGCCGGCTTCACGGTCAGGAAGGCACCGGTCAAATTGACGTCGAGCGTCCGCTGCCAGTCGCTGAGCGCGGTTTTGTGCGCCGGCGCGCTGCCGGACATGCCGGCATTGGCGACGACGATGTCGAAGGGTCCGCGCGCGGCTTGCGCCGCCTCGTAAAGCGACGCCATTGCCGCCTCATCGGTGACATCGGCGGCGATGCCGAAAATGCCTTTGCTTTCGCCGGCCACCTTGGCGAGCTCCGCCTCCCGGCGGCCGCATATGGTCACGTCGATGCCGGCACCCGCCAGCGCCAGCGCGATTGCCCGGCCGACACCGGACCCACCGCCAGTGACCAGCGCATGTTTGCCGGAGATCGTCGAGACGGCACTCATACTTTCAGCCCCGCTGCCGCGTCGCGCTCGGCCAGCCGGTAGAGCTGGTCGCGTCCGGGCAGATAGGGATCGGGCCATTTCACGCCACGGTCGCCGAGCGTGACCGCGGCATGCAGCGTCCAGTAGGGGTCGGCGAGATGCGGCCGTGCCAGTGCCACCAGGTCGGCGCGGCCGGCCATCAGGATCGAATTGACATGGTCCGGCTCGTAGATGTTGCCGACCGCCATCGTCGCCATGCCGACCTCGTTGCGGATGCGGTCGGAAAACGGCGTCTGGAACATGCGGCCGTAGACCGGCTTTGCCAGTGCCGAGGTCTGGCCTGCCGAGACGTCACAGATGTCGACGCCGGCCTCATGCAGCAGCCGGGCGATCTCGACCGCATCGGCCGGCGTCACGCCCTCGATGCCGACCCAGTCATTGGCCGAAATCCGGATCGAAATCGGCTTCTCCGCCGGCCAGGCGGCGCGCACCGCTCGGAAGATTTCGAGGGGATAGCCCATACGGTTTTCCAGCGAACCGCCATAGTCATCCGTGCGCCGGTTGGTGACCGGCGTGATGAAGGACGACAGCAGATAGCCATGCGCGGCGTGGATCTCGAGCATGTCGAAGCCGCAGCGATCGGCCATCTCGGCCGAGGCGACGAATTCGTCGCGCACTTTGTCCATGTCGGCGCGGTCCATCGCCTTCGGCACCTGATTCCCAGGCGACCACGCGACGGCCGAGGCCGCCACCACAGGCCAGTTGCCTGAGATCAACGGCACGTCGGTGCCCTCCCAGCCGAGCCGGGTCGAGCCCTTGGCGCCGGAATGGCCGATCTGGGCGCAGATCTTCGCCTCGGTTTCGGTGTGGACGAAGTCGACCAGCCGCTTCCACGCCACCTCATGCTCGGGCGCATAGAATCCCGGACAACCGGGCGTGATCCGCCCCTCCGGGCTGACGCAGGTCATCTCGATATAGATGAGCCCTGCGCCGCCCTTGGCCCGCTCGGCATAATGGGTGAAATGCCAGTCGGTCGGACAGCCGTCGACGGCCTTGTACTGCGCCATCGGCGAGACGACGACCCGGTTCTGCAGCTTCATGTCGCGCAGCTTGAACGGCGCGAACATCGGTGCGCGGCGCAAGCTGTTGCCGCCGGCGCCCGCCTGGCGCTGAAACCATTCCTCCGCTCCGCCCAGCCATTCGGCATCGCGCATCCGCAGATTCTCGTGGCTGATGCGCTGCGAGCGGGTCAAAAGCGAATAATTGAACTGCACCGGATCGAGGCCGAGATAGCGCTCGACCTCTTCGAACCATTCGAGCGAATTGCGCGCCGCCGATTGCAACTTCAGCACCTCGGTGCGGCGGGCATCCTCATATTTGCGGAAGGCAGCCTCGAGGTCCGGCTCGGTTTCGACATACTCGGCCAGCGCAACCGCACTCTCCAATGCGAGTTTGGTGCCGGAACCGATCGAGAAATGCGCTGACGCCGCCGCATCGCCCATCAGCGCCAGATTCTTGTAGGACCAGCGCTCGCACAGAACGCGCGGAAAATTTATCCAGGCCGAACCACGGATGTGGTTGGCATTGGTCATCAATGCGTGGCCGCCGAGGTGCCTGGCGAAGATCCGCTCGCAGACGGCGATCGATTCCTGCTGCGACATCGCGCCGAAGCCGAAGGCAGTCCAGGTCTGTTCGCTGCACTCGACGATGAAGGTCGCGGTGTCGCTGTCGAACTGGTAGGCGTGCGCCCACACCCAGCCATGCTCGGTCTTCTCGAAGATAAAGGTGAAGGCGTCGTCGAACTTCTGGTTGGTGCCGAGCCAGACGAACTTGCATTTGCGAGTGTCGATGTCGGGCTTGAAGATGTCGACGAAACTGTTGCGCGCCCTGGAGTTCAGGCCGTCGGCCGCGACGACCAGATCATGCGTCTCCATGTAGGGCTTGGGATCTGCAATGTCGGTCTCGAACATCAGCTTGACGCCGAGTTCGCGCGCCCGGCGCTGCAGCAGGACCAGCAGCCGCTTGCGGCCGATGCCGCAGAAACCGTGCCCTGACGAGACCGTGCGCACGCCGTCATGGATGACGGCGATGTCGTCCCAGTAGGCAAAGTGCTTCTTGATCCAGACGGCGCTGACCGGGTCGTTTTTCGACAGATTGTCGAGCGTCTCGGCCGAAAGCACGACGCCCCAGCCGAACGTGTCGTCGGCGCGGTTGCGCTCGAACACCGTCACATCGTGCGCGGCGTCCCTCAGCTTCATCGAAATGGCAAAGTAGAGGCCGGCTGGTCCGCCGCCGAGAACCGCAACCTTCATGTCTGCGATCTCCTCTTCGCTTGCTGGAGTTCAGTATCGCGCCGGCGACAAGATATTTCAAGCTTAAAGTTTTATATCAAAACGATTGTCCTGACATGGCGAAAGCGCGCCTGCGTGTCATCACGCAAGCGCGCTGCCGGATCAATTTTCCGGGTTCTTCGGGCTCCACAGCACCGTCTCGGCGTCCTTCTCATAGGCCATTCCGTCGGGATAACTGATCGCTTCCAGTTGCAGCCCCCACGGCGCCTGGAAATAGAGGATGGTCTGGCCGGCGGCCGGCCCTTCCTTGACCGGCAGCGGCCCCATCCGCGTCTTGACGCCCTTGCCTTCGAGATAGGCTTTGGCGGCAGCGACGTCGTCGACATAGAAGGCTATGTGGAAGCCGCCAATGTCGCTGTTCTTCGGCGTCAGGTCCTTCTGGTCCGGTGCTGTGTATTTGAACAGCTCTATGTTCGATCCATAGCCGCAGCGGACCATGGTGACCTCTTCGATCACCGCCTTCGGGTCGACGCCCAGGAGATCCTGCATGAAGGTGCCCTTGTCGTCGGCGAACGGACCGAACGACATCGCCTTCTTGCAGCCGACCACTTCGGTGAAGAAGTCGACCGCTTGCTTCATGTCGGGAACGGTGATGCCGGTGTGGTCGTGGCCGCGCATGCCCGGGATCGAATCCGCCGAGGCCATGCCGGCGCTGCCGAGCATCGCGGCGGCCAGCGTTGCAATTGCGATAGTGGTCTTCATGTCAGTCCTCTCCATTTGGCGGGACTTGGGTCTTTTGGTCGCACGCCCGAGGCCCGCTCTTCGGCGTGCGTATGCATTCATGTCGGCGCCTTGGCGGCGGAAGGAATGTCCAGCCAGCTCGCATCGATCTCGGGCAGCGGAATGGCCGCGATGAGATCGCGCGTGTAGGCCTGCTGCGGCTTGTCGAACAAGGCGTCGGTGGCGCTCGCTTCGACGATCACGCCTTCGCGCATGACGATCACTTGCCGGCACAGCCGCCGGATGACCGACAGATCGTGGCTGATGAAAGCGACGGTCAGCCCCATTTCCGCCGCCAGCTTTTCCAGCAGCGTCAGGATCTGCGCTTGCGTCGACACGTCGAGCCCTGAGACGATCTCGTCGGCCAGCACGAATTTCGGCGACAGCGCCAGCGCCCGCGCAATGCCGACGCGCTGGCGCTGGCCGCCCGACAATTCGTGGCGATAGCGGCTGGCGAAACTTTGCGGCAGGCCGACACGCTGCAGCGCCTCAGCGACGCGCGCCTTGAGATTGTCGCCGAGGCCATTTTGCTTGAGTGGCGCGGCGATAATGCTTGCAATGGTGCGGCGCGGGTTGAGCGACGACATCGGATCTTGGAAAATCATCTGCAGATTGCGCCGCAGTGGCCGCAGTTCCGCCTCCGGCAGATGCGTGATGTCGCGGCCCTCGAAAGTTATGCTGCCGGCGCTGGGCTCCAGCAGGCGCACCAGCGCGCGGCCGAGCGTCGACTTGCCCGAACCGGATTCGCCGACAATGCCGGCCACCGAGCCCCTGGGAAGGTCAAAATCCAGGCCCTTCAGAATTTCGACCAAGGGCGCGCGGCCGATCAGTGGCTTGCGCGTCATGTCGGGCAGCGCGACCTTCAGCCCGCGCACGGAGAACAACGGTTCAACCATGCGACCGCCTCCAGGCTTGGTCGGCGGCAGCGATCTCCGAAGCAAGCCCGGCCAGAACCGCCTCGTCCACCGGCTTCAGCGAGGCGAAAGGATCGGTGTAGCGCGGCGTCGCCGCCATCAGCGCTCGTGTATAGGGGTGCTGCGGCGCGGCGAAGAGCGCTGCGGTCTCGGCCTCCTCCACCACCTTGCCGGCATAGAGCACCGATACCTTCTGGCTGATCTTGGCGACGACGCCGAGGTCATGGGTGACGAACAGGATCGCCGTGCCGTGCTCGCGCTGCAACTGCACGATCAGCCGCAGGATCTGTTTTTGTACGGTCACATCGAGAGCCGTGGTCGGCTCGTCGGCGACGATCAGCCTTGGCTCCGCGGCGAAGGCGGCGGCGATCAGCACGCGCTGGCGCATGCCGCCTGACAGTTCGTGCGGATAGCTTTTCAGCACACGGTCGGGATCGCGGATTTGCACCTCGTCCAGCAATTGCCGAATGCGGGTATCGGCCCTCTCGCCACTCCAGCCGAGGATGCGCACCAGCCGGTCAGTCATTTGCGAGCCGACGCGGCGCGACGGGTTAAGCGCTGTCAGCGGGTCCTGCGGGATCAGCGCCGTGCGTGCCCCGATCAGCGTGCGCCGTGCCTTGGGCGGAAGCTTGCCGAGGTCTTCGCCTTCAAGCCGCATGTCGCCTTCGACAATGCGCACACTCGAAGGCAGGACGCCGAGCACCGCCTTGCCGATCATCGTCTTGCCGGCGCCGCTTTCGCCGACCAGCGCGCGGACTTCACCGGGCTGGACCGCAAGCGACACCGATCGCAGCACGCGCTGGCCGTTGGGCAGCACCGCGCTCAGATCCCTGATGTCGAGACAGCCGCTCATCGCAGCACCGGATCGAAACGCGTCTTCAGCGCCTCGCCGAACTGGCTGAACGACAGCACGGTCAGGATCAGCGTGATCAGCGGGAACACCAGCACCCACCAGGCCTGATGGATCGACAGCCGGCCCTCGGCGATGATGCCGCCCCAGGTCGGATCGTCGGTCGAGATCGACAGATTGACGAAGGACAGGATCGCCTCGACGATGACGGCGACGCCCATTTCCAGCGACAGCAATGCGACGATCGACGGCACCACATTGGGCAGCACTTCGCGCAGCATGATGCCGATGCGGCCATAGCCGGCGATGCGGGCGTTCTCGACATAGTCCATGCGCGACTGACCCATCGTCTCGGCACGGATCACCCGGCAAAAACGCGTCCAGTCGATGATGGCGATGGCCAGGATGACGGAACTCAAACCCGTGCCAAGCACCGCCACGAGCAATATGGCGAACAGCACCGGCGGAAACGCCATCCAGACATCGACGACGCGCGAGATGATGCGGTCGGCCCAACCGCCGAAATAGCCTGCGATCAGGCCGAGCGTCGAACCGACCAGGCACGCAGCGATGGCTGCGGAAAAGGCGACGATGAAGGCGATGCGGCCGCCGAAGATCAGCCTCGACAACAGATCGCGGCCGAGGCTGTCGGTGCCGAGCCAATAGCCGGGTTCGGCGCCATTCATCCAGAATGGCGGCAGCCGTTCCAGCATCAAATCCTGCGCCAGTGGGTCCTGCGGCCCGACCAGCGGTGCGAAGATCGCGGCCAGCAGCGCCAGCAGCAGCCAGCAGCCGGCAAGCCACAAACGTGGCGACACACCTCGCCTTTGAGCACGACCCTCATCCATGGCGTAGCCTCGGATTGAGCAGCGCGTACATCATGTCGACGCTGAGGTTGATCAGCACGAACAGCAGCGCGAAGACCAGCACGATGCCTTGAATCAAAGGCAGGTCGCGGTTGATGACGGCGTCGATCGCCATGTTGCCGAGGCCTTCATAAGAAAACAGCCGTTCGACGATGACCGTGCCGCCAATGAGAAAGGTGAACTGCACACCGACCAGCGTCAGCGTTGGCAGCGCGGCGTTCTTCAGCGCCTCGCGCAGGATGACCTGCGTTTCCGAGAACCCCTTCACCCGAGCCAGCACGACATAGTCGAGGTCGAGCACTTCCTTCAGCGACTGTTTCAACAGCTGCGAGATGATTGCCGCCAGCGGCAGCGCCAGCGCCACCGCCGGCATCAGCATGTGCTTCAGGAGGTCCCAGGTCAGGTCGAGGCGCAGGCGCAACAGGCTCTCGAACAGATAGAACTGGGTGACGAAAGGCAGGTCGAGCTGCGGCGACACCCGGCCGGAAATGTCGAAGATCGGCACCAGCACGCCGAACAGCAGGATCAGCACCAGGCCCCACAGGAAATCGGGAATGGAAAGCGCCGCGCCGCTGGCGATGTCGATGCCGGCCTCGACCGCCGTGCCGCGTTCGCGCGCGCCGATGATCGCCGTCGTGCCGCCAAGCATCACCGCCATGATGAGCGCGACGATGGCGAGTTCCAGCGTCGCCGGCAGCCGGTTGAAGACGAGGCCGAGCACGTCCTGCCGCAGCGAGATCGAGGTGCCGAAATCGCCCCGGGCTACGCCCGACAGCCAGATCAAGAATTGCTGCACGATGGTCTTGTCGAGCCCATAGAGCGCGCGCAGCCGGGCGATGTCGGCATCCGTCGCGCCGGGCGGCAGCATCATGGCGATCGGATCGCCGGGCGCGACGCGGATCACGACAAAGACGACGACGGCCACGCCGAACAGCGTGATCAGCATCGTCAGCAGACGGATCAGGAATCTTTGCAGGAGCATTCTGGCGCAGGCCTAATGCGTTTCAGTGATTGATCGAACGAACAGCCCCCTCATCGGCCGCTTCGCGGCCACCTTCTCCCCGAGGGGAGAAGAGGTCGCTGACGGCTGAGCCAGTCTCTTCTCCCCAGCGGGGAGAAGGTGGCCGCGAAGCGGCCGGATGAGGGGGCCTGCGTCGTTAAAGAAGACACGCCGTCTCGCGACAGCGTGCCTTCCCATATCGGTCAGGCCGGGGTCATCAGGGCCGGCAAAAGCGCGCCGGACACATGCTGCACCACATTGACGCCCTTGGCATGCACGATCGGTTGCGCATACTGGATCAGCGGCAGCACATAGGCCTGCTCGGCGATGTATTTGTCGACTGCCTTCCAGCCGGCGATGCGCTTGGCCTCGTCCTTTTCGCCCCACAGCGGATTGATCATGTCGATCAAATCCTGGCTGTCCCACACCGAATGCGGGCTCGGGCCGTACATGGCAAAGCCGGTCGAGGTGGTCGGATCGCCGATGGCATTGCCCCAATTGTAGAAGGCCGCCGGCGCCAGCTTGTCGGCGGCGCGCAGTTCGTAGTGCTTGGCGATCTCGTAGACTTCGATCGTCGCCTCGATGCCAACCTTGCGCCACATGCCGACGATCGCCTGGATCATCTCATAGTCCTTGGGCTTGAAGCCCTTGGTCGTCTGGATGGTGAACTTGACCGGCTTTTCCGGCGAATAGCCGGAAGCGGCCAGCAATTCCTTGGCCCTTTCCGGATTGTGCTCGACCTTGATCGACGCGTCGTAGGATGCGTATTCCGGCGTTTCCAGCGTATCGATCGGCTGGCCGTAGCCGCGCAGCAGGCGATCGACCAGCAGCTTCTTGTCGACGGCCATCACGGCGGCCTGGCGGACGTTCTTGTCCAGCATCGCTTCGATGTCGTTGAAGAAGATCATGCCGATGTCGGAAACGTTCTTGCACGAGCCGGCCAGCCCGTCCTTGGCGATCAGCCGGTCATACTCCTCATAGGGGATTTCGAGCGTCACCTGCGAGGACCCGGATTCGATCTCGGCGACGCGGCTCGCCGCGTCGGCCACGAACTTGATCGTCACATTCTCGAAGGCCGGCTTGCCGCCCCAGTAGTTCGGGTTTGCCTTGAGCCGCAGGAAGGCGTTGCGCTCGAATTTTTCCACCATGTAGGGGCCGGTGCCGATCGGCGCCTTCTCGAAACCTTCGGCGCCGACCTTCTCGTAATAGGCCTTCGGCATGATGTAGCCGGTCAGGAACGACATCCATTTGAAATACACCGGGTCGAACTGCACCACGTCGCCGGTGATCTTGTTGCCGTCGATCTTGAAGTTGTTGACATTCTTCCAGACGAACTGGATCGGGTTGCCGGTCTTTTCGTCACCTGCCCGCTGCAGCGACCAGACCACATCCTCTGGCGTGAACGGCGAGCCGTCATGCCAGGTCACGCCTTCGCGCACCGTCATCGTGATCTTGGTGCGGTCGTCGTTCCAGCCCCACTCGGTGAGCAGGCCCGGCGCGAAGGACAAATCGGGCTTCTGCGGGATGAACTGGTCGAACACCGACTGGTAAAGCCCCTGGATGGTCGGGTTGACGGCCGAGGGGCCGGTGGTTGGATCCCAGGATGGCAGGTTGACGTTGTAGGCGATGGTCAGTTCGCCGGCAGCCGCCTTGGCGATCTGCGGCAGGCCGACGGCGGCCACCCCGAGTGCCGCGGCGCTGTATCCCAGCAATTCCCGTCTGTTGATTGTCATGGTCGTTCCCCTTGTTGGTTTTGTTTCTGCGCGCGGCGTCTTAGGTCATTGGTTCAGGCTTCTTGGGCAGCAGCGCCTTGCCCCTCGTCGCCTCAAGGAAATCTCCGGCTCCTACCTCCCGCCAAGCTGTTGTGCGAGCATGAAGCCCGACGCCGCACCGGTGCCGGCGCCCGGCCATGTCGCGGCTCCGGTGAGGTGCAGATGCGCCACCGGCGTGTTCCAGCCGGCATAGCCGCGCGCCGGGCGGAATAAAAAGTTCTGCGCCAGATGATGGCTGCCGCAGACCTGGTCGCCACCGACGAGGTTCGGGTTCTCGCGCTCGAGATCGATGGGCGAAAACACGGCCCGGGCGATGATCTTGTTTCGCAGGCCGGGTGCGTAGGTCTCGATGATGTCGAGGACACGCTCGGCGTAGGCGTCCTTCACCTCGTCCCAATGCGCTGGCGCGATCTTGCCGGCCGCATCGCCCAGGATTTCGGCGGGCAGCATCCGCACCTGCACCCAGAGCACATGCTTGCCTTCCGGCGCACGCGATGGGTCGATCGCTGTCGGCTGGCCGACGACCAGCACCGGCTCGTCCGGCAGCATGCCCGCCATCGCCTGCTGATAGGTGCGCGACATGGCGTCGAGCGACGGCGACAGATGCACATAGGCGAACTGCCGAAGCTCGCGCCCGGCGCGCCAGTCCGGCAGATCGTCGAGCGCCAGATGGATCATCATCGTGCCCGGCGCGTGGCGGAATTTTTGCATGGCCGTGTCGAAGCCGGTGTCACCTGAACCGTTGGGCAGCAGTTTGCCGGTCAGCGCCTTCGGCGCAACGCCGGCGATGACCGCCCTCGTGGCGGTATGCATCTCGCCGGAAGCCAGCCGCACGCCGGTCGCCTTGCCGGCGGAAACGGTGATCTCGGCCACTTCGGCATCGGTGGCGATCTTGCCGCCGGCTGAGGTGACCATGCCCGACAGCGCCTTAATGATGGTGTCGGCGCCGCCTTTGCCCAGCACCATGCCGAAACTCTGGTTGGCCATCGATTCCAGATAGGGGAAGACGGCGCCGCCGGCGATGTCGGGCGCGAAGTCGAGATGCATGCCCCAGGTGGCGAGCGTTGCCCTGATATGCGGCGACTCGAAATTCTCCTCCAGCCAGGCGCGGGGCGAGGACAACAGCAGGCGGCCCGTATCGAGCGCCCCAGACATGCCCTTCTTGCGCCACAGGCCCCACGCCGTGCCGGCAAGCGCGCGAGCGCTCATCGGCGATCCCAGCAGCCGGAACAGATGCTCGGCCTCCGCCGGGAAGGCGGCGACCAGCCTGCGCCATGTCGTGGCATCGGCGGCGGAGAAGGCGGCCATGCGGGCAGTGGTCTTTTCCAGATCGTTGCTGACGCCGAACCACCGACCGTCCGGAAAGGCGCTGGCGAAACAATCGGCGACCGGGGCAAACTCCAGCCCCTGTGCTTTCAATTCATTTGCATATTTCCGGTGGAAGGCCGAGCCGGCAAACAGGCTCAGATTCATCGCGCCGAAATCGTGGCGGAAGCCGGGAAGGGTGAATTCGCGTGTCTGGACGGCGCCGCCGATCGTTGCACTGCGCTCGAAAATCCCGGTTTTCCAGCCTTTAAGCGCCAAATGCGCGGCGCATGCCAGACTGTTGTGGCCCGCCCCGACAAAGATGGCGTCGAATTCGCTCACGCCCCGTTCCCATTTCCTTTATGCTTAAAGATAATTGCAGATGCATATGTTTTCGTCTAGTAGGATATTAAGGGCCGAGACGAGCCTTGATCATCACACGAAAGAGGGAACAGAGAACCATGGACGCGCAAAAACTCCTCGGCGAAGTCGCCGGCCAGCTTCTTTCAGGCGCCATCAAGGTGGTCGACCTGACGGCGCCGCTCGGGCCTGACACACCGCTGATCAAACTGCCGCCGGAACTCGCCGTCGACACGCCCAAGGTCGAGATCCACTCGATCTCCCGATATGACAAGAACGGCCCGTGGTGGGCATGGAACTGGCTGAAGCTTGGCGAGCATTCGGGCACGCATTTCGATGCGCCGCAGCATTGGATCTCCGGCAAGGACTATGCCGACGGCGCCACCGACACCATTCCGGCGCAGAACTTCGTCGGCCCGGTCAATGTCATCGACTGCTCGAAGGAAGCCGCCGCCGATCACGATTTCCTGCTCACCGTCGACCACATCAAGGCGTGGGAAGCCAAGCATGGCGCGATCAATGCCGGCGAATGGGTGGTGATGCGCACCGACTGGTACAAGCGCAACGGCTCGGAAGCCGAGTTCCTCAACGCCAACGAGACCGGCCCGCACACGCCCGGCCCGACGGCCGAAGCCATCCAGTTCCTGATCAGCAAGGACATCAAGGGCTGGGGCTCGGAGACGATCGGGACGGATGCCGGCAAGGCCGGCGGAATGGAGCCGCCATTCCCGGCGCACACGCTGATGCACGAGGCCAACCGCTACGGTCTTGCCAGCCTTTGCAACCTCGACCAGTTGCCGCCGAAGGGCGCCATCCTGATCGCCGCACCGCTCAAGATCGAACACGGCACCGGCAGCCCGATCCGCGCGCTGGCACTGGTGTCGAAGGGCTAAGCGAAAGCGTTTGCCGTGACCCAGCCGGATCACATCATCGTCGGCAGCGGCATCAACGCGCTGGTCTGCGCGGCGATGCTCGGCGGCAAAGGGGCGCGTGTGCTCGTCCTGGAGCGCAACGACCGCATTGGCGGTTGCATGCGCACCGAGGAGATCACCGCGCCCGGCTTCATCCATGATGTGATGGCGACGACCTTCGTGCTGTTCATCACCTCGCCGGCCTTTGCGGCGCTGGGCGCCGACCTTGCACGGCACGGGCTGGAGTTCTGCCACACGGGCACGCCGACCGGCGTGCTGCGGCCGGACGGCAGCCATGCCGTGCTCAGCACCGACCGTGCCGCCAACGTCGCCGCCCTCAATGCGATCGCGGCAGGCGACGGCGACCGGCACGCGGATGATGTCGGCGACATCGAGCGCAATGCCGGCCTGCTGTTCGGCTTGCTCGGCGGCAGCCTGTGGTCCTATCCGACCGCCAAGCTGCTGGCCGGCGATGGCTGGCGGCGCGGCCCGCGCGGTCTTGCCGCCTTTCTCGGCGAGGCACTGGTGCCGGCGCGCGGCTGGCTCGAAAGCACCTACCAGTCCGAAACCATCCGTGCACTGTGGGCACCCTGGGTACTGCATGCCGGGCTCGGCCCGGAGGATGCTTTCTCCGGCCAGATCGCCAAGGTTATCGCCTTCGCGCTTGAGGCGGCGGGCGCGCCGATCGTCAAGGGCGGGGCAAAAAACCTGCTGGCGGCCTTCGAGGCTTTGATCCGGGAACGCGGCGGCGACATCCGCACCGGCGCCGATGTCGCTTCGATCGTTCAAAGCAATGGCCGCGCGACCGGCGTGCGACTGGCCTCGGGCGAAACGGTCCATGCCAACAAGAGCGTCATCTGCTCAGTCACGCCGACGCAGCTCTACGGCAGGCTGCTTGGAGCCGACGCTCCCCAAGCTGATGTCGAGGCGACGCAGAAATACCGATACGGCAAGGGCAATTTCCAGATCCATTATGCTCTGAGCAAGCCGCCCGCGTGGCGCGGCGAAGGCCTGGACAAGGTGGCGCTGCTGCACCTGACGCCGGGACTGGATGGCGTCTCGAAAGCCTGCAACGAGGCGGCGCGTAGCATGCTGCCGGAAGTGCCGACCATCTGTGTCGGCCAGCCGCATGCGCTCGACCCGTCGCGCTGCCCTGAAGGCAAGGCGATCCTGTGGCTGCAACTTCCCGAGGCACCCCGCTACATCAAGGGCGACGCCGCCGGCATCCTGCAGTTGCCGGTTGACGGGCAATGGACCGACGCTTTGCGGGAAGCCTATGCCGATCGCGCCGAGGCCATCCTCGCCGGCCATATCGATGGTTTCAAGGACAGCGTCATCGCACGGCGCGCCTATTCGCCGGCCGATCTCGATGCGATGAACATCAACCTGGTCGGCGGCGACCCCTATGGCGGTTCCTCGACCATCGACCAGTCGTTCCTGTGGCGGCCGTTCAAGACCAGCCGCAACCATCAGACCGGCATCAAGGGCCTCTACCATATCGGCGCCTCGACCCACCCGGGCGCGGGTCTCGGCGGCGGTTCCGGCTTTCTCCTGGCGGGGAGGCTGTGATGGAAGAGAAGGTCGCGGAAAAGCGCCAGCGCATTTCGACCCTGGGGCAGATCGGCCTGCAGCAATTCGCGCCCTATCTGATGAACCGCATCATGGGCCGCTACAACGCCACCCTGCGCGACGATTTCCGCAAGCAGGGCCTGACCATTCCGCAGGTGCGCACGCTGGCCGTGCTGTCGGTCAGCGACGGCATCACCGTCAACGACCTCTCGGTCTATACGGTCATCGAGCAATCGACCTTGAGCCGGACGCTCGACTCGCTGGAAGGCCAAGGCCTGGTACGGCGCGAACAGGGCGTCACCGACAGCCGCATCCGCCACGTGTTCCTCACCGATGACGGCCGCGCCGAGTTCGCGCGCGCCTGGCCGGCCATGCATGACGCGTTCGAGGCGATGTTCGACGATATCGATGACGCCGAATATTCCGCACTCATCGCCACGCTTTTGAAGATGCTGAAGAACATTCGCAAGCACGACATCTAGACCTACGCGCCGCCAATGCCAGCAGATGACGGGCTGGCGGTAACGGAAGGGAGAAAAAAATGGCCGAACGGTCTTTTGCCAGGGAAGTCGAAAAGCTCAGGCTCGGTGCCGGCGAGGAATTTGCCGGCGAAGGCATCCTCGCCATCACTAAAGCGCTGCTGCAATGCGGCGTCGGCTATGTCGGCGGCTACCAGGGCGCGCCGATCAGCCATCTGATGGACGTGCTCGCCGACGCGCAGGACATTCTGGGCGAGCTCGGCGTGCATTTCGAGGCCAGCGCCTCCGAGGCCACCGCCACCGCCATGCTGGCCGCCTCGGTGCATTACCCGATCCGTGGTGCGGCGACCTTCAAGTCGACGGTCGGCACCAATGTCGCCTCCGACGCGCTGGCCAATCTCGCCTCCGGCGGCGTCACCGGCGGCGCGCTGATCATCGTCGGCGAGGACTATGGCGAAGGCTCCTCGATCATGCAGGAGCGCAGCCATGCCTTCGCCATGAAAAGTCAAGTCTGGCTGCTCGACCCGCGCCCCAACCTGCCGTCGATCGTCAAGTCGGTGGAGGACGGTTTCGAACTGTCGGAGATTTCCAACACGCCGGTCATGCTGCAGGTGCGTATCCGCTGCTGCCACGTGCATGGCCATTTCATCGCCAAGGACAACAAGCGGCCGCCGATGACGGTCGCCGATGCGCTCGACGCGCCCCGCCGCGACACCGGCCGCATCGTGCTGCCGCCCGCTTCCTTCCTGCATGAGAAGGAGAAGGTGCAGAAGCGCTGGCCGGCGGCGGTCGATTTCATCCGCAAGAACAAGATCAACGAATTCTTCGGGTCGGATCATGGCTCGGTCGGCATCGTCATGCAGGGCGGCATGTACAATTCGGTCATCCGCGCGCTGCAGCGGCTCGGCCTTGCCGACATCTATGGCGACACCGACGTGCCGCTCTATGTGCTCAATGCCGTCTATCCGCTGATCGATGACGAGTTCCTGTCGTTCTGCGAGGGCAAGCAGTCGGTGCTGGTCGTCGAGGAGGGCCAGCCCAACTATATCGAGCAGGCCTTCGCTTCGATGCTGCACAAGGCCGGTCGCGGCACCAGGCTGGTCGGCAAGGAGCATTTGCCGATGGCCGGCGAATACACCGGCCAGGTCATGCTGGACGGCATCGGCGCCTTCCTGCGTGCCGAGGCGCCGCATCTGCTGCCCGGCGAAGTGCGGGCGCCCAACAAGGTCGGCGATGGCGTCGATGCCGCCGACCTGATCAATGTCGTGCCGGGCCGTCCGCCGGGCTTCTGCATCGGCTGCCCGGAACGGCCGATCTTTGCCGCGACCAAGCTGGTCGAGCAGGAGCTCGGAAAGCATCACATCGCCTCCGACATCGGTTGCCACCTGTTCTCGATCATGCCGCCCTTCGAACTCGGAGCCACCACCATGGGCTATGGGCTGGGGCCGGCCTCGGCCTCGGCGTTCAATTCGCCGGATGCCAAGCGCCGCTCCATCTCCTTTGTCGGCGATGGCGGCTTCTGGCACAACGGCCTGACCTCCTCGATCGGCAATGCGGTGTTCAACAAGAACGACGGCGTGATCGTCATCGTCGACAATTTTTACTCGGCCGCCACAGGCGGCCAGGACATCCTGTCGTCCCGCGCCGGCAACAAGACCAAGTCGACGAAGCATCCGATCACCGAGGCGGTGAAAGGCATGGGCGTCAAATGGCTGCGCCATATCGACCGCACCTATGACGTGACCAAGATGCAGGACACGCTGCGCGAGGCGCTGACCACCGACGAGAAAGGGCCGAAGGTCATCGTCGCCTCGTCCGAATGCATGCTCAACCGGCAGCGCCGCGAAAAGCCGCTGGTCGACAAGGCGATCAAGGGCGGGACCCGTGTCGTGAAACCGAAGTTCGGCGTCGATGAGGACATCTGCACCGGCGACCATGCCTGCATGCGGCTGTCCGGCTGTCCCTCGCTGTCGGTGAAGTCGCTCGACGATCCGCTGCGCGACGATCCGGTCGCGCATATCGACCAGAGCTGCGTCGGCTGCGGCAATTGCGGCGAGGTCGCCGATGCGGCGGTGCTGTGCCCATCGTTCTATCGCGCCGACGTCGTACACAATCCGAGCCGCTGGGATCGCTTCCTGGAAGCCGCGCGCCGTGCCACCATCAGCCTGTTGCAGCGCCGCCGCGAAAGCCGGCGCCTGACCTTCGCCGATGCTTGACGCCGTCCCCCCACTTCGCGCCCGCGCCGGCGCTCAGGATAGCGAGCGTGTCATCAAGCTCGCCGTGCTGGCGGTCGGCGGCCAAGGCGGTGGCGTGCTCGCCGATTGGATCACCGATGTCGCCGAGCGCAACGGCTTTGTTGCGCAATCGACCTCGGTCGCCGGCGTCGCCCAGCGTACCGGCGCCACCATTTACTATGTGGAGATGGCCCGCGATACCGGCCGGCTGCCGGTCTTCGCGCTGTCGCCGTCGCAGGGCGACGTCGACATCCTGATCGCCGCCGAATTGATGGAAGCCGGCCGTGCCATCATTCGCGGCTTCGTCACGCCCGACCGCACCACGCTGATTGCCTCGTCGCACCGCATCGCCGCCGTGTCGGAAAAGATCGAGCCGGGCGACGGCCGGGCTTCGTCCTCCAAGGTGCATGCGACGGCGGAAGCCGCATCGAAGCGCTTCATCGCTTTCGACATGGAAAAGATCGCCGCCGCCAATGGCTCGATGATCTCGGCCAGCCTGCTTGGCGCGCTGGCGGGGTCCGACGCCCTGCCGTTCACGCGCGAAAGCTACGAACAGGCGATCGGTGCCGGCGGCCGGGGCGTCAAGGCCAGCCTCGCCGCCTTCGGTGCCGCGTTTGATCGTGCGCGCGGCACGGCAGCACCGGCGCCTAGGCCGGCCGAGCCCGCGATTGTCGAATCTGCCTTGGGCACAGGACAGGTGAGTGGCCCGCAAAACCTGCTGCAAGGCTGGCAGGCCTTGGCTGCCCGCATCGATCTGTTGCCGGTGGCCGTACGCGACATGGCACTTCGGGGCTTGAGAAAGGTCGTCGACTATCAGGACATAGCCTACGGGCGCGAGTATCTCGACTGGCTGGACAAGGCCGTCGCGTTGGACGGGCCGGTTCAGGGCTATGGCCTGTCCATCGCTGCCGCAAAGCATTTGGCCAATGCGCTGTGCTACGACGACATGATCCGCGTCGCCGATCTCAAGACGCGCTCGACGCGCGACAAACGCGTGCGCCGCGAGGTCGGCGTCAAGGACGGCTCGATCCTGCAGGTGACCGAGTATTTCCATCCGCGCATCGAGGAGTTCTGCGGTACCTTGCCGGCGGGGCTGGGCAGCTACATCGAGGACCGGCCGAAGCTCGCCGCCTTTCTCGACCGCCGCATCAACCACGGCCGCCGCATCCGCACCGACAGTTTTGCCGGCTTTGCCGCTCTGTGGTTCATCGGCGGCCTGCGCCGCTGGCGCCGTAGTCTGCTGCGCCACAAGGTTGAGATCGCGCATCTCGACCGCTGGTACGCGCTGGCGCTCGACCATGTTCGCCAGGACTACGCGCTGGCCGTCGAGATCCTCAATTGCCGCCGGCTGATCAAGGGCTACAGCGACACCCATGTCCGCGCACAGTCGAAATTCGACCGGGTGCTGTCGGCGCTCGACCTGGTCAAGGGCCGCGCCGACGCCGCCGACTGGATCCGCCGCCTACGCGAGATGGCGCTGAAGGACGAGAAGGGCGACATGCTCGACGGCGCGTTGAAGACCGTGGCGTCGCTGGGACCGGATAAAATCGACTGAAATATCTAGCGGGCGTCTACCGATTGGAACGGCGCCGGCGCATGCAACGGCACCGCCTCCGGGAACAGATGCAGCAGCCCTGAATCGACACGCCGGCGCAGATGCGTATCCACCTCGGCCCGGTCCTTGCAGCCATGGAACCTGCCGCCGCAATGGTCGCGCAGGCGCACGAGATCGGCCATGACAGGCGACATCGGCAGGCCGGCCGCGTCGAGCAGGCTTGCGCTGAGAAAGCCGACGTCGAGCGGCGCCAGGTCAGGCATCGGATGGCGCAAAGGATGGTTGAAGGTGGTGAGCGTGTAGAAGGTGCGGTAGGCAAGCGAGCCAGGGGTCGCCAAGGCGTCGTCCCCGGCGATCGCGTCGACGAACGGCTTGGTCGCCGACGACTGGTGATCGCCGAACTCGAGCACCACGGCGCCGCGTTCACCGGCATCCGCTTTCCTCTCGTCGAGGAAATGCTGGAAATCGCCGCGCGCTACCGCCATCCGGCGCAGATACTCATTGGCCTGGAAATCGCCCGAGAAAGGCTCGCCCTCGACCTTCAACTCGGGCTCCATCCGCCCCTCATAGGGGGAGTGCGGAAACATGGTCTGGATTTCGAGGAACAGCGGCCGGCCGTCTTCCTTGCGGTGCCTGGCGATGAATGCTTCGGCCGCCTGGTAATAAAAGATATCGCGCAGGTGGTAGAAGGGCGCGGCGATGTCCTTGATGTCGAGCACGGTCTCGAAACCGATCGATTTCAGGAACGGCCCTTCATTGACGAACGAAAAGTCCATCGGCGTCATCACGACAGTTCGATAGCCGCAGCGCGCCAGCACCTCCGGCAAGGCGCCGGCGACCTTGTCCTGCAGGGTGATGGTCAAATAGGGGCTTCGCCAGCCGAAATCGGTGGCCGACAGGCCTGTCATCAGCGACAGATTGGTGATCCAGGTGCCGCCGCCAAACGTCTCGACCTGCATCGGATGCGGCGTGCCGGCCCCCGGCGCGAACCTCTGCAGGAATCCCGCGCCGTTGCCGACCTGCGGAAAATAGCCGGGATCGGACTGGCTTTCGCTGAGCACGAAAAAGACGTCGGGAAGATCAGCCCGCTCGCCGCAGTCGACCGTGTCGGCAAAAGGCGGCTGCGGCGCGACGGCTTGCAGCCGCTTTTCGAAGCCCGATTCAACAACCAGGTTGTGCAAATCCAGCAGCGAAACGAAGAAGGCCGACATGTGCCGGCCCTGCATGTAGTAGAAATAACGGTCCTTCGAGGCCTCGGCCGGAAAGGTCAGCGGCACCAGGACGACGAGCGCCGCCATCACCAGGACGCGTGCCGACACCGGCCAGCCGATTTTCCGATCGATCCGGAACAGAAGCACCGCCGCCGCAATGCCGAGCCCCAGGGCAATGACGACCGGCGCGATCAGATGGAGGTAGGAGCCGAGCAGGAAGCGGTACACTTCCGGATCCCTCGATACGAAGACCGTGTCGTAGAAGTGCAGCGAAAACCCCTTCATCCTGAATTTGATCGCTGAAACCACCGTGATGAAAGCAATGCCCATCCAGGCGAGATAGACGGAAAAGGCAAGGCGCCCCGCAGCCAGGAACAGAAGTCCGGCAAGGGCTGCCACCAGCGCCAGCGAGAACGGCACCGACAGCCATTCGTGCTCGGCCCGTCCGGCGGCGAAGACACCGGCTAGGCTGACCACGGCCAGCGTCAGCGGATGACAGAGCAGCCGACCAAGATTGTGAAGCTGAGCCACAGATTTTCCCATGAATATGCCTGAGCATAATTTCGGGAAACTCTTCGATTATTTGCGGGCTAAGAACAAATCTATAGTGAATTTAACCTTAATTCCGGGGATCGCGCTGTCCGCAACGGCGGGACCAGGTTTCACAAAAGCGCCTGGCCCTACCGTGCTTCGATCAGTAGTGGTGCCAGCGATGGTGCGGATGCCAGACGTGGACCGGAGCGTGCCAGTAGTGGTAGCGCGGGCGCACGATGACGACGCCGCTCGGCACGCAACGTCCCCATCTGTTCGGATGCCAGCCGATGCCGCAGCCCCAGCGGACATGCTCGACCGATGCCTGGGCGGCCGGCTGGGCAACGGACACGATGGGCATTGCGCTGGACGCGGTGGCTGTCACGACCGTTCCGCTGAGGGCCAGCATAGCGGCTGCTGCGTAGTTTTTCAGGCGACTCATAATTGGACTCCGAGTGCTTTCGAGTTTGAAGATGGCCGCCCTGCATGGTGCGATCGGGCAGGCTTGTCCCTTCGCATCGTTAAACGGCGTCTCCGGCCTTTTCCGTCGGTCGTCATGGCGATTTTTTCGGCGCAACGGCGGCGCGGCGTTCCATATGGCGCAGCAATGCCTGTGCCAGCACGCTCCGGTTTTCGTGTGACGTGTTCGCCGCGAAGTCGACAATGGCCTGTTCAAGCCGGCTGCGCACCGTCACATCGGCATTGCGTGCCCGCTCCAGCGCGGCGGACAAGGCGGCCTTGTCCATGACAGGCTGCTGCAACAGGTCCGCTGCCTCCTGCCTCGCCTGCTGGCCATCGAGAATGATCTGCCGAGACTCCACGCGAACCTGGCGCAGCGCCAGGCGGAACGCCTTGCGGTCCTGGTTGGGAAGCTGTCGGCCAGCCGATTCCAGCGAGACACCCGCGCCCGCTTTGGCATTTCTCAGCCAGACCGCACCGCCGGCAAATGCGCCTGCAAGAAAGACGTTCAACACCACGGAAGCAATGACCAGACCACGGATCCAGCGCGGGCTCATAGGCTTTCCTCACCGTTCTCGGCATCCGGGCCGGCATCGCCAAACGCCGTCACATTGGCATCCAGCACATAATGGTCCGGCTGGACCTCCGGCGTGACGATGGTCACCAGGGCCAGTCCTGCCACGGCACCGGCCAGACCAATGCCGGCAAGTCCAAGTCCCAGCCACCAGAACCACTGACGCCGGCGCTGGACGAGGTGCCGGCCGGCAGCCTGCAGAATGCTGCTGTGCAGTGCCTTGTCCGGGGCGTCGACGCGGTAGCTGTCGAGCAGCGCGTCAAGTGTCCCGGCCTGCCTCAAGATGGCCTTGCCCGCGCCGCTCGCGGCAAAGGCCGTGCCGGCCATTCGCTCAGCCTCGGGCCATCGCCGCAAGTCGCCGCCATAGGCCTGGGCCAAGGCGGCGAAGCGGCTGGCATCCATTGCGGGTTCGTTTCTGGACCCTTCAGCCATGTGTCTCCTCCTTGCCGGTCGGCGCCGAGCGCCAGGCGGCACCAGCAAGGCGCAATGGCCGTAGTGCGTTGGTGCTTGCCCGGTGCTTACTCATCGGCGCCATCCCCCGCCAGGATCGCCTGCAGCGACCGCCGGCCGCGCGCAAGCAGGCTCTCCAGGGCATCGACGCTGATCTGCAAGGTCGCTGCCGCCTCGATATTGGACATCTCCTGATAGTAGACCAGAACGATCGCTTCGCGCTGGCGCGGCGCTATGGCTTGCAGTGCCCGTTCGACCCGAAGCGCGTCCTCTTGGCGAGGGGCGTCGGGAAGTGCCGCAGGGTCGACCACGTCCGGCAGGTCGCCGGTCACCCACTCGCGCCTGCGACGCAGCCGGTCGTAGCAAAGGTTGAGCGTCACCCGGTGGATCCAGCTGTCGAAGCGCGCATTGCCGCGCCGCCAGCTCGCGGCATGGCGCCAGATCCGCACGAAGGTTTCCTGCGCGACATCCTCGGCCTCCGCCGCATCGCCGAGCATGCGCACGGCAAGCGCCAGGATACGCGGCAGCTTGCGCGCGACGAGCGTTTGCACGGCTGCGGGCTCGCCGGCGCCAACACGGCGAACCAGCTCCTCGTCCGGATCCGCAGCCATCAGTCTGCGCACTCCCGATGTTCATCGCGCGTCATTGCCTCTTGGTCATTGTTCCTGCTTGGGAGCGGTTTTGTGGCCCGGCAGTTCGTCGGCCGTTAAAATGCCGTCGGCATTCTTGTCCAGCCGGGCGAAGCGCCTGGCGAAGAATGCATCGAGTTCGGCGCGATCGATGAAGCCGTCATGGTTGGAATCGATCCGCGCGAAGGATTTGGCGGCGTCGCCTTTGGCGTTGCGCTTCGTCTGAAAGGCCTCCCACTCCAGCAGGCTGATCTTGCCGTCGCCGTCGGTATCGGCCGCCATGATCGCCTTCTCGCGCCGCTTCTGGAATTTGGCCAGCGTGATGTCGGACCTGGTCCCCGAAGCGCCTGGCGCGGCAAGTGGCGCGGCCGTTGGCGGTGCAGGCGGCGTCGCTGCCTGGGCGAAAGCCGCAACGGTCTGCAAACTCAAGGCAACGACTGATATCGAACGACTGATCATGTTGTGCGTCTCCAGGTTGGCGCGACGCAGACGGCTTGTGCCGCAATCGCGCTTCAACCGTTAAACGCCGCGACCCGGAAAATCCGTCGGTCGCGCGTGCTGATCCGTTCATCCCAGGACAACAGAGGCTGCCCATCTCGATCTGATCGGGATGGAAGAAACTCTAGTCCGACTGGTCGGCCGCAATCAGTTGTTCGGGCTTGAACCCGGCATGTTGCGGGGTCCACACCTCGCCCTCGCGATTGAACCAGTGGCACAGATACATGCCCGAGGCTGCGCCATCGCTGATCGTCATCCTGGGGCCTCCGGATTTCAGCCTGACGACGTCTCCGGTCTTGAAATTGTTGGGCATTTTTTGACCTCCCATGCTGAGGCCATGAGTTTCACACCAAACCGGGGTCTCGACAATGGCAGATCTGCCAGGCCGGCGTCGCAATCCTTTGCACCAGCCGCGAAGGGGCAGACTACAAAACGGAGGAGGAATGGTGCCGCTTAGGTGACTCGAACACCTGACCCCCGCATTACGAATGCGGTGCTCTACCAACTGAGCTAAAGCGGCCCAGGAAGCCAAGGCCTCCAAGATGCGGCGGTGATAGACGCAACCGGGCGCGAATTCAAGATGCGACTTGGCAATTCCTGCGTCGGCGTCATGGCACCCTCGAAAGCCGGCCGCCGCTTTGTCCGCCAGTCAATCGCCAAGGGAATGCGGCGCACGGTGCGTGCGCTCCCTGTGCGCGAAATCGGCGAAACATGCTGATTTTGTTGCCGGAACAGCGCCGGAATGGACTTTGCACACCTCTGCGAGGCAGAATACGCCGCTCGCCCGTTGATTGATTGGTCGCCTGCGGCTAACGATCACGGCAAGGTTGGCAAAGACAGAGGGACCTGCTTGGACGCGATCGAAAAAGCGATCCGGAACGCCTTGGAGAAAGGCAATGCCGAGGACCGCGCGTTCCGCGAGAGGGTCTATCGCTCGGCTTTTGCCGCGCTCGATCGCGCGCTCCAGGCCAATCCCGGTGTGACCGTCGAGGTCGCCATCAAGCGCCGCAAGGCAATCCAGGCGAAAATCACCGAAATCGAATCCGAGTTCCTGCCGGCGGTGCCGGATGTCGGCCAGCAGGGCGATGCACCGGCGGTCGAACTCGGAGCGGACTCGGCGCCCGCGGTCGAAACCGGCCGACAGGCATCGTCCCCCGATGTCGTCGTCGACGGACCCGTGCAATCCGCTGCCGATGCGCCGCGCTCGCGCGTTCTGCCCGTCGTTCCCGACATCATGCCGGACGCCACGCTTCCCGATGCTCCGGCCATCGACATGTCGGTTCCGGCCTCGGCCGGCGCGACGACGGAAGTGGCGCCCGACCGCGATGAACGACGCATAAGGGGGCGTCGCCTGCCGCTGACCGCCATCTTCCTGACCGTGACACTGCTCGCCGCGGTTGGCATCGGCCTGTTCTTCGCCGTGCAGACCGGCGTGTTCAAGACATCCGCGCAACTCGACACCGCCCCGCCGCAGGCGCCGCCGACCGTCGAGGACGACGATTTCACACCGGCCGACGGCGGTCCGGCAAAACCCGGCGCCGCGGACCAGGCGCGCGAATGGATCAATGTGTTTTCGCCGGCCGATGCATCCCATGTTAGCGCGCCGTCTGACGCCAGGGCCGAGGTGATGAAGGACGATACCGGTTCGTTCCTGCGCATCCGTTCCGGCGCGTCCGGTTCGGCGATCAGTTTCGACGTCGGACAAGGCGTGCTGGAGAAGCTGGCCGGCAAACATGCCGTGTTCGACATCATTGCCCGCTCCGAGGAAGGCAAGGAGACGCAGATTTCGGTCGACTGCAATTTCGGCGAACTCGGCGATTGCGGCCGCAAGCGCTATGCGGTCGGCCAGCAGCAGAACGAATATCTGTTCGATGTGCAGTTTCCGGACAAGCGTCCGGGCTCGGCCGGCACCATTGCCATCAATTCCGACTTCGACAAGCAGGGCAAGGCCGCGGACATCTACGAAATCCGCGTTTCGATCGAGCCGTAAGAGCGCCGAACGGTCTAGCGGTCGAGCAGCGCCTGCAGCGTCTCGATGCGGTCGGCCTCGTTGGCCGGCTTGTCCCAGCGCAGCCGCGAAATGCGGGGAAAGCGCATGGCGACGCCGGATTTGTGCCGGGTCGAGCGGTTCAGCCCTTCGAAGGCGACTTCCAGCACCAGGCCGTTGTCGCGGTCGGCCCGCACCGAGCGCACCGGCCCGAAACGCTCGATCGTGTTGTCGCGGACATATTTGTCGATCTGCTTCAACTCCTCGTCGGTGAAGCCGAAATAGGCCTTGCCGACCGGCACCAGTTCCTCCTCGCCTTCTGCACCTGTCCAGACACCGAACGTATAGTCGGAATAGAAGCTCGAGCGTTTGCCGTGGCCGCGCTGGGCATACATCAGCACCGCGTCCACCGTGTGCGGATCGCGCTTCCATTTGAACCACGGGCCTTTCGGGCGGCCGGCGACATAGGCTGAGTCCCAGCGCTTGAGCATGACGCCTTCGATGATCGGATGCGGCGGCACCCGGCGCAGTTCCTCCAGCGTTTGCCAATCCGTGAAGTCGACGAATGGCGAAATATCGAAACGGCTCGGGTCGAGCGTCCCGACAAACGCTTCCAGCCGGCCGCGCCGCTCGCGAAACGACAGCGCGCGCAGATCCTCGCCGCCGACCTGGAGCAGATCGTAGCAGCGCATGAAGGCCGGGTATTGCTGCTGCATCTTCGGTGTCACCGTCTTGCGGTTCAGCCGCTGCTGCAGATCCGAGAACGTTCCCGTCGCCTGCCGGGGATCGCCGACAAGCAGTTCGCCGTCCAGCGTTGCGGAAAAATGCATGGCATCGGCGAGGTCCGGAAAGGCACCCGAAACGTCATCGCCGGTGCGCGAATAGAGCCGGCGGATACCGCCCTCGGCCACCGCCTGGACACGGATGCCGTCCCATTTCCATTCGGCGGCATAATCCGCCGGATCGAGCTTTTCGAGATCGCCGTCGCCAACCGGGTTCGACAGCATCACCGGTCGAAACAATGCCAACGCCGTGTTCCTGGGTTTTTCGGCCTTGCCTTCCAGCCACGCGAACAGCGCTGTGTAAGGCGGTGACAGCCCGTGCCAGAGCTCTTCGATCTCGGCGATGTCGACCTTGCCGAAATCCGCCAGCGCCTGTTTGGCCAGCCGCGCCGACACGCCGATGCGCAAGCCGCCGGTGACCAGCTTGATGATGGCAAAGCGGGCCGAGATGCCGGCGCTGTCGAGCAGCCCTGCCAGCACCTTCGGTCCGTCGGAGCGGCTCGCCGCCTGCAGTCTGGCCACGACCTCGCCAAGCGTCGGCTCGCGGTTCGCGATGTTTCCGGGCGTTTGCGGCCAGACCAGCGACACCGTTTCGGCGAGATCGCCGACATAGTCGTAGGAATAGCCGAACAGCACCGGATCCATGCGTTCGGTGACCAGCATGCGCAGCATCGCCGGCTTGACCGCGGCAATGTGGAGATCGCCGGTGATGGCAGCCAGCGCCAGCCCGCGGTCGGGATCCTCTACCGTGCGGAAATAGTCGGTCAGCAAGGTCAGCTTGCCGTTGCGCGACGGCGTCAGCACCAGGCGGTCGAGTAGTTCGGCGAAGCGGTTCATGGTGACACTACCGGATGGGCTTGGCACTTCGGCACACCCCCCTCTGTCCTGCCGGACATCTCCCCCGCAAGGGGGGAGATTGGCAGCTTCGATGCCAGCACTCTCCTTGCGCGGTTGGTGATTAGCGAAAGCGGCGGTGACATCTGATCTCCCCCCTGTTTGGACCGGAGACATCGCGAACAGGTGTGCGAGGACATCGCGAACAGTTTGGCGTGCTTTGCGCCGGGAGGTTCGCGATGCCATTTGGGAACACCAGCGTGATGGATGGGAAGTTGGAGTTTGTGCGTCTTGCGGTGCAGGATGGCA